>NZ_CP083746.1:300000-440000 GCF_020151015.1 Pseudomonas sp. p1(2021b)
TCAACGGCTACCACGACCACAACTTCCTGACCATCCATGAGCGCATGACCGACCACCTCGGTGACCGCGCCCCGATCGGCCAGGTCCGTCATCGCGTCCACCGCGTGCGTGCCAAGCGTGTCGTGCTGGCCACCGGTACCCACGAGCGTCCGCTGGTGTACGGCAACAACGACGTGCCGGGCAACATGCTCGCCGGCGCCATCTCGGTATACGTGCGTCGCTACGGCGTGGCACCGGGCCGCAAGCTGGTGCTGTCGACCAACAACGACCACGCCTACCGCACCGCGCTGGACTGGCACGATGCCGGCCTGCAAGTGGTCGCCATCGCCGATGCGCGCCACAACCCACGCGGCTCGCTGGTCGAGGAAGCGCGTGCCAAGGGCATCCGCATCCTGACCTCCAGCGCCGTGATCGAGGCCAAGGGCACCAAGCATGTGACCGGCGCCCGCGTCGCCGCCATCGACGCCGTTGCCCACAAGGTCACCAGCCCTGGCGAGTGGCTCGAATGCGACCTGATCGGCTCCTCCGGCGGCTACAGCCCGGTGGTCCACCTGGCATCCCACCTGGGCGGTCGTCCGATCTGGCGTGACGACATCCTCGGCTTCGTGCCGGGCGATGCCCCGCAAAAACGTGTCTGCGTCGGCGGCGTGAACGGTGTATACCCGCTGGGTGATGCAATTGCCGACGGTTTCGAAGGCGGCGTCCAGGCAGCGACCGAGGCGGGCTTCAAGGCCACCACCGGCACCCTGCCGAAGGTCGTGGCACGCAAGGAAGAAGCCACCCTGGCGCTGTTCCAGGTACCGCACGACAAGGGCACTGCCCGTGCGCCCAAGCAGTTCGTCGACCAGCAGAACGACGTCACTGCTGCCGCCATCGAGCTGGCTACCCGCGAAGGCTTCGAGTCGGTCGAGCACGTCAAGCGCTATACCGCGCTGGGCTTCGGTACCGACCAGGGCAAACTGGGCAACATCAACGGCCTGGCCATCGCCGCCCGTTCGATGGGTATCACCATCCCGCAGATGGGTACCACCATGTTCCGCCCCAACTACACGCCGGTCACCTTCGGTGCCGTAGCAGGTCGCCACTGTGGTCACCTGTTCGAACCCGTGCGCTTCACCGCGCTGCACGCCTGGCACGTGAAGAACGGCGCCGAGTTCGAAGATGTCGGCCAATGGAAGCGCCCTTGGTACTTCCCGAAAGCCGGCGAAGACATTCATGCCGCCGTGGAGCGTGAGTGCAAGGCCGTACGTGACAGCGTGGGCCTGCTCGACGCCTCGACCCTGGGCAAGATCGACATCCAGGGCCCGGATGCGCGTGAGTTCCTCAACCGCGTGTACACCAACGCCTGGACCAAGCTCGACGTGGGCAAGGCCCGTTACGGCCTGATGTGCAAGGAAGACGGCATGGTCTTCGACGACGGCGTGACCGCCTGCGTCGGCGACAACCACTTCATCATGACCACCACCACCGGCGGCGCGGCCCGCGTGCTGCAGTGGCTGGAGCTGTACCACCAGACCGAATGGCCGGACCTGAAGGTGTACTTCACCTCCGTGACCGATCACTGGGCCACCATGACCCTGTCGGGCCCCAACAGCCGCAAGCTGCTGGCCGAGCTGACCGACATCGACCTGGACAAGGAAGCCTTCCCGTTCATGAGCTGGAAGGAAGGCCTGGTCGGCGGTGTGCCGGCACGGGTGTTCCGTATTTCCTTCACCGGTGAGCTGTCGTACGAGATCAACGTCCAGGCCAACTACGCCATGGGCGTGCTGGAGCAGATCGTCGAGGCGGGCAAGAAGTACAACCTGACCCCGTACGGCACCGAGACCATGCACGTGCTGCGTGCCGAGAAGGGCTTCATCATCGTCGGCCAGGATACCGACGGCTCGATGAACCCGGACGACCTCAACATGGGCTGGTGTGTCGGTCGCAACAAGCCGTTCTCCTGGATCGGCGCACGCGGCATGACCCGTTCGGACTGCCTGCGTGAAGATCGCAAGCAACTGGTGGGCCTCAAGCCTGTCGACCCGACCAAGTGGCTGCCTGAAGGCGCCCAGCTGGTGTTCGACCCGAACCAGCCGATCCCGATGGACATGGTCGGCCACGTCACCTCGAGCTATGCCTCCAACTCCCTGGGCTATTCGTTCGCCATGGGTGTGGTCAAGGGCGGCCTCAAGCGCATGGGCGAGCGTGTCTACTCGCCACAGGCTGATGGCAGCGTGATCGAGGCAGAGATCGTGTCTTCGGTGTTCTTCGATCCGAAGGGTGAACGGCAGAACGTCTAAGGCCTCCGGAAGGCAGTGCTGGATCTTGTGGGAGCGGGTTTACCCGCGAATGCGATGTTGGCCTCACCGGCCCATTCGCGGGCAAGCCCGCTCCCACAGGTTCGGCGCCGTTCGGCACAACAGAATTCAAGGCAGGTAAGAAATGAGCGTAATCAACGTCTTCCAGCAAAATCCGGGCTCCAACGCCCGGGCCGAGTCGCCGCTGCACCATGCCGACCTGGCCAGCCTGGTCGGCAAGGGCCGCAAGAACGCAGGCGTCACCCTGCGTGAGCACAAGTTCCTGGGTCACCTGACTCTCCGTGGCGATGGCCACGACGCAGCGTTCGCCGCTGGCGTGAAGAAGGCCCTGGGTCTGGAGCTGCCGGTCGCCCTGACCGTCGTCGCCAACGCCGAGATGTCGCTGCAGTGGGTCGGCCCCGATGAGTGGCTGCTGATCGTCCCGGGCGGCCAGGAGTTTGCCATCGAGCAGAAACTGCGCGCCGCCCTCGAAGGCCAGCACATCCAAGTGGTCAACATCAGCGGCGGGCAGACCCTGCTCGAACTGCGCGGCCCGAACGTGCGCGACGTGCTGATGAAATCCACCAGCTATGATGTACACCCGAACAACTTCCCGGTCGGCAAGGCTGTCGGCACCGTGTTCGCCAAGTCGCAACTGGTGATCCGTCGCACCGCCGAGGACACCTGGGAGCTGGTCATCCGCCGCAGCTTCTCCGACTACTGGTGGCTGTGGCTGCAGGACGCGTCGGCTGAATACGGTCTGTCCATCGAAGCATAAGGAGAACACGCATGAGTCGGGCACCGGACACTTGGATTCTCACCGCCGACTGCCCGAGCATGCTCGGCACCGTCGACGTGGTCACGCGTTACCTCTACGAGCAGCGCTGCTACGTGACGGAGCATCACTCCTTCGATGACCGGCTGTCGGGGCGGTTCTTCATCCGCGTCGAGTTCCGCCAGCCGGACGATTTCGACGAAGCCGGCTTTCGTGCCGGCCTCGCCGAGCGCAGCGATGCGTTCGGCATGGCCTTCGAGCTGACCGCGCCGAATCATCGCCCCAAGGTGGTGATCATGGTGTCCAAGGCCGACCACTGCCTGAACGACCTGCTGTATCGCCAGCGCATCGGTCAGCTGGCCATGGACGTGGTGGCGGTGGTGTCCAACCACCCGGACCTCGAACCGCTGGCCCAATGGCACAAGATTCCGTACTACCACTTCCCCCTGGACCCGAAGGACAAGCCGGCCCAGGAGCGCAAGGTGCTGCAGGTGATCGAGGAGACCGGCGCCGAGCTGGTGATCCTCGCTCGCTACATGCAGGTGCTGTCGCCCGAGCTGTGCCGTCGGTTGGATGGCTGGGCGATCAACATCCACCACTCCCTGCTGCCGGGCTTCAAGGGCGCCAAGCCCTACCACCAGGCCTACAACAAGGGCGTGAAGATGGTCGGCGCCACGGCACACTACATCAACAACGACCTCGACGAAGGGCCGATCATCGCCCAGGGCGTCGAGGTGGTGGACCACAGCCACTACCCGGAAGACTTGATTGCCAAGGGCCGCGACATCGAATGCCTGACCCTGGCGCGGGCGGTGGGATACCACATCGAGCGCCGAGTGTTCCTCAACGCCAATCGCACTGTCGTGCTTTGACTGACGCAATCGCGGGACAAGCCCGCTCCCACAGGGATCACTGCGACCCTGTGGGAGCGGGCTTGTCCCGCGATTGGGGCCATGATTTTTTCCTGCCGTTAACAGGCAATCCCCTGTCGCTTCCAGTCACTGCGACAAGTTGTATCAGGCCCACAATTCCCTGCATTCCAGTAACACATGCCGCCCACGGATGGCGGCAGGTTCCACCACCGCTGCATAAATAAAAATCAAGCGAGGTAAGAGCATGTCTGGCAATCGTGGAGTGGTGTATCTCGGCGCGGGCAAGGTCGAGGTGCAGAAGATCGACTACCCGAAAATGCAAGACCCACGCGGCAACAAGATCGAGCACGGCGTGATCCTCAAGGTGGTCTCCACCAACATCTGCGGTTCCGACCAGCACATGGTCCGTGGCCGTACTACCGCCCAGGTCGGCCTGGTCCTGGGCCACGAAATCACCGGTGAAATCGTCGAGAAGGGCCGCGACGTCGAGCGCATGCAGATCGGCGACCTGGTGTCGGTACCGTTCAACGTCGCCTGCGGTCGCTGCCGCTCCTGCAAAGAGATGCACACCGGTGTCTGCCTCACCGTCAACCCGGCTCGCGCCGGCGGCGCCTACGGCTACGTCGACATGGGTGACTGGACCGGCGGCCAGGCCGAATACGTGCTGGTGCCATACGCCGATTTCAACCTGCTGAAACTGCCGGAGCGCGACAAGGCCATGGAGAAGATCCGTGACCTGACCTGCCTGTCCGACATCCTGCCGACTGGCTACCACGGTGCCGTGACTGCCGGTGTAGGCCCAGGCAGCACCGTCTATGTTGCCGGTGCTGGCCCGGTCGGCCTGGCAGCCGCTGCCTCGGCCCGCCTGCTGGGCGCAGCCTGCGTCATCGTCGGCGACCTCAACCCGGCCCGCCTGGCCCATGCCAAGTCCCAGGGCTTCGAAGTGGTCGACCTGTCCAAGGACACCCCGCTGCACGAGCAGATCGTCGATATCCTCGGTGAACCGGAAGTGGACTGCGCCATCGACGCCGTCGGCTTCGAAGCCCGCGGCCATGGCCACGAAGGTGCCAAGCACGAGGCACCGGCTACCGTGCTGAACTCGCTGATGCAAGTCACCCGCGTTGCCGGCAACATCGGTATCCCGGGCCTGTACGTGACCGAAGACCCGGGTGCGGTGGATGCCGCTGCCAAGATCGGCGCGCTGAGCATCCGCTTCGGCCTGGGCTGGGCGAAATCGCACAGCTTCCACACCGGCCAGACCCCGACCATGAAGTACAACCGCCAGCTGATGCAGGCGATCATGTGGGACCGTATCAACATCGCCGAGGTGGTTGGCGTGCAGGTGATCAACCTGGACCAGGCGCCGCAAGGCTACGGCGAGTTCGATGCAGGTGTGCCGAAGAAGTTCGTGATCGACCCGCACAAGATGTGGGGTGCGGCGTAACACGCTGATGAAAGAGCCCCTCGAATCGAGGGGCTTTTTTATGATGGACAGGTTTATGGCGGCCTCGATGGTCGGCCGGAACATTCCCCGTTTTGCCCAGTCAAATGCCTCGTTTCCCAGGCCATCCCGGCCGACGAGGTCCTCCCCCGATGAAAGCGCTTACCTTGGCAACCCTGATGACCCTGGCTGCAAGCCCGGTGTTCGCCTATAACCTGAGCGACGCGGCCAATGCCGTGTCGGCGATGCAGAACCAGCATTCGAGCCAGCAGGGCCAGGTGCAGGCCCCGGCCGCCCAGGCCAACCTGCTCAATACTTTGGGCAGCGAGCTGAAGATCACCCCTGAACAGGCCATCGGTGGTGCAGGTGCGATGCTGGGGCTGGCGCGCAACAACCTGAGTGAAACCGACTATGGCCAGCTGACCCAGGCGGTGCCCGGTCTGGACCTGCTCACCGGTGCCAATGCCCTGGGTGGTTTGAGTGGCCTGGGCGCGTTGCTCGGGCAGAACAGCCAAGACGCCTCGCCCCTGGGCAATGCCCTGGGTAACGTCGAGAACCGCAGCGACCTGGACAACGCCTTCAAGCTGCTGGGGATGGACACAGGCATGATCGGGCAGTTCGCCCCGCTGATCCTCCAGTACCTGGGGCAGCAGGGCATCGCCGGCTCGCTGTTGCAGAACCTGGGCAGCCTGTGGGCGACCCCGGCTCCGGCGGCCGTGCCTTCGGTCTGACACGCTTGCATGTAGGAGCGGCCTTGCGCCGCGAAAGGGCCGCAAAGCGGCCCCAACAACGATACCTGCGATAACGCTGAAACCCTGGGGCCGCTATGCGGCCCTTTCGCGGCGCAAGGCCGCTCACAGGGGGCTTTCGGAGAAGTCCACCAGGCGCACGGGGCGGCGGAAGCCGGCGGTGAGCACGGCCAGGTAGGCCAGGCCCATAGCGAACCAGCACAGGCCGATCACCAGGGTCAGCGCCGACAGGCTGGTCCACAGCCACAGGGTCAGGCCCAGGCCCACCAGCGGCACCAGCCCGTAGCACAGCAGGCCCTTGAGGTTGCGGTGAGCGCTCTGGCCCACCAAGTGGGTACGCACCACCGCCAGGTTCACCGCCGAGAAGGCCACCAGCGCGCCGAAGCTGATCAGCGAGGCGAGGGTGGCGAGGTCGATCACCAAGGCCAGCAACGAGAAGGCCGAGACCAATACGATGGCGAACACCGGGGTCCCGAAGCGTGGCGACAGCTTGCCGAAGGTACGCTGCGGCAGCACCTTGTCGCGGCCCATGGTGTAGAGGATACGCGACACGGCGGCTTGGGAAGCCAGGGCCGAGCCCAGGCTGCCGGCGACGAAGGCGGCGGTGAAGAAGTTGGCCAGGAACTGGCCGCCGGCTTTGAACATCACTTCGTTGGCCGCGGCGTCGGCGTTGGCGAACGTGCTGCCCGGCAGAACCAATTGGCTGATATAGGCCAGCAGGGTGAACAGCAGGCCTGCACCCAGGGTGGTGAGGATGATCGCCCGTGGCACGTCGCGGCGCGCATCACGGGTTTCTTCCGCCAGGGTGGAGACCGCGTCGAAGCCCAGGAAAGACAGGCACAGCACCGCCGCACCGGCCATCAGGTGGCCGAAGCCCGGCTGGCTGCCATCGCCCAGCAGCGGCGAGAGCAGGTCGACCGGCTGGCCAGCCAGGGACTGGTAGGACAGCGCCACGAACACCCCGATGAAGACAATTTGCGCGCCGACGATCAAGTTGCTGGCCTTGGCCACCGAATGGATGCCGACCACGTTGAGCACGGTCACCAGGGCGATCGAAGCCAGGATGATGGCCCAGGCCGGTATGGCAGGGAAGGCGATGTTGAGGAACAGGCCGATGAGCAGGTAGTTGATCATCGGGATGAACAGATAGTCGAGCAGCAGCGACCAGCCGGCGAGGAAGCCGATGTTCGGGCCGAAGGCCATGTTGGTGTAGGAGTACGCCGAGCCCGCGACCGGGAAGCGCTTGACCATGAAGCTATAGGACGTGGCGGTGAACAGCATCGCCAGCAGGGTCACGAGATAGGCGCCGGCGGTACGGCCACCGGTGATCTCGGTGACGATGCCGTAGGTGGTGAAGATGGTCAGCGGGACCATGTACACCAGGCCGAAGAACACCAGGGCGGGAAGCCCCAGGACACGGCGAAGTTGAGGAGCTGCCTCGGCAGCGTTGCAAGGTTGTTTGGCCATCGATCGATCCAGGCATTTTTGTAGTTGTGCGTTGATCGATTTTTATCCACCTGGGTGGGTGATGACAAACAAAGAGTTACTTATGTCGATTATAAATCTGGATTTTAATCGGTTTGCTCCACAGTGTTTCTGGCCCAATCGCCGGCTTGCCGGCGATTGGGCCGATTAATTAATGCATCTCGGTGCGCAATTGCGCGATCCGCTGGTCCTTGTCCAGCCACAGCTGGTTCACCCAGGCCTGCACCCTCTGGCGAAACTCAGGGTCGTTCTCGTAGTCGCCCGCACACAGCGCCGGGTCGAGCTCACGCACACGGATATCGATGATCACCCGGCTGATGCTGCCATTGAGCAGGTCCCAGAACCCTGGTGCCTTGTCGCCGGGGTAGACGATGGTGACGTCCAGCAGGGCATCGAGCTGCTCGCCAAGCGCTGCGAGCACGAAGGCGACGCCGCCGGCCTTGGGCTTGAGCAGATGCTGGTAGGGCGATTGCTGGGCCTGGCGCTTGGCCTCGCTGAAACGGGTGCCTTCCAGGTAGTTGACCACCGTGACCGGCTGGCGTTTGAACAGTTCGCAGGCTGCCTTGGTGATTTCCAGGTCCTTGCCCTTGAGCTCGGGGTGCTTGTCCAGGAAGGCTTTGCTGTAGCGCTTCATGAAGGGGTAGTCCAGCGCCCACCAGGCCAGGCCCAGCAGTGGTACCCAGATCAGCTCCTTCTTCAGGAAGAACTTGAAGAACGGCACGCGGCGGTTGAGGCTTTCGATCAAGGCTGGAATATCGACCCAGCTCTGGTGGTTGCTCACGCAGAGGTAGGAGGTGTCCTGGCGCAGCTTCTCGATGCCGCGGATGTCCCACTGGGTCGGGATGCACAGGGCGAAGATCGCCTTGTCGATCTCCGACCAGGTCTCGGCGATCCACATCACCGCCCAGGAGGCGTAGTCGCGTCCACGGCCCGGCAGCACCAGTTTGAGCAGGGCGAACACCATCAGCGGGCCGATCAGCACGAGGGTGTTGAGCAGCAGCAGGGCGGTGGTGAGGATGCCGGTCAGCAGGCGACGCATAAAAAGACTCTTGTTGTCAGATAAAAGCGGTTGGCAATGATAAGTGGGGCTTGGCCCTACGCCAAATGTCCAATGCTCGAACCTGGGGACAAATGTTTCACATTGTGTTGGATAAGCTGTGACAACGAACCTATCGTGCTTGCGCAGTCTAAGTACTGCCCCACCTCAAGGAAGCGTATCCCGTGAAATCGATGCTTGCCCTGTTGTCATTGCTCAGCCTTCCCGTGATGGCTGCCGAACCGACCTTATATGGCCGTTACGAATACATTGGCGTGCCGGAAATCGGCGAGACGTTCAAAGCCAAGATGGACACCGGCGCCCTGACCGCGTCGCTGTCGGCCAAGGACATCGAACGTTTCACCCGCGATGGCGAGGACTGGGTGCGCTTCCGTCTGGCCACCAAGGATGCCGGCGACAAGGTCTATGAACATAAGGTGGCGCGCATCAGCAAGATCAAGAACCGCGCCGACGAAGAAGATGAAGGCGAGGAGCCGGAGATCACCAAGCGCCCGGTGGTCGACCTGGAGCTGTGCCTGGGTGATGTGAAGCGCACCGTGGAGGTCAACCTGACCGACCGCAGCAGCTTCAACTACCCGCTGTTGATCGGCTCCAAAGCCCTGCGCGAGTTCAAGGCCGCGGTGAACCCAGCGCGCAAGTTCACCGCGGGCAAGCCAGACTGCTGATCCGAACGCGTCGCAACCCCCTGTAGGAGCGGCCTCGTGCCGCGAAAGGGCTGCAAAGCAGCTCCAGGCTTTCGGTGTCGCCATTGATCTTGCTGGGGCTGCGTTGCAGCCCTTTCGCGGCACGAGGTGCTCCTACAGGCAGAGGTCAGACCACCGGGTGCGTAGCGGCCATCGACGGGCGCTTGGCCACGTCGGCGTACCAGGCCGCCAGCCCGGGCTGTTGCTCGCGCCAGCCGAACTGCGGTTGGCGCAGGTCCAGGTAACCCAGGGCACAGGCCACGCCAATGGCGGCGATGTCGAAGGTCGATGCCAGTTCCGCCAGGTGCTCTTGCTCCAGGTTGGCCAGGCTGCGGCGGATCTTCTCGCCTTGGGCCTGGACCCAGCCGTCCCAGCGTTTGTCTTCGGGGCGCAGGAAGGTCTCGTAACGGGTCGAGACTGCCGCATCCATGATCGCATCGGCCTGGGAGGCCAGGGTCAGGCGACGCCAGCGTGCCGAGCCTTCGCGAGGGATCAGCGGGTTGCCGACGTGCTGCAAGTCGAGGTACTCGCAGATCACCCGGCTATCGTGCAGCACGGTACCATCTTCCAGGCGCAGGGCCGGGATCTTGCCGATCGGGTTGCCCTGGTTGAGCTGCTCGTCGCCGCTCACCGGGCTGACGTTGACCGCTTGCAGGGCAACACGGTCTAGCTGGCCGGTCTCGTGCAGCACGACCATCACCTTGCGCACGAACGGCGAGAGGGGCGAGTGGAACAGGGTCATTGTCGCCATGGCCGGTCCTCAGTTGCCTTGCAGGCTGGGTGGCAGGCAGACGCCGGTACCGGCGATGCCGCAGTAGCCGTCGGGGTTCTTGGCCAGGTACTGCTGGTGGTAGGCCTCGGCGAAATACACGGTCGGGGCCTGGTCGATCTCGGTGGTGATCTCACCGAAGCCGGCCTTGCTCAGCTCTGCCTGGAAGGCGTCACGGCTGGCCTTGGCCTGTTCCAGTTGCTCGGGGCTGGTGCAGTAGATCGCCGAGCGGTACTGGGTGCCGATGTCGTTGCCCTGGCGCATGCCCTGGGTCGGGTTGTGCAGCTCCCAGAACATCGCCAGCAGTTCGCGGTAGCTGACCTTGTCCTTGTCGAACACCACGAGCACCACTTCGGTGTGCCCGGTCAGGCCCGAACAGACTTCTTCATAGGTAGGGTTGGGGGTGAAGCCGCCTGCATAGCCGACCACCGTGCTGACCACACCTTCACGCTGCCAGAAGCGGCGCTCTGCGCCCCAGAAGCAGCCCAGGCCGAAGATCGCGAAGTCCACGTTCTGGAAGAACGGCCCCAGCAGAGGGGTGTCCTTGAATACGTAGTGGAATTCGGGCAGGGCCATTGGCGTTTCGCGGCCAGGCAAGGCCTGCTCCGCAGTGGGCATGACGTTTTTGTTCACCAGGATTTCCGAACGCAGGACCATGGCCGTTCCTCTGTGGATTTGGAGAGAGAGTGATGGCTCTATCGCGGGGCAAGCCCGCTCCCACAGGAATTGTGCATGACCCTGTGGGAGCGGGCTTGTCCCGCGATAGGGCCCGAATGAGTTCTATAGTGCCCGAGACTTGCGCGTCTGTCAGGCCACCGGCCCACGTGGATAGCGCTTGAGGCGCTCGGCCAGTTCGCGTCCCGGGATCGGCCGGTCGAACAAGTAGCCCTGGCCGACATCGCAGCGGTGCCGGCGCAGGAAGGCCAGCTGTTCGGCGGTCTCGATGCCCTCGGCGACCACCTTGAGCTTGAGGTTGTGGGCCATGGCCACCACCGCCGAGGTGATCTCCATGTCGTCCTGGTTGTCGGGGATCTCGTTGATGAAGCTGCGGTCGATCTTGATGATGTCGATCGGAAACTTCTTCAGGTAGCTCAGCGACGAATAGCCGGTGCCGAAATCATCCATCGCCAGCATAAGGCCCAGGGCCTTGAGCTCGTCGAGCTGGCGGTGGGTGTCTTCGGTGGCTTCCAGCAACAGGCCCTCGGTCAGTTCCAGTTCCAGCAGATGTGGCGGCAGCGCTTCTTCACGCAGGATGGTGCCGATCGAGCTCACCAGGTCGGGGTCGGAGAACTGCTTGGGCGAGAGGTTGATCGCCACGTGCAGACTGCCCACGCCGGCGCTGCGCAGCTGCTGGCTCATGCGGCAGGCCTGGCGTACCACCCATTTGCCGATGGGGATGATCAGGCCGGTTTCCTCGGCCACGCTGATGAACTGGTCCGGGCGGATCATGCCGCGTTCGGGGTGGTTCCAGCGCAACAGCGCCTCCAGGCCCAGCAGGCGCCCGCTGCGCAGGCACAGCTTGGGCTGGTAGAAGACCTCCAGCTCGTTCTGGGCTAGCGCCCGGCGCAGGTTGTTCTCGACGAACAGCTTGTAGCTGGCCTCGGCGTTCAGCACCTCAGTGAACACCTGCACCTGATGCTTGCCGTTGGCCTTGGCCTTGTGCAGGGCCAGGCCCGCGTTCTTCATCAGGCTCTGCGGGTCGCTGCCGTGCAACGGTGCACAGGCCAGGCCGACGGAGGCGGTGACGTTGATCAGCTGGTTGTCGACGAACATGGGTTTGTCGAGGGTACGCAGCAGTTGCAGGGCGACCTGCTGGCCGGCTTCCAGGGTAGTGTCGTCGAGCAGCACGGCGAACTCGTTGCTGGCGAAGCGCGCCAGGACGTCGTCGCCGCCCAGGCTGTTGCGCAGGCGTCGGGCCAGGCTGACCAGCAGCTTGTCACCGGTCTGGTGGCCGAGGCTGTCGTTGATCCGCTTGAAGTTGTCGATGTCCACCAGCAGCAGGCAGATGGGAATCGCGCCTTCACGGGCGAAACGCTCGTCGAGGCTGCGGATGAACGATGGGCGATTGCCCAGGTTGGTCAGGTTGTCGGTGTAGGCCAGGCGCTCGATACGCTGCTGGGCCAGCTTGCTCTCGGTGATGTCTTCGTAGATGCCGATGTAGTGGGTCAGCTCACGGTTGTCGCCGAACACCTTGGAAATCGACAGTTGCCCCCAATAGGGCTCCAGGCTCTTGCGTCGGCTCCTGAATTCGCCCTGCCAGCTGTTGCCCATGGCCAGGCTGGAGGGCGAGTCGAACAGCAGCTCGCTGAGGTTTTCCAGTGCCGGCAGTTCGCCGAGGTGGCGGCCCTGCACTTCATCGGTGCTGTACTGGGTGATGGCGGTGAAGCTTGGGTTGACGTATTCCACCACGCCGTCGCGGTTGACCAGCAGGAAGGCGCTGGCGCTCTGTTCCACGGCCCGTTGGAACAGATTCAGGGCGCTGGTGGCGGTGCGTCGGTTGTGGTTGGTGATGACCTGGGCGACCTGGTCGGCTAGCTCGCCGGCAAAGGCGATCTCGTCGGACTGCCAGGCGCGAGCCGTGCCGGTCTGCTCCAGGCAGAGCACGCCGACCACCTGCCCGTCGACACGGATGCTGGCATCGAGCATGGCGTTGTTGGCGGAGGGGTACAGGCTTTCGGCCATTTCCCGGGTGCGCGGATCCTGGCTGGCGTTGTGGGCGTCGATCGCGCGGCTGGCGTGCAGGGCGTCGAGGTAATCGGGGAAGCGGCTGGCGTCGATGGCGTCCGGCAGGTGGTGGCGCTGGTCATGGCTGCGCCAGGCACTGATCGGTTCGAGCCGCTGATCGTCGAGGTACCAGAGGCTGGCGCAGTCGACCTTGTAGATCTCGCAGGCGCTGCGGGTGATCAGTTCGGCGGCCTCCTGCAGTGAATTGTCGGCGCTGTAGCGCTGGCGGGCCAGGCGCAGGATCAGGTCCTGCTGGGCGCGCACGCGCTCCAGGTGCTCGAGCTGCTCCTGCTGGGCACGCTGGTTCAATTGCAGGGCCAGCTGCAGGCGGCTGTTGCGTGACTCGAGGTCGTCGGCGACCGGCGCGGGATGGTCGTCCTGCTGATCGTCCAGCACTGTGAGGTAGCCGCGCAGCAACTGGCGATTATGCTGGCGGTAGCCTTCACCGACCTCCAGTACACGCAGGGCCGACCCGCTGGTGTGCAGGGTGTAGCGGACCCGGTAGTGGTTGCGCCGGGCCAATTGCAGTTGGATCTCGTCGTGCAGCGTGTAACGCGCTTCCGGCTCCATGAGGCTGGCGTAGGGCGCGCCGATCAAGGCGCAGAGCTCGGCGGCGGGCAGGCCGAACTGGCGTTCGCAGGCAGGGTCCAGGTACAGCATCGCCCAGCTGGCTTCGTTGAGCCTTTCGAAACGCAGCATGCCAAGCCGCGAAGGCACGGGAAGCTGCGTGACGACCTCGGCCGCCGAACGGCTGGCGGCATCGGGTTGGCTTTTCATCGAAGACTCGCTTGAACTGGAGGCGCGGCTGGCGCGGCGTATCGGGCAAGGTTGCATGATGTCCCGAGGGCTGGCAAGCGGCCTGGAGGGAGCACTCTATGGGAGGTTGTCGGCGGGCCTGGAGGAATCTGTAGATGGGGGCCGCTTTGCGGCCCTTTCGCGGCACAAGGCCGCTCCTACAGGGAGCTGTATTCCCCTGTGGAGCGGCCTTGTACCGCGAAAGAAGGGCGCAGCCCTCCCGGCTTTCTCCAGGCAAAAAAAGCCCCGCCAAACGACGGGGTTGAGGTACGAGCGTGGCAGCTCGAAACAGGCCTGCCCCACCCCTTGCGAGGTGAGGCAGGGAGGCTGCATTACAGCAGCAGGGTGCGGATATCCGCCAGCACGTCGCCCAGGCGCTTGGTGAAGCGCGCGGCAGCGGCGCCGTTGATCACACGGTGATCGTAGGACAGCGACAGCGGCAACATCAGCTTGGGCTGGAAGGCTTTGCCATCCCAGACCGGCTGCATGGTTGCCTTGGATACGCCGAGGATCGCCACTTCAGGTGCATTGACGATTGGCGTGAAGCCGGTGCCGCCAATGTGGCCGAGGCTGGAGATGGTGAAGCAGGCACCCTGCATCTCGTCGGATGACAGTTTCTTGGTGCGGGCCTTCTCGGCCAGCGCCGCGGCTTCGGCCGCCAGTTGCAGCAGGCTCTTCTGGTCGACGTTCTTGATCACGGGGACCAGCAGGCCGTCCGGGGTGTCCACGGCGAAGCCGATGTGCACGTACTTCTTGCGGATGATCGCCTTGCCACTGGGTGCCAGCGAGCTGTTGAAGTCCGGCAGTTCCTTGAGCAGGAAGGCACAGGCCTTGAGCAGCAGCGGCAGCACGGTCAGCTTGACGCCAGCCTTCTCGGCCACGGCCTTCTGCGCAACGCGGAAGGCTTCCAGTTCGGTGATGTCGGCGGAGTCGAACTGGGTGACGTGCGGCACGTTCAGCCAGCTGCGGTGCAGGTTGGCGGCACCGACCTGCATCAGGCGGGTCAGGGCGACTTCTTCCACTTCACCGAACTTGCTGAAGTCCACGGCCGGGATCGGCGGGATGCCGGCACCACCGGTCGCGCCGGCGGCAGGAGCGTCCTTGGCCTTCTGCATCATGGCCTTGACGTAGACCTGCACGTCTTCCTTCAGGATGCGGCCGTGCGGGCCGGTCGCGGCGACCGCGCCCAGGTCGACACCGAATTCACGGGCCAGCAGGCGCACGGCGGGGCCGGCGTGGACCTTGGCGTTGCTGCCGGCAGCCGGTGCGGTGGCGACCGGAGCGGGTGCTGCAGCCGGAGCCGGCGCTGCGGCAGGCGCGGCGGCTGGTGCCGCCTCGGCCTTGGCAGGTGCCGGTGCGGCAGCGGCTGGAGCGGCGGCCGGGGCAGCGCCCGTAACTTCCAGCTTGAGGATCAGGTCACCGGTGCCGACTTCGTCGTCCAGCTTGGCGATCACTTCCTTCACCACGCCAGCGGCGGGCGACGGGATCTCCATGGAGGCCTTGTCGGACTCCAGGGTGATCAGCGACTGGTCGGCTTCGACGGTATCGCCGGCCTTGACCAGGACTTCGATGATCTTGGCCTTGCCCGACGAGCCGATGTCCGGCACGTGGATGTCCTGCACGCTGGCAGCAGCTGGAGCTGCGGCAGGGGCAGGGGCTGCAGCGGCAGCCGGTTTTTCTTCGGCGGCAGGTGCCGCTGCCGGGGCAGCCGCGGCCGGAGCCTCGGGCGCCGCAGCGGCGCCCTCGACTTCCAGGACCATCAGCTCGTCGCCTTCTTTCAGACGATCGCCCAGCTTGACCTTCAGCTCCTTGATCACGCCGGCCTTCGGGGCTGGGATCTCCATGGAGGCCTTGTCGGACTCCAAGGTCAGCAGGCTCTGGTCGGCCTCGATACGATCACCGACCTTGACGAACAGCTCGATGATTTCACCTTCACCGCTGCCGATGTCAGGTACGCGAATGAGTTCGCTCACTTAAAAATACTCCTCAGCAGTCCAGTGGGTTGCGCTTGTCCGGATCGATGCCGAACTTGACGATGGCGTCCGCCACCACCTTCGGTTCGATCTCGCCACGGTCAGCCAAGGCTTCCAGGGCAGCCAGCACGACGAAGTGACGGTCGACTTCGAAGAAGTGACGCAGCTTCTTGCGGCTGTCGCTGCGACCGAAGCCATCGGTACCCAGGACCTTGTACTCCTTGCTCGGGACCCACTGGCGGATCTGTTCGGCGAAGAGCTTCATGTAGTCGGTAGACGCCACGACCGGGCCCTTGCGACCGGCCAGGCACTGCTCGACGTAGGTCTGCTGCGGCTTCTGGCCAGGCTTGAGGCGGTTGGCGCGTTCCACGGCCAGGCCGTCGCGACGCAGTTCGTTGAAGCTGGTGACGCTCCACACGTCGGCACCGACGTTGTATTCCTCGCGCAGGATCTTCGCCGCTTCGCGGACTTCGCGCAGGATGGTGCCCGAACCGAGCAGCTGCACGTGGTGCGCGGCTTCGCGGGTGTCTTCTTCGAGCAGGTACATGCCCTTGATGATGCCTTCCTCGGCGCCGGCCGGGATGGCTGGCTGGGTGTAGGCTTCGTTCATCACGGTGATGTAGTAGAAGACGTCCTGTTGCTCTTCGGTCATCTTCTTCATGCCGTCCTGGATGATCACCGCCAGCTCGTAGCCGTAGGTCGGATCATAGGTGCGGCAGTTCGGGATGGTGGCAGCCATCAGGTGGCTGTGACCGTCTTCGTGCTGCAGGCCTTCACCGTTGAGGGTGGTACGGCCGGCGGTACCGCCGATCAGGAAGCCACGGGTGCGGCTGTCGCCAGCGGCCCACGCCAGGTCACCGATACGCTGGAAGCCGAACATCGAGTAGAAGATGTAGAACGGCAGCATCGGCTGGTTGTGGTTGCTGTACGAGGTACCGGCGGCGATGAACGACGACATGGCGCCGGCTTCGTTGATGCCTTCTTCGAGGATCTGGCCCTTCTTGTCCTCGCGGTAGAACATCACCTGGTCCTTGTCGACCGGCTCGTAGAGCTGGCCCACGGACGAGTAGATGCCCAGCTGGCGGAACATGCCTTCCATACCGAAGGTACGGGCTTCGTCCGGGATGATCGGGACGATGCGCTGGCCGATTTCCTTGTCCTTGACCAGCTGCGCCAGGATGCGCACGAAGGCCATGGTGGTGGAGATTTCGCGGTCGCCCGAGCCGTCCAGGATCGCCTTCAGGGTTTCCAGCGGCGGCGTCGGGACGCTGAAGCTCTTCGCGCGGCGCTGCGGTACGAAGCCACCCAGGGCTGCGCGACGCTCGGCCAGGTACTTGGCTTCGGCGCTGCCTTCTTCCGGACGGAAGAACGGCAGGTTTTCCAGGTCGGCGTCCTTGACCGGGATGTCGAAGCGGTCACGGAAGTGACGCAGGCTGTCGACGTCGACCTTCTTGGTGTTGTGCGCGGTGTTCTTGGCTTCGCCGGCACCGGTACCGTAACCCTTGATGGTCTTGGCCAGGATGACGGTCGGCTGACCCTTGTGGTTGACCGCCTGGTGGTAGGCCGCATAGACCTTGTACGGGTCGTGGCCGCCACGGTTGAGCTTCCAGATCTCGTCGTCGGACAGGTCTTCGACCATGGCCTTGAGTTCCGGGGTGTTGAAGAAGTGCTCACGGACGTATGCGCCGTCCTTGGCCTTGTAGTTCTGGTATTCGCCGTCGATGACTTCGTCCATGCGACGCTGCAGGGCACCGTTGGTGTCCTTGGCGAACAGTGGGTCCCAGAAGCGGCCCCAGACGACCTTGTTGACGTTCCAACCGCCGCCACGGAACACGCCTTCGAGTTCCTGGATGATCTTGCCGTTGCCGCGAACCGGGCCGTCGAGGCGCTGCAGGTTGCAGTTGATGACGAAGATCAGGTTGTCCAGCTTCTCGCGGCCGGCCAGGGCGATCGCGCCCAGGGATTCCGGCTCATCGCACTCGCCGTCGCCCATGAAGCACCAGACCTTCTGCTTGCCGGCCGGGATGAAGCCACGGGCTTCCAGGTACTTCATGAAGCGTGCCTGGTAGATCGCCTGGATCGGGCCCAGACCCATGGAAACGGTCGGGAACTGCCAGAAGTCAGGCATCAGCCAGGGGTGCGGGTACGAGGACAGGCCTTTGCCGTCCACTTCCTGGCGGAAGTTGTTCATCTGGTCTTCGCTGATGCGGCCTTCGAGGAAGGCGCGGGCGTAGATGCCTGGCGAGGCGTGGCCCTGGAAGAAGATCAGGTCGCCGCCATGCTCCTCGGTGGGAGCCTGGAAGAAGTAGTTGAAGCCGATGTCGTACAAGGTGGCGCTGGAGGCGAAGCTCGAAATGTGGCCACCCAGGTCCGAGTCCCGCAGGTTGGTACGCATGACCATGGCCAGGGCGTTCCAACGTACCATCGAGCGGATGCGGCGTTCCATGAACAGATCGCCAGGCATGCGTGCTTCGTGGGTAACGGGGATGGTGTTGCGGTATGGCGTGGTGATTGCGTACGGCAGCTGGGAGCCACTACGGGTGGCCAGCTCGCCCATACGGGTCATCAGGTAGTGAGCGCGGTCTTCGCCTTCTTTGTCGAGGACCGACTCCAAGGCATCCAGCCATTCCTGGGTTTCGACGGGATCGAGGTCTTGCATGGCTTGCTCCAGGGCGGAAAGGCCACCAGAATCGGGGGCCTGAGTTTGCGACTGGCCTTTTGGGCAGACGTCGTGAATTCTTGGATTAGCCGGACAGTCATCCGGCGCCGTGTAGTTTTACTACAAATGATTCGGCATTTCATGCTTTTGAAGCGCTGGGGTAGTAGTAAAACTACAGAAAAGCGGCATTTTGTCGCACTCTGGCTTGTGGGGAAAAACGTTCCCGTAGGTTGGGACTGGGCTCTGATCGGGTGAATCTTGATGTTTTTTACCAATGATTCGTTTATTTCAGCTATTTCCAACTTTTGTATGACAGTCCAACCGTGGTCCGGCAGCCCCTTGGCCGCACCTACCCCTCTCTTTCACGCCGATCAAGGATAGACCATGCGCCTGCCTTTGCCGCTCGATCTGCCCGCTGCCCTGCAACCGCTGGTCGCACGTAATCAACAGTCCCTGCGCGAGGCGATCGTCGGTCTCGACGGGTTGGACCTGGACCGTTGGAGCCCGGCCCAGCGGCAAGCGTTCGATCAGGTTGCCGCCGCCAGCGATTTCGTCCTGGAAGTGGCCCTGCGTGAGCCGGCCATGCTTTTCGACCTGCAAGCCAGTGGTGAACTGGAGCGGCCCTTCGCCCCCGGCGAGCTGTGCGCGCGCATCGCTGCCGCCGCCCAGGCCGCCCAGAGCGAGGACGAGCTGGCGCGCAACCTGCGCCGCGAGCGCAACCGCCAGCAAGTGCGCATCATTTGGCGCGACATCACCCGCCAGGCAGTGCTGGGCGAGACCTGCCGCGACCTTTCCGACCTGGCCGACGCCGCCATCGACCAGGCCTATCGATGGCTGTACCCGCGCCATTGCCAGCAGTTCGGCACCCCCATCGGCAACCGCAGCGGCCAGCCGCAGCACATGGTGGTGCTGGGCATGGGCAAGCTGGGGGCGGTGGAGTTGAACCTGTCCTCGGACATCGACCTGATTTTTGCTTTCCCCGAAGGCGGCGAGACTGAAGGCGTCAAGCGCTCGCTGGACAACCAGGAGTTCTTCACCCGCCTGGGCCAGCGTCTGATCAAGGCACTGGACCCGGTGACCGTCGACGGCTTCGTGTTCCGCGTCGACATGCGCCTGCGTCCCTACGGTTCGGCCGGTGCCCTGGTGCTGTCGTTCAATGCGCTGGAGCAGTACTACCAGGACCAGGGCCGCGACTGGGAACGTTACGCCATGATCAAGGCCCGCGTCGTGGCGGGTGACCAGGTGGCCGGCGCCCAGTTGCAGGACATGCTGCGCCCGTTCGTCTATCGCCGTTACCTGGACTTCTCGGCGATCGAGGCGCTGCGCACCATGAAGCAGCTGATCCAGCAGGAAGTGCGCCGCAAGGGCATGGCCGAGAACATCAAGCTTGGCGCCGGCGGCATCCGCGAGGTGGAGTTCATCGCCCAGGCGTTCCAGCTGATCCACGGCGGGCGCGACCTGAGCCTGCAGCAACGGCCGCTACTCAAGGTGCTGGCCACCCTGGAAGGCCAGGGCTACCTGCCGCCTGCAGTGGTCGCCGAGCTGCGCGAGGGATATGAGTTCCTGCGCTACACCGAGCATGCCATCCAGGCCATCGCCGACCGCCAGACGCAGATGCTGCCCGAAGACGACAAGGACCGCGCGCGCGTGGCCTATATCCTCGGCTTTGCCGACTGGCCGGCCTTCCATGCGCAGCTCATGCACTGGCGTGAGCGCATCGACTGGCATTTCCGTCAGGTGATCGCCGACCCGGATGATGAAGAAGGCGAGGGCGAGCTGGTGGTCGGTGGCGAGTGGTCGCCGTTGTGGGAACAGGCCCAGGACGAGGAGGCGGCTTGCCGCCAGCTGGAGGAAGCCGGGTTCCGCCAGAGCGCCGAGGCCCTGCGCCGGTTGGCCGCCCTGCGGGCAAGCCCGCAGCTGCGTTCGATGCAGCGCATCGGTCGCGAGCGCCTGGATGCCTTCATTCCGCGCCTGCTGGCCCAGGCCGTGGAGCACGACGACCCGGACTTGGTACTGGAGCGGGTGCTGCCGTTGGTCGAGGCCGTGGCGCGGCGCTCGGCCTACCTGGTGTTGCTCACCGAGAACCCGGGCGCCTTGCGCCGCCTGCTCACCCTGTGTGCGGCCAGCCCATGGATCGCCGAGCAGATCGCCCGCTTCCCGCTGCTGCTCGACGAACTGCTCAACGAAGGCCGCCTGTTCAGCCCACCATTGGCGCCGGAACTGGCGTCCGAACTGCGCGAGCGCCTTACACGCATCCCCGAGGATGACCTGGAACAGCAGATGGAGGCCCTGCGCCACTTCAAGCTGGCCCATAGCCTGCGGGTGGCCGCGTCGGAAATCACCGGCAACCTGCCGCTGATGAAAGTCAGCGACTACCTGACCTGGCTGGCCGAGGCGATTCTCGACCAGGTGCTGGCCCTGGCCTGGCGCCAGACCGTGGCGCGCCATGGCCAGCCCCGGCGCAGCGACGGCAGCCTGTGCGATCCGGGCTTCATCATCGTCGGCTATGGCAAGGTCGGGGGCATCGAGCTGGGCCATGGTTCGGACCTTGACCTGGTATTCATCCACGATGGCGACCCCCAGGCCGAAACCGACGGCGCCAAGCCCATCGACGGCGCGCAGTTCTTCACCCGCCTGGGCCAGCGCATCATCCACATGTTGACCACCCAGACCAACTCCGGCCAGCTCTACGACGTCGACATGCGCCTGCGCCCTTCGGGGGCTGCGGGGCTGCTGGTGAGCTCACTGGGCGCCTTCGAGCGCTACCAGCAGAACGAAGCCTGGACCTGGGAGCACCAGGCCCTGGTGCGGGCACGGGTGCTGGTGGGCTGCAAGCAGGTGGGGGCGGCCTTCGAGCAGGTGCGGGCGCAGGTGCTCGGCCAGCCGCGTGACCTGGTCAAGCTGCGGGTGGAAGTGAGCGAGATGCGCGCCAAGATGCGCGACAACCTCGGTACCAAGAGCACCGCCGCAGGCACTGCCGCCAATGCCTTCGAGGCCGGCGTGCCGTTCGATATCAAGCAGGATGCCGGCGGTATCGTGGATATCGAATTTATGGTGCAATACGCCGCTTTGGCCTGGTCCCACGACCATCCGGCCATGCTGCGCTGGACCGACAATATCCGCATCCTGGAAGAGCTCGAGCAGGCCGGCCTGATGCCTGCCCGCGATGCTGTGCTGCTGCGTGAGGTGTACAAGGCGTTCCGCTCGGCCTCCCACCGCCAGGCCCTGCAGAAGCAGGCGGGGGTGATCGATGCGGCGCAGTTTGCCGACGAACGCCGCGAAGTGCGGCGGATCTGGGGGGAGCTGGGGTTGACCTGAGATTGCCGAGGCCGTCCTGCGGCCCTTTCGCGGCACAAGGCCGCTCAGGGCTGTGCGGTTCCTGTAGGAGCGGCCTTGTGCCGCGAAAGGGCGGCAAGGCGGCCCCAAAAATCCATGCCTCACTACCGGTGGTACACTGTCCGCCACATAGCCTGAATATAAAGAGGGGAGGCCAGGCCAGCGCCGGGCCTCCCCGAACGTTTCTGGACCAAGCATGAGAATACTGATCATTGGCCCCAGCTGGGTCGGCGACATGGTGATGGCGCAGACCTTGTTCCAGTGCCTGAAGCAACAGCACCCCGAATGCGTGATCGATGTGCTGGCTCCCGAGTGGAGCCGGCCAATCCTCGAACGCATGCCCGAGGTGCGCCAAGCCTTGAGCTTCCCGCTCGGCCATGGCGCGCTGGAGCTGGCCACGCGCCGGCGTATCGGCAAATCGCTGGTGGGCCAGTATGACCAGGCGATCCTCCTGCCCAACTCGTTGAAATCCGCGTTGGTGCCGTTCTTCGCCGGCATACCCAAGCGCACCGGTTGGCGCGGCGAGATGCGTTTCGGCCTGCTCAACGACGTACGCAAGCTGGACAAGGCCCGCTACCCGCTGATGATCGAGCGCTTCATGGCGCTGGCCTACGCGCCGGGCGCCGAGTTGCCGCAGCCCTACCCGCGACCGAGCCTGCAGATCGAAGCGCAGAGCCGCGACGCTGCCCTGGCCAAGTTCGGCCTGGCACTGGACCGGCCGGTGCTGGCGCTGTGCCCGGGTGCCGAATTCGGTGAGGCCAAGCGCTGGCCGGCCGAGCACTACGCCGAAGTGGCCGATGCGATGATCCGTCAGGGCTGGCAGGTATGGCTGTTCGGCTCGAAGAACGACCACCCGGTGGGTGAGTCGATCCGTGACCGGCTGATCCCAGGGTTCCGTGAAGAATCCTATAACCTGGCGGGGGAAACTTCGCTGGCCGAGGCCATCGACCTGCTGTCCTGCGCCGATGCGGTGGTGTCCAACGACTCGGGCCTGATGCACGTGGCAGCCGCGTTGAACCGCCCGCTGGTGGCGGTCTACGGTTCTACATCGCCGGGCTTCACCCCGCCGCTGGCCGAGCATGTGGAAATCGTGCGCCTGGGCATCGAGTGCAGCCCCTGTTTCGACCGGACCTGCCGCTTTGGCCACTACAATTGCCTGCGCCTGCTCGAGCCTGGGCAGGTGATCGCCGCGCTCACGCGCCTGGGCGGGCCGAACCTGATCGATGTCATGGCCGAGGTCGACTAAGTGCGGGTCCTGATCATCAAGACGTCCTCCCTGGGAGACGTGATCCACACCTTGCCGGCTATCACCGATGCTGCCCACGCCATTCCCGGCATCCGTTTCGACTGGGTGGTGGAAGAAGGCTTCGCGGAGATCCCCAGCTGGCACCCGGCCGTCGACCAGGTCATCCCGGTGGCCATTCGCCGCTGGCGCAAGAACCTCTGGCAGACGCTCAAGAGCGGCGAGTGGAAGGCGTTCAAGCAGCGCTTGCGCGAGCGCAAGTACGACCTGGTGATCGACGCTCAGGGCCTGGTCAAGTCGGCCTGGCTGACCCGCTACGTCAAGGCGCCGGTGGCCGGGCTGGACCGTTATTCGGCGCGCGAAGGCTGGGCCAGCCGCTTCTATGACCGGCGCCTGTCGGTCGCGGTCGGCCAGCACGCGGTGGAGCGGGTGCGCCAGCTGTTCGCCCTGGCCCTGGCCTATGATCTGCCCGAAGGCCTTGGCCGCTACGGTCTGGACCTCGACCGCCTGCAACTGCCGCCTGCCGCGCCCTACGTGGTATTCCTGCATGGCACAACCTGGGCCACCAAGCACTGGCCCGAGGCCTACTGGCGCGAGCTGGCCGAGCGTTTGGGCCGGCGTAACCTGCAGGTGCGCCTGCCTTGGGGCAACCCTGCGGAGAAGGCACGCGCCGAGCGCATCGCCCAGGGCTTGAAGAACTGCGAGGTACTGCCCAAGTTGAACCTGGCGGGCGTCGCACGCGTGCTGGCGGCAGCCAAGGCCTGCGTGGCGGTGGATACCGGCCTTGGCCACCTGGCGGCAGCGCTGGACGTGCCGACCATTTCGCTGTTCGGCCCGACCAACCCGGGCCTTACCGGCGCCTATGGGCGCAGCCAGGTCCACCAGGCCAGCGATTGGCCGTGCGCGCCTTGCCTGCAGAAAAAGTGCACCTATAAACCGAGCGCCGAAGACTTGCGCCGGTTCGATCTCAAACGCGAGTGGCCGCTGTGCTTCACTCGCCTGAATCCCGAGCATGTGGCGAGCCGCTTGAGCGCGTTGCTGCTGGCTGAGGATGTTCGTTGATGCAACTGGCTTTTGTGCTCTACAAGTATTTCCCCTTCGGCGGGCTGCAGCGTGACTTCATGCGCATCGCCCTGGAGTGCCAGAAGCGGGGGCACCAGATCCGTGTCTACACATTGATCTGGGAAGGTGACATTCCACCGGGTTTCGAGGTGCTGGTGGCGCCGGTCAAGGCGCTGTTCAACCATCGGCGCAACGAGAAGCTCAGCGCCTGGATGGCCGCCGACCTTGCCAAGCGACCGGTCGATCGCCTGATTGGCTTCAACAAGATGCCCGGCCTGGATGTGTACTACGCCGCCGATGGCTGCTTCGAAGACAAGGCCCAGACTCTGCGTGGCGGCCTATACCGTCGCTGGGGCCGCTACCGCCACTTCGCCGAATACGAGCGGGCGGTGTTCGCCAAGGATGCCCACACCGAGGTGCTGATGATCTCCGAAGTGCAGCAGCCGCTGTTCATCAAGCACTACGGCACGCCGGTGGAGCGTTTCCACCTTTTGCCACCGGGTATTTCCCAGGACCGCCGCCGCCCTGCCGACGCCGATGCGATCCGCGCCGATTTTCGTAAGGAATTCGGCCTGGGCGATGATGACCTGCTGCTGGTACAGATCGGCTCGGGCTTCAAGACCAAGGGCGTCGACCGCAGCCTCAAGGCCCTGGCCGCGCTGCCTTCGGCCCTGCGCAAGCGTACCCGGCTGATGGTGATCGGCCAGGACGACCCCAAGGTATTCCAGTTGCAGAGCGCCACGCTCGGCCTGGGCGAGCAGGTGCAGTTCCTCAAGGGGCGCAGCGACATCCCGCGCTTCCTGCTTGGGGCTGACCTGCTGATCCACCCGGCCTACAACGAGAACACCGGCACCGTGCTGCTCGAGGCGCTGGTTGCCGGCCTGCCGGTGCTGGTGTCCCAGGTGTGCGGCTACGCCCACTACATCGCTGAAGCCGACAGTGGCCTGGTGCTGGACGAGCCGTTCGAGCAGGACCAGCTCAACCGCTACCTGCAGCGCATGCTCGAAGATGCCCAGGCTCGCGCCGACTGGTCGCGCAACGGGCTGGCCTTCGCCGACACCGCCGACTTGTACAGCATGCCGCAGCATGCTGCCGACGTGATCCTCGGGCAGGAGGCCGCATGAAGCTGATACTGGCCGAACCCTTCAAGCGCCTGTGGGCCGGGCGCGATCCCTTCGAGGCCGTGGAAGGCCTGCAGGGCGAGGTGTTCCGTGAGCTCGAAGGCCGGCGCACCTTGCGCACCGAGGTGGACGGCGAGGGCTACTTCGTCAAGATCCACCGTGGCATCGGCTGGGGCGAGATCTTCAAGAACCTGTTCAGCGCCAAGCTGCCGGTGCTCGGTGCCGGCCAGGAGTGGCGGGCGATCCAGCGCCTGCATGAAGTCGGCGTGCCGACCATGACCGCGGTGGCCTATGGCGAGCGCGGCAGCAACCCGGCCACGCAGCATTCGTTCATCGTCACCGAAGAGCTGGCGCCGACCATTAGCCTGGAAGACTTCAGCCTCGACTGGGTCAGGCAGCCGCCGCAACCACGCCTGAAGTGGGCGCTGATCGCCGAGGTGGCGAAGATGACCGGTGGCATGCACCGTGCCGGGGTCAACCACCGCGACTGCTATATCTGCCACTTCCTGCTGCACACCGACCGGCCGGTGACGCCCGACGATCTGAAGCTGTCGGTGATCGACCTGCACCGCGCCCAGACCCGTGCCAGCATCACCCGCCGCTGGCGTGACAAAGACTTGGCCGCCCTGTATTTCTCGGCCCTGGACATCGGCCTGACCCGCCGCGACAAGCTGCGCTTTTTGCGTGGCTACTTCCAGCGCCCGTTGCGCCAGGTGCTGGCCGACGAGGCCGCGCTGCTCGCCTGGCTCGAACGCAAGGCGCAGAAACTCTACGATCGCAAGCAACGCTATGGGGATGCGCTCTGATGGCGGGTTGGACACTGGCACCAGGCTACGAAGGCCTGGCGGCGGATTTCGGCAGTCTGGATGCGGTGTTCGCCCTTCAGGGCGAACGCCTGACCCGCGACCCACTCAGCGAAGTGGTGCGCATCGAGCGCGACGGGGTCAATTACTACGTCAAGCGTTACACCGGCGCCGGCAAGGCCTTGCGCCGCTATGTGGGCCGCCCGCGGATCAAGGCCGAGTGGCAGAACCTCAAGCAGTTCGCCAAATGGGATATCCCCACCGCCGAAGTGGTGGCCTACGGCCTCGAGCGCAACGGCCTGGCCTTCGGCCGCGGTGCCATGATCACCCGCGAGCTGCCGCGCACCGAGGACCTCTCGGCCCTGGCCGAGCGTAACGACCCACGCCTGGCCGACCGCGCCTGGGTCGACCACGTCAGCCGCCAGGTGGCGCGCCACACCCGGGTGATGCACGCGCACCGTTTCGCCCACAACGACCTGAAGTGGCGCAACCTGCTGGTGGACGACAACGCCACGGTGTTCTTCATCGACTGCCCCACCGGTGATTTCTGGCGCGGCTGCCGCGCCTGCATGCTGCGCCACCGCCTGATCAAGGACCTGGCATGCCTGGACAAGGTCGCCAAATACCACCTGTCATCGACCCAACGCCTGCGTTTCTACCTGCAATACCGTGAGCAGAAACGGCTCACGGCCAAGGACAAGCAGTGCATTCGCCAGGTGGTGAGCTTTTTCGAGGGAAGGGAATGACCGACTACCTGGCCAGCGCCGACCAGGCGCTGCTGCAACGTCATGGCTTGAACGACTTCGAGGCGCTGTGGGCGCTGCAACTGGACGCCGTGGACGAACCCAACACCGGCCGTGGCGGCTGGAGCAGCGTCTTTCGTCTTGAGCTCGAGGGCAAGGGGTTCTACCTCAAGCGCCAGAGCGACTACCTCACCCGCACCCTGCACCGCCCGTTCGGCGAGCCGACCTTCGCCCGAGAGTTTCGTAACATCAGCCGTTACCAGAAGCTGAAGATCCCCGCCTTGCAGGCGGTGTTCTATGGTGAGCGCAAAGGTAACGGCCGACACCGGGCCATCCTCATGACCCGGGCCCTGGACGACTGGCGTGACCTGGACAGCCTGCTGGCCCAGTGGCCGCAGCTCGAAGCCGCCAACCGCCTGGGTATCCTGCAGGCCTGTGGCCAGCTGGCCCGTACCCTGCACGCCGCAGGCCAGGTGCATGGCTGTTTCTATCCCAAGCACATCTTCCTGCGCGAACGTCGCGAAGGCTGGCAGGCTCAACTGATCGACCTGGAAAAGACCCGCCCGCTGCTGTTCGGCATGCGCGACCGGCTCAAGGACCTCGAACCCTTGCTACGCCGAGCGGGTGCCTGGAGCGAGGCGGACGTGCGCAACCTGCTGGCGGCCTATCTTGAACAGCCGGCAGACAGTACGCTGGTCGATACCTGGCTGCAGCGCCTGGTGCGCCGCCGCCGTGAAAAGGAGGCGCGCTGATGCAATTGTCCGAATTGAAGAACGCCGGGCGCAGCCCATCGCTACCCCTGACCGTGACGTTGGCCGATGCCGCCGGCAGTGCCGATCTGCAGCTGCTCAGCCTGCTGCGTGTGCTACCGGGCCAGCGCTATGTCGGCGCCGGCATCTGGCGTGGTACCCCGGTACTGGCCAAGCTGCTGGTGGGCAGCAATGCCGCCCGCCATTTCCAGCGTGAGCTGGAGGGTGTGAAGCTGCTGGCCGGGCAGGGTCTCACGACCCCGCAACTGCTGGCAGACGGCCTTCAGGAAGGCGAGGGCGGCTGGTTGCTGTTCGAGTTCCTCGAGGGTGCGCAGAGCCTTGCCGACGCCTGGGCCGACGTCGAAAACTTGCCGGTGCTGGCCGACGAGCAGCAGCTGGTATTGGGCGAAGCGCTCGCGGCCGTGGCGCAGATGCATGCCAAGGGCCTATGGCAGGAAGACCTGCACCTGGACAACCTGCTGCGCCATGGCGGCAAGCTGTACCTGATCGACGGCGCAGGCATCAAAGCCGAAGCCCCAGGCCAGCAACTGTCGCGCCAGAAAGTGCTGGAGAACCTGGGCGTATTGTTCGCCCAGTTGCCCAAGCGCCTGGAACCGTTCATCGAAGAGCTGCTGGTGCACTACCTGCTGGCCAACGCCGAACATGCCTTGCCGCTGGAGGCGCTGCAGAAGCAGATCGACAAGGTGCGTCACTGGCGCCTGAAGGACTACCTGGAAAAGGCCGGGCGCGAGTGCACGCTGTTCAGCGTCGAGCGCAGCCTGTCCGGGTTGCGGGCGGTTCGCCGGTCTGAGCGTGAGGCGCTGTTGCCGGTACTGGAGCAGGCCGATGCGTTGATCGACGAAGGCCACCTGTACAAAACCGGTGGTGCGGCCAGCGTGGCGCGTATCGAGGTGGATGGCCGCACCCTGGTGCTCAAGCGCTACAACATCAAGAACACCGCCCACTGGTTCAAGCGCTTCTGGCGCCCGAGCCGTGCTTGGCATTCATGGATCGAAGGCCATCGCCTGGCGTTTCTCGACATCGCCACGCCACGGCCCTTGGCGGTGCTGGAGCAGCGGGTGATGGGCCTGCGCAGCCGCGCCTACCTGGTGACCGAGTATGTCGACGGGCCGGACCTGATCGAGTGCTTCGGGCCCTACGTGGAAAGCGGCGATGCGCCACAGGAGCAGGTGCAGGCCTTGGTGCACCTGATGCAGCAGCTGATTCACGAGCGCATCAGCCATGGCGACTTCAAGGGCCACAACCTGTTCTGGAAGGATGGCCAGTGGTCGCTGATCGACCTGGATGCCATGTGCCAGCACGCCACCCAACTGAGCTTCGCCCCGGCGTACGCCCGAGACCGGGCGCGGATGCTGCGCAACTGGCCCAGTGACAGTGCGCTGCATCGGCGGCTGGATGAGCTGTTGCCGCGGTTGGGCGAATAATCAGGGGCTGCTCCTTGTTCATTTAAAGCGCTTCGGTGCCTGTCAGATCGAGCGCGCGGGCGGCGCTCGACCTTACGGGCAGCACCTGTCTCAAGGCCCACTAAGCGGCCCCCTAGGGCCTTACCTCCAACACAGCCCCCGAAGCCCCAGCACCGCCGGTATCCCCAGCCCCACCCACGCCAGCACATCCCACCCGCCGTCCCCCAACAGCGCGGCGAACAACCCTCCGGCACCGAGCACGGCAATCACCATGGGCCAGGCAAAGATCCGCCGTGTCGGCTGCGACCTGTGGCTCATGCCGTCACCTCCCGTGCCTTGCGCTGCTTACCCCACCACAGGTAAACCCCACTGCCGAGCACGATGATGGTCAGCACATCGAGCACCGCCCAGAGGATCTGCATCGGCCGGCCTCCGTAGTCGCCAAAGTGCAGCGGTTGCGACAGGAGCAGGGTGTCCATGTACCAGGGCCTTTCACCGACGGCCGTGACCGCCAGCGTGCGGGCATCGATCAGCACTGGTGTCAGCAGGTGCGACGTCAGGTGCGTGGCACCTTTCATGAACACTGCATAGTGGTGCTCGCTGGAAAAGCGTGTGCCCGGGAAGGCGATGAAGTCCGGCTGCATGCCCGGTGCGGCCTGGGTGGCGATGTCCAACAGGCGGCTGGCCGGCGCGCGTTCGGTGAGCGGCGGGGCATCGTGGTAGGGGGCTACCATCGCCGCCAGGCTGTCGTTGCGCCAGGCGGCGATGACCAGGTCGGAGAGGGCGCTGATCACACCGGTGACCCCGACCACCAACGCCCAGGTGAGGGTGACGACGCCGATCAAGTTGTGCAGGTCGAGCCAGCGCAGCCGGCGCGAGCGGTCGTTGCGCACCGTGGCGAACTTCAGGCGGCGCATGAACGGCGCGTAGAGCACGGTACCGGAGACGATCGCCAGCACGAACAGTACCCCCATGAACGCCAGCACCAGCTTGCCCGGCAGGCCGGCGAACATGTCCACGTGCAGGCGCAGCATGGTCATCATGAAGCCGCCGTTGGCGGCGGGCATGGCAACGGCCTCGCCCGTGCGGGCGTCGAGCATGAAGGTGTGCGACGAATTCGGCTCGGTGCCGGCCGTGGCTGCCGTGATGGCGATCACGCCGTTGCGGTCGTCCTCGTCGTAGCCGAAGTACTGCACCACTTCGCCAGGACGATGGGCCTGGGCCTTGAACACCAGGTGCTGCAGGTCCAGGTGCGGGGTGTCGGCGGGCATTTCACGCAACTCGGGGGCGTCGCCCAGCAGGTGCTCCAGTTCGTGGTGGAAGATCAGCGGCAGGCCGGTCAGGGCCAGCAACAGCAGGAACAGGGTGCAGACCAGGCTGCTCCAGGTATGGATCGCCGACCAGCGGCGGATGGTTTGGCTTTTCATCGCGATTTCCGAAAGGTGCTAGCGACGCAATCGCGGGGCAAGCTCGCTCCCACAAACTGCATACACCCCCTGTAGGAGCGGCCTTGCGCCGCGAAAGGGCCGCGCAGCGGCCCCTGTTACTCAGAACTTGTAATTGACGCTGGCCACCACGTTGCGCTCGTCGCCGTAATAGCACCAATAACCGTCACAGTTGGACAGGTAGTCCTTGTTAAACAGGTTCTTCGCCTCCACCGCCACGGTGACGCCTTTCATACTGTTGTCCAGGCGACCGAGGTCGTAATGCACGGAGGCGTCATAGATGGTGTAGGAGCCGACATGGGCCAAGTCGGTATTGGCTGTGTTGCCGTAGGTGTCTGCGACGTAACGCACACCGCCGCCGATGCCGAAGCCGTCCAGCGGGCCGTTATGCCAGGTGTAGTCAGCCCAGAAGGTGGCCTGGTTGCGAGGAATCAACGCCATACGATTGCCCTTTTCGCTGGCCAGACCCTTGAGGATTTCGGTATCGGTGTAGGTATAGGAGGCGACGGTCTTTATATTTTCCGTCAGCTGGCTGGTTGCCTCCAGCTCCAGGCCACGAACCTGCAATTCACCTACCTGGCGGGTAATGCTGCCCTCTGTCACGCGCACATTTTTCTGACGCAAGTCATATACCGCGGCGGTAAGCAGCGTGTCGCTACCGATCGGCTGGTACTTCACGCCCATTTCATACTGGCGACCTTCAGTGGGCTTGAAGGACTGGGTGGAATCGACGTTGGCTCCACTGGCTGGCTGGAACGACTCAGTATAAGAGACGTAGGGCGTTACGCCGTTTTCGTACACATAGCTCAACCCTACGTTGCCACTGAAGGCCTTGTCACGCTGGGTATTGGTGGCATCGTTCTTGTTGTGGAACACAGTGCCGGTGTGGACCCAGTCCTCACGGCCTCCAAGGGTCAGGCGCCAGTTGTCCAGGGCCATCTGGTCTTGGACATAGATGCCGGTCTGGCGGGTCTTCTGCCCGAAGTCCTGCATGGCGAAATAGCTGACATTGGACATATCAGCGCCGTAGCCGGGATTGACCACATTAATTGGCGGTACATTGTTGCCAATGATGTTTCCAGCACTGTCGTAGAGGTACGAACCGCCGTATAACCATTGATAGTTGGTGTTCGAACGCTGGTGGTCGAGGCCAAGCAGCACGGTATGACTTATGACCCCAGTCTGGAAGTCGGCCTGGAAGTTATTGTCCACCGCGAACTGGCTGATGTCTTCATTGACGATGCCGGCTTCGCGGTTGACATTGCCGTCGGCGTCAACCTGGTTGATGGTGCCTACATTGACGGCCTGGAACTCCAGGTCGCTCTTGGTGTAGCGCAGATTCTGGCGGAACTGCCAGGTATTGTTGAAACGATGCTCGAAAGCGTAGCCCAGAGCGTAATAGGTACGATCATAGAAATCCCAGCCAGGCTCACCCAGATTCTTGTGATGGGAAATCTTGCCTACGGGGGATGACAACTTAGTGCCTTGCAGGGGAAGAAACTGCCCCGTAATACCCGTATCGTCGCGGGTGTATTGGGAAAGGAAGGTCAGCTTGGTGTCGTCATCGATATTCCAAGTGAGGCTTGGGGCGATGTTGTAACGCTTGTCTGGAATATGATCGATTGGCGAGTTGCTATCTCGTACCACGCCGCTGACACGATAGAGGAAACGGCCTTCATCATCGATCTTGCCGGTACTGTCGAAGTTGAATTGCTTGTGCTCATTGCTGCCGACCTGGGCTTCTATCTGGTGGGCGCTTTGCGCCTGCGGACGACGGCTCACCATATCGAGCATGCCACCTGGCGGGGTCTGGCCATACACCGAGGAGGCGGGGCCTCGAAGGACCGTGATGCGCTCGAGGTTCCAGGGTTCGACCTTGGGGTTGGCGAAGGAGCCCTTGGGCAGCGGCAGACCATCCAGGAACTGGGTCGGGTCGAAGCCCCGCACGCGTAGCCAGTCGGCGCGTGAGTCCGATCCGTAGCCGCTGCTTTGTACGCCTGCGGTGTAGCGCAGTGCATCGTTGAGGTTTAGCACCTGGCGGTCGTCCAATTGTTGGCGGGTGATCACACTCATCGAGCGAGGGGTTTCGACTACCGACGTGTCGGTTTTGGTACCTGCGGCTGTTCGGGTAGCCACATAGCCGCTGGAGGCGCCCCACGCTGTCTCGAAATCACTACTGGCATTGATCGCCGTCTCCGGCAGCGCCAGGGTGCCGTCGGGCGCGGCCACCAGGCTGTAGCTCCCTACGCTGCTCTGCTGCAACTGCAGGCCGGTGCCGCGCAGGGCGGCTTGCAGGGCGCCGAGGGCGTCGTACTGGCCGCTGACCGGGGCGGAGCTGCGACCGTCTACCAAGGCCGGGTCCAGCGCCAGGGCGATACCGGCTTGGCTGGCGATCCGGGTCAAGGTGCTGGCCAATGGGGCGCTGGGCAGGTCATAGGCGCGCAGGGCCGACTGCTCGGCGGCCTGCAGGACGGGGCTGGCCAGCGGGGCAGCGAGGGCGATGGCCAGGGCCATCAGGCTAGGGCGCAGGAAAGAATCAACGGCACGGGGCATGCAGCGGCTCCTCGACGGATAAGTGCTAGTTGCTTCCTTGCCGAGCGAGAATGGAAAAGTGACAGGGGCTGATAAAAAAAGTGTGGGAGGGTTTGGGGCCGCTTTGCGGCCCATCGCGGCACAAGGCCGCTCCAGGTGCAGCGCAGCCTTCGAGACCTGGGTTACTTGGCGCTGATAGTTACCCACCAGGGCGTATGCCGCTCGATCTTTACCGGCAGCACCGGCGTGAGCGATGCCAGGGCGAGGTCGGTGTCAGTCAGCGGGAAGCTGCCGCTCACGCGTAGGTCGGCCACTTCGTCGGCAACGCCCAGGTGGCCGTTGCGGTAACGGCCCAGGGCTGCGACCAGGTCGACCAGGCGCACGTTGTCCACTACCAGCATGCCGCGCGTCCAGGCATCGGCGCCCACGGCCACCGGGTCGACCTGGCCGAGGCCATCGGAGGTCATTAGCACCTGCTGGCCTGCGCGCAGGACGTGCTCGTCACTGTTGTTGGACGGCTTGGCGGCCACTGACGATTGCAGTACCTCCAGGCGCGTGCCTTGGGCTTCGCGCTTGACCAGGAAGCGCGTACCCAAGGGGCGTAGCCGGCCATCGTCGGTGCGTACCAGCAGCGGGCGGGGGTCTTCATGGCCGGTTTCCACGGAAATTTCGCCCTGGTGCAGGACGATCAAGCGTTGTCCGCCTGCATAGTCGATATCCACTGCGGTATTGGTATTCAGGCTCAGCAGGGTGCCGTCTTCCAGGCGCAGTGTACGCAGCTCCCCGGTGCCGGTGCGCTGGTCCGCCAGCCAATAGCCCGGCGACAGCGATGGCGCAGCGATGCCGAGCAGCAGCGCACCCAGCAACAGCAGCCCAGTCAGGCCGCCGCCGAACCCGCCCAGGCGCCTGCGCAGGCCTGCCCGCGATTGCAGCAGGGCCTGGCGGGCGGGGCCGGCGGCAGCGCTCACGCGTTGGTCGAGCATGCCCAGCTGGTGCCAGGCACGGGCGTGTTCCTCACTGGCGGCATGCCAGCGCAGGAAATCACTGCGTTCGTCTGGGGTGCAGCGGTCTTCGTCCAGGCTCAGTTTCCAGGCGATGGCGGCATCCAGGACCTTGGCCGACACCGGCGCGTTATTCACAGCGGCGCCCCATAAAGAGCCACATAGCACTGGCGCATGCCTTGGGCGATGTACTGGCGCACGCGTGACACCGACACCCCCAGGCGTTCGGCGATCTCGGCATGGCCCATACCGTCCAGGCGGTTATGCAGGAAGGCCGCGCGGGCCTTGCTCGACAGTTTGCCGAGCACGCGGTCGATGGCCTTGAGGTCTTCGAGAATCAGGTACTGCAGCTCAGGGGAGGGGTGTTCTGCCTCCGGCAGGCGTGCCAGTTCCGCCAGGTAGGCCTGCTCCAGGGCGGCGCGGCGGAAGTGGTCGAACAGCAGGCCCTTGGCCACGGCGACGAGAAAGGCGCGGGGTTCGCGGGGGGTGACCAGCTGCTCGCGGCCGAGCAGGCGCACGAAGGTGTCCTGGCTCAGGTCTTCGGCGCGCTGACGGCAGGCCGTGCTGCGTTGCAGCCAGGCCAGCAGCCAGGCGCGGTGGTCGCGGTACAGGGTACCGACCAGCTCGGCATGTGGGCTCTGCGCAGACGACAAGAAGCGTCCCCCGGAATGAATGCGTTAACTAACGATAATTATTCGCGATTGTGACAGAGCCGGGGCGCAGGGTGCAATTGACGCTTATCGGATAGATGCCTGGTGATTAGCCCTACAGGCTGTACTGGTGCGCCTTGCGCCGACGCCACTGCTGCAGGCGCAGGTTCAACTGCAGGGGGCTGTCCAGCTGCTGGCGCCGCGCCTGGCTGAACAGGATCAGCGCCAGTTCGGCGGTGACCTGGGCATCGGCACTGGCGTGGTGACGCTCTTCTACCTGCAGGCCGAAGCGGGCGATCCAGTCGTCCAGGCTGGCCTCGCGCAGCACGGTATCGGGGTTGAGCATGGGGGCCAGTTCAGCCATGTCGAAGAATGGGTGCTGCAGGCGGTAACCGAGGCTGTCCTTGAGCGCCCGGGCCAGCATGCGCTGGTCGAACGGCGCATGGAAGGCCAGCACCGGGCTGTCCCCGATGAACTCCAGCAGATCGACCAGCGCGTGGGCTGGGTCGCAGCCGGCGGCCAGGGCGCTCGGGCCCAGGCCGTGGATCAGCACACTGGCGTTGGTCTTCTGGGCCGGCCGGTGCAAGGTGCGTTCGAACTGCTGGCCCAGGTCGATGGCACCGTCCTCGATGGCCACGGCACCGATCGACAATACCTGGTCGCGGTTGACGTTCAGGCCGCTGGTCTCCAGGTCCAGCACCACCCAGCGTTGCTCGCGCAGGGACGAAACGCCCAAGGTCGGCGCCTTGGGCAAGCGCGCGAGGCGCTGGCGCAGGGTGTTGTCGAGCTCCGGCAGGGCCGGGCGCAGCCAGGCGAGCAGGTTCATAGCTGGTACCGCAGGGCCAGGCTGCTTTGCAGGCGCTGGGCCTGGCGCAGGGACTCGCGCAGGATGCGCCGGTCCAGGTGGTTGAGGCTGTCCGGGTCCAGCCGGTTGGAGTAGGGCAGGTTGTCGCGGCTCTGGCGCTGGTGCTGCTGCATGCGGGTCTGCTGGATGAAATGGTAGGCCTCTTCGTACGCGGCGCCGTCCAGCGGGTCGATGATGCCGCGGGCCACCAGGTGGCGCAGGCGTTCGAGGGTGTTGCAAGCCTTGATGCCATGGGCCAGTGCCAACAGCCGGGCGCCATCGACGAAAGGCGTCAGGCCCTGGACCTTGAGGTCGAGGGTGGCGGCCTTGTCATTGCCCTGGCGGGTCAGCACGAATTCGCGCAGGCGGCCTACCGGCGGGCGCTGGCGCAAGGCATTGTCGGCCATCATGCGCTGGAAGATGCGGTTGTCGGCCACTTGTTCGAGCAGGGTGCGGCGCACCTGTTCGCAACCACTTTCATCGCCCCAGACCACGCGCAGGTCGAAGTAGATGCTCGAGCCAAGCAGGTTCTCCGGGCTCGCTTCGCGAATGAAGCCGCTGAAGCGTCGCGCCCATTCGCTGCGAGACAGGCACAGGTCGGGGTTGCCGGCCATCACGTTGCCCTTGCAGAGGGTGAAGCCGCATTGGGCCAGGCACTGGTTGATGTACTGCGCCAGTGGCAGCAGGCGGGCGCGGATCGCTTCGGCCTCGGCAGCATCGGCGGCCTCGAAGAGAATCCCGTTGTCCTGGTCGGTGTGCAGGGTCTGCTCGCGCCGGCCTTCGCTGCCGAAGCACAACCAACTGAACGGCACGCCCGGGTCGCCGCGTTCGGCCAGGGCCAGCTCGATCACCCGGCACACGGTGTGGTCGTTGAGCAAGGTGATGATCTGGGTGATCTGGGTGGAGGAGGCGCCATGGGCGAGCATGCGCTCGACCAATTGGCCGATCTCGCCGCGCAGCGACACCAGGTTCTCCAGGCGCGGGGCGTGGCGGATGGTGCGGGCTAGGTGCACCAGGTCGACCCGCTGCAGGGAGAACAGGTCACGTTCGGAGACCACGCCGCACAGGCGCTGGTTGTCCACCAGGCAGACGTGGGCGATATGCCGCTCGGTCATGGCCATGGCCGCGTCGAAGGCGCTGGCCTGGGGGCTGAGGTAGAACGGTTGCGGCGTCATGTAGCGCTCGATGGGGGCGGTCAGCTCGGCGCTGGCATCGGCCACCACCTGGCGCAGGTCGCGCAGGGTGAAGATGCCAATGGGGTGGCGCTGCGGGTCGACGATGACGATGCTGCCGACTTGCTGTTCGTGCATCGAGCGCACGGCTTCACGCAGGGGCGTCTGTGGTGCGCAGACCACCGGGTGGCGCATGGCCAGTTCGCCCAGCGGGGTATTGAGTGAATACTGCGTGCCCAGGGTTTCCACCGCGCGCTGGCGCACCTGCTGGTTGACCTGGTCGAGCAGGCTGCTGACGCCGCGCAGGGCAAAGTCACGGAAAGGTTCCGACAGGGAGAACACGCGGATGAACGCGCTCTTGTTCAGTTGCAGGCAGAAGGTGTCCTCGCCTGCCAGGTGCTCGGTGCGCGTGGCTCGCTCCCCGAGCAGCGCGGCCAGGGGGAAGCATTCGCCGCTGGTGATTTCGAACGTGGTCTCCACGCCCGGCTTGGTCACGTGCTGGCGCTCGCCGACCACCCGGCCCTGTTTGACGATGTAGAAATGCTCCACCGGGCCGTCGGCCGGCTTGATGATGCTCTCGCCGCTGGCGTAGAAACGCAGTTGGCACTGCTCCACCAGGTAGGCCAGGTGGCTGTGCTCCATCTGGTTGAACGGCGGAAAGCGCTGCAGGAACTGCAGAGTGCCTTGGATGTTCTGCAGAACCGCCGTTCTGCCGGCCTGGCTGTAGGCGTCCTTCTTGCTCATGGAACTGACCGCTTGAGGGGCCGTTGCAGGCCCTGTTGTTCTAAGGCTCCATGGTCGGCCGGCGGCCTTGCGGTGCCCATTGGACGTAAGTCTATAACCTGCGGCGCGCGCTGCCCGGAGGCGCTTGGGTGTCAAATAGACGACGAAAGGCAGCTTGCATAGCGGTGCTTTGCGGTCTCAACTTTCAGCAACGGGATTTTTTTGACGAGATGACCATGGCCGAGCATGACGAGATCCTGAGTGACGCCGAGCGCGAAGCCTTGGCCCGGGTGAGCGCGCCCTCTGCTCCGCCGCAGGTGGTGCTGGTGGTGGATGACGATGCCGCGACCCGCGAGGCCCTTTGCCTCTATCTGAAGGCGAAGGGCTTCGAGTGCCTGTCTGCCGACGGCGCACAGGCAGCGTTGGAGCAGCTCAGGCGTAACCGGCGCATTGGCCTGATGATCACCGATTTGCGTATGGCGCCAGAGGATGGCCTGGGGTTGATCCGGCTGGTGCGCGAATCGGAGCGGGCGGAATTGTCGATCATCGTGGTGTCGGGCGACACCGATGTGAAGGAGGCGGTGGATGTGATGCACCTGGGGGTGGTGGACTTCCTGCTCAAGCCGGTGGACCTGGGGAAGCTGGTGGCGCTGGTGAGGAAGGAGTTGCGGAGCGAGTGAGAATGGGGCTGCTGTGCAGCCCTGTCGCGGCACCAGGCCGCTCCTACAGAGGTTGAGTGAACCCTGTGGGAGCGGCCCGTTGCCGATTACAGCCCGTTACGCGCCTTGAACTCGCGACGACGGCGGTGCAGCACTGGCTCGGTGTAGCCGTTTGGCTGCTTGGCGCCTTCGATCACCAGTTCGATGGCGGCCTGGAACGCGATGTTGTCATCGAAGTTCGGGGCCATCGGGCGGTACTGGGCGTCGCCGGCGTTCTGCTTGTCCACCACTGCGGCCATGCGCTTGAGGCTTTCGAGCACCTGCTCCTGGGTGACGATGCCGTGGCGCAGCCAGTTGGCCAGCAACTGGGCCGAGATGCGCAGGGTGGCGCGGTCTTCCATCAGGCCGACGTCGTTGATGTCTGGGACCTTGGAACAACCCACGCCCTGGTCGATCCAGCGGACCACGTAGCCGAGGATGCCCTGGGCGTTGTTGTCCAGCTCGTTGCGGATCTCGTCAGCCGACCAGTTGGTGTCGGCTGCCAGCGGGATGGTCAGGATGTCGTCCACCGAGGCCGGTGCGCGCTTGGCCAGCTCGCGCTGGCGCTCCTGCACGTTGACCTTGTGGTAGTGCAGGGCGTGCAGGGTGGCGGCGGTCGGCGACGGTACCCAGGCGGTGTTGGCGCCGGCCAGCGGGTGGGCGATCTTCTGCTCGAGCATCGCGGCCATCAGGTCAGGCATGGCCCACATGCCCTTGCCGATCTGGGCGCGGCCTTGCAGGCCGGTGGCCAGGCCGATGTCGACGTTGTTGTTCTCGTAGGCGCCGATCCATTTTTCGTTCTTCATGGCGCCCTTGCGCACCACGGCGCCGGCTTCCATGGAGGTGTGGATTTCGTCACCGGTACGGTCGAGGAAGCCGGTGTTGATGAACACCACGCGCTCGGCGGCCGCCTTGATGCAGGACTTGAGGTTGACCGTGGTACGGCGCTCCTCGTCCATGATGCCGACCTTGACGGTATTGCGCGCCATGCCCAGCAGGTCTTCGACGCGGCTGAAGATCTCGGCGGCGAATGCCACTTCCTCAGGGCCGTGCATCTTCGGCTTGACGATGTAGACGCTGCCGGTGCGGGTGTTCTTGCGGGTGGTGTTGCCCTTGAGGTTGTGCAGGGCGATCAGGTTGGTGAACAGGCCGTCCTGGATACCTTCCGGGATCTCGTTGCCCTGGCCGTCGAGGATCGCCGGGTTGGTCATCAGGTGGCCGACGTTGCGCACGAACAGCAGCGAACGGCCGTGCAGGGTGACGGTGCCGCCAGCAGGCGCGGTGTATTCGCGGTCAGGGTTCATGGTACGGGTGAAGGTCTTGCCGCCCTTGGTCACGTTCTCGGACAGGTCGCCTTTCATCAGGCCCAGCCAGTTGCGGTAGACCACGACCTTGTCGTCGGCATCGACGGCGGCGACGGAGTCTTCGCAGTCCATGATGGTGGTCAGCGCCGATTCCATCAGGATGTCCTTCACGCCGGCGGCGTCAGTGCTTCCAACCGGGGTGCTGGCGTCGACCTGGATCTCGAAGTGCAGGCCGTTGTGCTTGAGCAGGACTGCGGTCGGCGCGGCGGCGTCGCCACGGTAGCCGATCAGCTGGGCATCGTCGCGCAGGCCGCTGTTGCTGCCACCTTTGAGGGCGACGACCAGCTTGCCGCCTTCGATGCGGTAGCCGGTGGAGTCGACATGGGAGCCGGCGGCCAGGGGCGCGGCTTCGTCGAGGAAGGCGCGGCCGAAGGCGATGACCTTGTCGCCACGGACCTTGTTGTAGCCCTGGCCTTTCTCGGCGCCGCCTTCGTCGCTGATGGCATCGGTGCCGTACAGCGCGTCATACAGCGAGCCCCAGCGGGCGTTGGCGGCGTTCAGGGCGAAGCGGGCGTTCATCACCGGCACCACCAGCTGCGGGCCGGCCATGTGGGCGATTTCTTCGTCCACATTCTGGGTGGTGGCCTGGAAATCGTCGGCTTGTGGCAGCAGGTAGCCGATTTCCTGGAGGAAGCTCTTGTAGGCTACGGCGTCATGGGCCTGGCCTTTACGCGCCTGGTGCCAGGCGTCGATCTTGGCTTGCAGTTCGTCGCGCTTGGCGAGCAGGGCTTTGTTCTTTGGAGCGAGGTCGTTGATGATCTTTTCCGCACCCGCCCAGAACTGCTCGGCGACGATGCCGGTCCCTGGAATGGCTTCGTCGTTGACGAAGTCGTACAGGACCTTGGCGACCTGAAGGCCACCGACTTGAACGTATCCAGTCATTGCTTGCCTCACTCTGCTCAGCTATTTCGCTCTTCTGTATTAAGCCTGTAGCGCTTCTCTAAACACGGCACCAGTACTTGCCCTCGTGTATGAGCGCGGCTGGGTGCGGCTCGCCAGACGGGCCGGCGGGCGGGTTGCGTATTTTCACAGGCGCCTTGGCAGACATCCAAACGACGTTTTGTAGTCCGCGCCGCGGCATACTACATGAAGCAGTAGGCGGGGTGGAATCAGACTAAAAGCGTCGTTGTGCGACCAACAGATCGCATAGGGTCACGCTGGGAGACGTTATGTTCGCAAAAAACAGGTGGATTGTTCCAGATAAATCTTGAAACAGTACACGATTCTTTGTGCGGACCGCCCTGCGGCAGGTTGCCGCGCCTTGCCTATACTGTTGCGATGCCCCCGTATTTCGCCGTGCGCAGCGGCGCCGGCCACCTGACTAGCAGAGCTGAGGAGCGGCCCGTGGACCATCTCGTACTGACAGTGATCGCCCCCGACAAGGCCGGGCAGGTCGAACGCATCGCCCAATGCATTGCCGAGCATAACGGTAACTGGCTGGAGAGTCGCATGTCGCGGATGGCCGGGCAATTCGCCGGGATTCTGCGGGTCGCGGTGCCGGCTGAATCCTACGATGACCTGGTCGAGGCCCTGCATAAGCTGTCCAGCCATGACATTCGCGTGCTGATCGCCGAGAGCGGCATCGAGCCGTCGTGCACCTGGAAGCCGATCGCCATGGAGCTGGTGGGCAACGACCGGCCGGGTATCGTGCGGGACATCACCCGCTTGCTGGCCGAGCAAGGCGTGAACCTGGAGCGCTTCACCACCGAGGTAAGGCCGGCGCCCATGAGCAGCGAGCCGCTGTTCCATGCCGATGCGTTGCTGGCGCTGCCCCTGACCCTGTCACTGGATGATCTGCAGCACAGGCTGGAGAGCCTGGCCGACGACCTGATGGTAGAGCTCAAGCTGCGCCCGGAAGACTGAGCGCCGAACCTGTTCGCGAGTGAACCCGCTTCCACAGGATCTTAAAGGTCATTGTGGGAGCGGGTTTACCCGCGAAAGAGGTTATCCCAAGATCATGGGGGCGGCGCTGTGGATAACCTGGGGGCGCTCCTCCCCAGCCCAAGAAATTCGCAGGCTCCAGAGCTTTGAGCAAAAAACGTTCAGATATCAGGGGCTTGTGCACAAAGCACGGGGACGAGGATGTGGATAACCTTTGGAGATGTCTCTGCAGGCCTCGTAATGCGAGGCCTGCAGAGATTCGATCATTTTTTGATCAGCTTCGCTTGCGCAAACTCAACCAGGCATCGACGCTATAGATAGCCAGGCCCGCCCAGATGAACATGAACGCCATCAGGGTGCTGGAGGACAGCTGCTCACCGAACAGCAACACCGCCTGCAGCAGCACCAGGGTCGGCGCCAGGTACTGCAGGAAGCCCAGCGTGGTGTAGGGCAGGTGGCGGGCGGCGGCATTGAAGCACACCAACGGCACCAGGGTGACCGGCCCTGCGGCCATCAGCCAGAGCGCTTCGCTGCTGGTGTAGAACTCGGCCTGGGCGCTGGTCGCCGTTGGGTGCAACAATAGCCAGCCGAGGGCCAGGGGTACCAGCATCCAGGTTTCCACCACCAGCCCCGGCAGCGCTGCCACCGGCGCCTGCTTGCGGATCAGGCCATAGAAGCCGAACGACAGCGCCAGCACCAGCGAAACCCAGGGCAGGCTACCGACCTGCCAGACTTGCTGGGCCACACCCACCGCCGCCAGCCCCACCGCCAGCCACTGCAGGCGGCGCAGGCGCTCGCCGAGCAGCAGCATGCCCAGCAGCACGTTGACCAGCGGGTTGATGTAGTAGCCCAGGCTCGCCTCGAGCATACGCCCGTTGTTCACCGACCACACATAGGTCAGCCAGTTGCCAGCGATCAGTGCCCCGCTCAGGGCCAGGATGGCCAGGCGGCGCGGGTTGTCGCGCAGTTCGCGCCACCAGCCCGGGTGCTTCCAGACCAGCAACAGGAGCGAGCCGAACAGCGCCGACCAGAGCACGCGGTGGACGATGATCTCGACCGCCGGAACACTCTGGATGGCTTTGAAGTACAAGGGGAACAGGCCCCAGATGATATAGGCGCTCAGGCCCAGGATATACCCGCGACGCGGGTTTGCGGCGTGCATGCAGATTCCTTGCTTAGGTAACTAAATACAGCACGCCTATTGTAGACAGAGCGCCCAGCGCTTCTAAAACAATTTCAGCGGTTCTTCATCCAATGCGGCGATCTGTTCGCGCAGGGCGAGGATCTGGTCGCCCCAGTAACGTGGCTGGCCGAACCAGGGGAAGCTGGGCGGGAACGCCGGGTCGTCCCAGCGTCGGGCCAGCCAGGCACTGTAGTGCAACTGGCGCAGGGCGCGCAGGGGTTCGATCAGCGCCAGCTGGCGTGGGTCGAAGTCATGGAACTCGTTGTAGCCGTCGATCAGTTCGGCCAATTGGCCCATACGTTCTTCGCGGCTGCCGGCGAGCATCATCCACAGGTCCTGGACCGCCGGGCCCATGCGACAGTCGTCCAGGTCGACGATATGGAACGTCTCGTCACGGTACATCAGGTTGCCGGGGTGACAATCGCCGTGCAGGCGGATCACCTGGTGCGGGGTGCGTGCATAGATGGCCTCGACCCGCTGGAGCACATCGCGGGCGACCGATTCGAAGGCCGGCAGCAGCTCGCGGGGAACGAAATCGCCGGCGAGCAGGGTTGCCAGCGAGGCGTGGCCGAAGTTATCCACCGCCAGTGTCTCACGGTGCTCGAAGGGCCGCGCCGCGCCGACCGCGTGCAGGCGGCCGAGCAGTTGGCCAAGGCGGTAGAGCTGGTCCAGGTTGCCGGGCTCCGGCGCGTGGCCGCCGCGCCGTGGGAACAGGGTGAAGCGAAAGCCTTGGTGTTCGAACAGGCTGCGGCCGCCGTGCTGCAGCGGGGCGACGACCGGTACCTCGCACTCGGCAAGTTCGGCGCTGAAGCGGTGTTCCTCGAGGATGGCATCGTCGCTCCAGCGGCCGGGGCGGTAGAACTTGGCGATCAGCGGTTGCGCCCCTTCGATGCCCACCTGGTAGACGCGGTTCTCGTAGCTATTGAGCGCCAGCACCCGGGCGTCGCTGAGAAAGCCCAGGCTTTCCACGGCATCCAGGACCAGGTCGGGGGTGAGGGTATCGAAGGGGTGGGACATGGTGGCTCCGGGCACAGGGGTGCGGAAGTGAATGGTAACGCAGCTGTGTGCGGATGGGGTTGGCGTGTGGGAGCACGCTTGCCCTGTGATAGGCTGCAGGGTAGCTGTAAGCTTTTCAGGCCTTGGTCTGCCGGGCGCGTCGAAGTGGCTGATTTTGCGGCTGCTGCGCAGCCGATCGCGGGGCAAGCCCGCTCCTACAGGGGGGCTAGTCGCTTGGCTTACACCGGCACGCCCAGCAGCACGTAAGAAGGGTGGAACTGCGCCCGCACCCGGCTGCCTGGGGCTACCTTGGTTTGTTCCAGCCAACGCACCTCGGCGAACGCGCAGAGTGTCTGCCCATTGCCCAGCACCAATCGCACCTCGCTGGGCCCGTTGTCGTCGGCCAGTATGTCCTCGACCGTGGCCTGCAGGCAGTTGCTGCCTTCGGTGCTCGAATCGGTCTCGCCGAGCACCTGCACCCAGCCTGCCTTCAGCAAGGCCACCACCGGTGTGCCCAGCGCCAATTCCAGTCGCTCGGTGCTGTCGCGGGTGATCAACGCTTCGATTTCCAGGCCGCCGCCCAGGTCCAGGCTGACACGGTCATGCCGCCCTTCACGGCGCAGCCCGCTGACCTGTCCATGCAGTTGGTTACGCGCACTGGTACGCAGCATCAAGCGGCCGAGCAGGTCGAGGTCGCTGCTTTCTTCCGCCGCCTCGAAGACCTGCGCTTGCAGTGCCTGCAACCGCTGGTACAGACGCAGGACCCGTTCGCCCTCGGCGGACAACCGCGCCCCGCCGCCGCCCCGCCCTCCGGTGCTGCGCTCCACCAGGGGGCGGCTGGCCAGGTTGTTGAGCTCATCGATGGCATCCCAGGCGGCCTTGTAGCTCATGCCGGCAGCCTTCGCGGCGCGTGTGATCGAGCCCTGTTCGGCGACGTGCTGCAGCAAGGCGATGCGCTGCGGGCGACGGGCGATGTGCTGGGTGAGCAGGGCGGGTAGGGACATGGTGGCGTGTCGGTGGTAATGAAGATGCAGTGACGGTGCCGCTCGCCTGCAGGCAAGTCAAGGTCAGCCATGGTAGCTTCGATCTCACAGGCCACATATCCCTTAGAATTGAGCCCCAAAGGCTCAACCCTGCCCCGGCTTGGGCGTACGCGCCAGGCAATACACATCGACCCGCCGCGCCCCGGCCTTGCGCAGCAACATCGCGATGGCCTGGGCGGTTGCACCGGTGGTCAGCACGTCATCGACAATGGCCAGGTGCAGCCCATCGAGCCGCGTCCCGGGCGCCAGGCCGAAGGCCATTCGCAGGTTACGCTTTCGTGCCCGGGCACCGAGGGTTTGCTGGGCCGGTGTATCGCGGGTGCGCTGCAGCAGCGTTTCGTTGCACGGGACCGCCAACTGCCTGGACAGCCATCGGGCAAGCATCGCCGCCTGGTTGAAGCCCCGCTGGCGCAGTCGACGCCGGGTCAGGGGCACGGGCAACAACTGGTCAGGTTTTGCCATGCCCTCCCCGTAGCGATGCAGCAGGGCCTGCCCCAGCAGCAAGGCCATCAGCCGGCCCAGCGGCCACTGGCTGCGGTGCTTGAAGCGGCTGACCAACGCATCGACCGGAAAGCCGAAGTGCCACGGCGCCACGACTTGCTCGAAGGCCGGCGACACGCGGCTGCACTGGGCGCAGGTCAAGCCGCTCATTGGCAGGGGCAGGGCGCAGCGGGTGCAGTGCTCGTCCAGCCAGGGCAGGGCCTGTTCGCAGTGCATGCACAATGGGTAAGGCTGTGCGCTGGTTTCATCGCAGAGCAAACAGGCGTGATCAATATTTGAACACTTGTAAACCATGCGTTTTATGAGTGGTTGACAGTACATGGTCCTTCCCTGAGTATGCGGCGTATCCGTGATGCGCTGGCGGGCTTTCCTGTCCCGGCGCCAGTCAAAGCCTAAACAAGGAAACGCCGATGAGCGCCAGCACAACTGCAACAACACGTCACGACTGGACCCTCGCCGAGGTCAAGGCTCTGTTCCAACAGCCGTTCAACGACCTGCTGTTCCAGGCGCAGACGGTGCATCGCGCGCATTTCGACCCCAACCGCGTGCAGGTTTCCACCTTGCTGTCGATCAAGACCGGCGCCTGCCCGGAAGATTGCAAATATTGTCCGCAGTCCGGCCACTACAACACCGGGCTGGAAAAGCAGAAGCTGATGGAAGTGCAGAAGGTCCTGGAAGAAGCCGCTCGCGCCAAGGCCATCGGCTCTACCCGCTTCTGCATGGGCGCTGCCTGGAAACACCCGTCGGCCAAGGACATGCCCTACGTGCTGGAGATGGTCAAAGGGGTCAAGGCCATGGGCCTGGAAACCTGCATGACCCTCGGCAAGCTCGACCAGGAGCAGACCAAGGCCCTGGCAGAGGCCGGTTTGGACTACTACAACCACAACCTCGACACCTCGCCGGAGTTCTACGGCAGCATCATCACCACCCGCACCTACGGCGAACGCCTGCAGACCCTGGCCTACGTGCGCGACGCCGGGATGAAGATCTGCTCCGGCGGTATCCTGGGCATGGGCGAGTCGCTCGACGACCGTGCAGGCCTGTTGATCCAGTTGGCCAACCTGCCGGAGCATCCGGAGTCGGTGCCGATCAACATGCTGGTCAAGGTCGCCGGTACGCCGTTGGCCGACGAGGAGGATGTCGACCCGTTCGATTTCATCCGCATGCTGGCGGTGGCACGCATCCTGATGCCCAAGTCCCATGTGCGCCTCTCCGCCGGCCGCGAGCAGATGAACGAACAGATGCAGGCCCTGGCCTTCATGGCCGGTGCCAACTCGATCTTCTACGGCGAGAAACTGCTGACCACGGCCAACCCCCAGGCCGACAAGGACATGCAGCTGTTCGCCCGCCTTGGTATCCAGCCAGAAGCCCGTGAAGAGCACGCCGACGAAGTGCACCAGGCGGCCATCGAACAGGCGTTGGTCGAGCAACGCAGCAGCGAGCTGTTCTACGACGCAGCTTCGGCCTGACCATGGCCTTCGACCTGGCGGCCCGCCTGGCCGAACGGCGCGCTGCGGACCTGTATCGGCAGCGGCCGCTACTGGAAACCCCCCAGGGGCCAGAGGTGGTGGTCGACGGCCAGGCGCTGCTGGCCTTCTGCAGCAACGACTACCTGGGGCTGGCCAACCACCCCGAGGTGGTCGCGGCCTGGCGCGCCGGCGCCGAACGCTGGGGCGTCGGTGGCGGCGCCTCGCACCTGGTGATCGGCCACAGCAGCCCGCACCACGAGGTGGAAGAAGCCCTCGCCGAATTGACCGGGCGCCCGCGTGCGCTGTTGTTCTCCACGGGCTACATGGCCAACCTCGGCGCCATCACGGCGTTGGTCGGGCAGGGCGATACCGTGCTGCAGGACCGTCTCAACCATGCCTCGCTGCTCGATGGTGGCCTGCTCAGCGGTGCGCGCTTCAGTCGCTACCTGCACAACGACGCGGCCAGCCTGGCCAGCCGCCTGGCCAAGGCCACCGGCAATACCCTGGTGGTCACCGACGGCGTGTTCAGCATGGATGGCGACCTGGCCGACCTGCCGGCGTTGGCACGAGCCGCGCGCGCGCGCGATGCCTGGCTGATGGTCGATGATGCCCATGGCCTGGGCACGCTCGGTGCCAATGGCGGCGGTATCGTCGAGCACTTTGGCCTAGGAGTGGAAGAGGTGCCGGTATTGATCGGCACCCTTGGCAAGGCCTGCGGCACCGCAGGGGCCTTCGTGGCCGGCAGCGAAGAACTGATCGAGGCGTTGGTGCAGTTCGCCCGGCCCTACATCTATACCACCAGCCAGCCGCCGGCGCTGGCCTGCGCCACGCTCAAGAGCCTGGAGCTGTTGCGCCGCGAGCGCTGGCGCCGCGAGCACCTCGAGGCGTTGATCCGCCAGTTCCGCCAGGGCGCTGAACAGATTGGCCTGGACCTGATGGACAGCCCGACCGCGATCCAGCCAATCCTGATCGGTGACAGCGCGCGCGCCCTGCAGTTGTCACGCATGCTGCGCGAGCGGGGCCTGCTGGTCACCGCCATCCGCCCGCCGACCGTACCTGCCGGCAGCGCGCGTTTGCGCGTGACCCTGAGCGCAGCGCACAGCGAGGCCCAGGTCCAGCTATTGTTGAATGCATTGGCCGAGTGTTACCCCTTGCTGGAGTCCGCCGATGCGTAACCGATTGATCCTTCTGCCGGGCTGGGGCCTGGGCACTGCTTCGCTGGAACCATTGGCCGCGAGCCTGCGTGCGCAGGACCCGCGCTTGCAGGTCGAACTGCGGCCCTTGCCGGAGCTCGCCGATGGCGATGTCCAGGCCTGGGTCGAGCGCCTCGACCGCACGCTGCCCACCGACAGCTGGTTGGGTGGCTGGTCGTTCGGCGGCATGCTCGCCAGCGCCCTGGCGCACAAGCGCGGCGACCATTGCTGCGGCCTGCTGACACTGGCCAGCAACCCCAGTTTCGTCCAGCGTCCGGATTGGGCCCATGGCATGGCGGTGGACACCTTCGGCACCTTCCTCGATGGTTGTCGCAGCCACCCCCAGGTGACCCTCAAGCGCTTTCGCACCCTGTGCAGCGAAGGCGCGCAGATGCCGCGCACCTTGTTACGGCAACTGGGCATAGGCGTGCCCGACACCGACCCGTTGTACCTGGCCACAGGCCTCGAAGTCCTGGCCAAGCTCGATACCCGCAATGCCCTGGAGCAATACGGCGGGCCCCAGCTGCATTTGTTCGCCGGCAGCGACGCGCTGGTACCGGCAGAAGCGGCCAAGGCCCTTAGCGAACTGTTGCCGGACGTGGAAGTCGGCCTGGTCGAAGACAGTTCCCACGCCTTCCTGCTGGAATACCCACAGGAACTGGCGGCGGGCATCAAGAGTTTCCTGCATGAGAGTGGCGATGACTGACCTTTCCCGTCCGACCCTGCCCGGCACGTTGCCGGACAAGCGCCAGGTGGCGGCTTCGTTCTCCCGCGCAGCGGCCAGCTATGACAGCGTGGCGGCCTTGCAGCGTGCGGTAGGCATGTTCCTGCTCGAGCAGTTGCCGGCGGGCCTGCAACCTGGGTGCTGGCTTGACCTGGGCAGTGGCACAGGGCATTTCAGCCGGGCATTGGCCGAGCGTTTCCATGGCAGCGCCGGTGTGGCGGTGGACATTGCCGAAGGCATGCTGCGCCATGCCCGTGAACAAGGTGGCGCCCAGCATCATGTGGCCGGCGATGCCGAACGGTTGCCGCTGCGCGATGAAAGTGTCGACCTGGTGTTCTCCAGCCTCGCGGTGCAGTGGTGCAGCCAGTTCTCCAGCGTGCTGGGCGAGGCCTGGCGTGTGCTACGGCCAGGCGGTGTGCTGGCGTTCAGCAGCCTGTGTGTTGGCACGCTCGACGAGCTGCGCGCCAGTTGGCAGGCCGTGGACGGGCTGGTGCACGTCAACCGCTTCCGGCGCTTCGAAGACTACCAGCGACTGTGCGGCGAAAGCGGCTTGCAGGTGCTTGGCCTGCAGCGGCGTCCCCATGTGCTGTATTACCCTGATGTACGCAGCCTGACCCATGAGCTCAAGGCCCTGGGCGCGCACAACCTCAACCCGGGGCGGCCATCCGGGCTGACCGGGCGGGCGCGCATGCAAGGTTTGCTGCAGGCCTATGAACGCTTCCGCCAGCCGCAGGGCCTGCCGGCCACCTACCAGGTGGTGTATGGGGTGTTGCGCAAACCGCTCGCAGGCGAGGTGTGACATGGGCCAGGCCTATTTCATTGCCGGTACCGACACCGACGTCGGCAAGACCACCATCGCCGCCGGGCTGCTACATGCGGCACTGTCCCAGGGGCTGAGCACCTTGGGTGCCAAGCCGGTCGCCTCGGGGTGTACGGTGACGGCCAAAGGGCTGCGCAATGCCGATGCCCTGGCGCTGATCGACCAGAGCTCTGTGAAGCTGCCTTACGAGCAGGTCAACCCTTTCGCCTTCGAGCCGGCCATCGCTCCCCATGTGGCGGCCCGCGAGGCAGGCGTAAGCCTGCAGGTCTCGACGTTGCTGGCCGCCATGCGCCATGTACTGGACCAAGGCGCCGACTTCACCTTGGTCGAGGGGGCCGGGGGCTGGCGGGTGCCGTTGTCTGGCCATGCCAACCTGTCGGACCTGGCCATTGCCTTGAAGCTGCCGGTGATCCTGGTGGTGGGCGTGCGCCTGGGTTGCATCAACCATGCCCTGCTCAGTGCCGAGGCGATCGCCCGGGATGGCCTGCAGCTGGCCGGGTGGGTGGCCAATATCGTCGACCCACGGACCTCGCGCCTGGAGGAGAACCTCGCCAGCCTGGCCGAGCGGCTGCCGGCGCCCTGCCTGGGCAGGGTACCGTGGCTCAAGCAGGCCACGGCCGAGGCGGTGGCGGAGCACTTGCAACTGGATTTGCTGGACTAGCGCCACACGTTCATGCACCTCTGTAGGAGCGGACTTGTCCCGCGGTCGGACATACAGCGTTCCCATGGCCACAGGCTATTGCATGGCATAAGGCTATTAGGGATTTAAACGGGTCTTTTCCGCCAATGGCTGCTTTAATGAGGCCTGCTCTTCATCCGATTCTGGAGCCCTGACATGGAAATCACCGGTAGCACTGCTTATTACGCAGGCCTTGGCGCCCTCCAGGCCGGGCAGCACCGTGTCGACCAGGCCGCCAGTCAAATCGCCAACGGCACCGTCGAGCGTGCCGCCACCAGCCAGTCCAGCGACTATCAGGCCGAGCGCCTGCGCGCCGTCGACCGCAGCCAGCAGATGGATCTGGCCACCAGCAGCGTCGAGTTGGCGCTGGGCAAGCATCACGTCGAGCTTGGCGCCAAGATCGCCAAGGCTTCGGACGAAATGCTCGGGCGATTCATCGATACCTACGCCTGATTAACGGGACGCGTTTCCCTGTAGGTCCGCCGCACCGTCGCACCTACAGGGACCTGCGCGGTCATTGGGTGCGCAGGATCGTGGCGTTTATGCCATGTTTCGCGGCATAAATGGCACCATAGTCCATCCTTGACATTGGCCCGTGCTAAACGTAAGTTTCAAACAACTGTTTGACGCAAAGCCGCCAAGCGCTGGTCGGTGCCCGCGGTCTTTCCACCGGACTCATCACAGAGGTTCATCGCTATGCCTGATTACAAAGCCCCCTTGCGTGATATTCGCTTCGTTCGCGACGAACTGCTCGGCTACGAGGCGCACTATCAGAGCCTGCCGGGTTGCCAGGACGCCACGCCCGACATGGTCGATGCGATCCTCGAGGAAGGCGCGAAGTTCTGTGAACAGGTACTGGCCCCGCTGAACCGCGTCGGCGACCAGGAAGGCTGTACCTGGAGCGAGTCGGGCGTTAAGACCCCGACTGGCTTCAAGGAAGCCTACGAGCAATTCGTCGAAGGTGGCTGGCCGAGCCTGGCCCATGATGTCGAGCACGGCGGCCAGGGTCTGCCGGAGTCGCTGGGCCTGGCCCTGAGCGAAATGGTCGGCGAATCGAACTGGTCGTGGGGCATGTACCCAGGCCTTTCCCATGGCGCGATGAACACCATCTCCGCCCACGGCACGCCCGAGCAGCAGCACACCTACCTGACCAAGCTGGTATCCGGCGAATGGACCGGCACCATGTGCCTGACCGAACCGCATTGCGGTACCGACCTGGGCATGCTGCGCACCAAGGCCGAACCCCAGGCCGATGGCAGCTACAAGGTGTCCGGCACCAAGATCTTCATTTCTGCGGGCGAACACGACATGGCCGAGAACATCGTCCATATCGTCCTGGCCCGCCTGCCCGACGCCCCGGCGGGCACCAAGGGCATCTCGCTGTTCATCGTGCCGAAATTCCTGCCCAACGCCGAAGGCGGCGTAGGTGAGCGCAACGGCGTGAGCTGCGGTTCCATCGAACACAAGATGGGCATCCACGGCAACGCCACCTGCGTGATGAACTTCGACGGTGCCACCGGCTACCTGATCGGCCCGGCCAACAAGGGCCTGAACTGCATGTTCACCTTCATGAACACCGCTCGCCTGGGCACCGCGCTGCAAGGCCTGGCCCACGCCGAAGTGGCTTTCCAGGGTGGCCTGAAGTACGCCCGTGAACGCCTGCAGATGCGCTCCCTGACCGGCCCGAAGGCGCCGGACAAGGCCGCCGACCCGATCATCGTCCACCCGGACGTGCGCCGCATGCTGCTCACGATGAAAGCCTTCGCAGAGGGTAACCGCGCGATGGTGTACTTCACCGCCAAGCAGGTGGACATCGTCAAGTACAGCCAGGATGAAGAAGCGCGCAAGAAGGCCGACGCCCTGCTGGCCTTCCTCACCCCGATCGCCAAGGCGTTCATGACCGAAGTCGGTTTCGAAGCGGCCAACCACGGCGTGCAGATCTATGGCGGCCACGGCTTCATCGCCGAGTGGGGCATGGAGCAGAACGTGCGCGACAGCCGTATTTCCATGCTGTACGAAGGCACCACCGGCATTCAGGCCCTTGACCTGCTCGGCCGCAAGGTGCTGATGACCCAGGGCGAGGCGCTCAAGGGCTTCACCAAGATCGTTCACAAGTTCTGCCAAGCCCAGGAAGGTAACGAAGCCGTGCAGGAGTTCGTCACGCCGCTGGCTGCGCTGAACAAGGAGTGGGGCGAGCTGACCATGAAGATCGGCATGGCGGCCATGAAGGACCGTGAGGAAGTCGGTGCCGCTTCGGTGGACTACCTGATGTACTCCGGCTACGCCTGCCTGGCCTACTTCTGGGCCGATATCGCCCGCCTGGCGGCGGAAAAACTGGCCGCCGGTACCGACGAAGTCGCGTTCTACACCGCCAAGCTGCAAACCGCGCGATTCTACTTCCAGCGGATCCTGCCGCGCACCCGTGCCCATGTGGCCGCGATCTTGTCCGGTGCCGACAACCTGATGGCGATGAAGGAAGAAGACTTCGGTCTGTCCTGCTAAACCGCCCGGCTGTACCGGAAACCGTCTGCCCTGACCGGCAGGCGGTTTTTTTGGCTGCGTTTGATGGAGTGGGGCTTAGGGGGGGCGAAGATCACGCGCTACCCGCGCGGGCGCTTGCCCGATGCGCATATTCATCTATTCATGTGCGCTGCCGATGAACTAAAGGCACAATGCCATTATTGATCTGCCGGGTCGGAGATTGCCTTTTGTTTCGTCTATCCGCTGTACGCGCGAGCCACTTCCTGCCCTCGCTGTTCCTGTTGCTGGGGGGGTTGGCGGCGGCCTATGTGAAGGACCTCAATGTGTTCTTCACGTCCTTGTTCAACGTGCTGCCCACCCTCGTGCTGCTGCTGGGTGGAGCCTATTGCACGGTGTATCGAAGGCAGCGCGAGCTGTTCCTGATGGTCACGGTGTATATCGCCTATTTCCTGCTCGATACCCAAACCGATTTCTACCGCGACAATGGCAAGGTGCGCGAGGACGCGGCGGTGGTGTTCCACATGGTCTGCCTGCTGCTGCCCGCATTGTTCGGCCTGTACGGGGCCTGGCAGGAGCGTACCCACCTGGCCCAGGACCTGCTGGCGCGTTTCGCGGTGCTGTTCGCGGTGGGCAGCGTGGCGTTGGCCTTGGAGCAGCGCTACCCGGACGCCTTGCTGGGGTGGTTGGCGGAGATCCGCTGGCCTTCGCTGCATGGACAATGGATGAGCCTTGTTCAGCTGGCATACCCCGTATTCCTGGGCATGTTCATCCTCCTCGTGGTGCAGTACCTGCGCCAGCCAAGGCCGTTGCATGCGGCGCAGGTCATCGGCCTGCTGGGCATCTTCTGGATGCTGCCCAAGACCTTCATCCTGCCGTTCACTCTCAACATCATGTGCAGCCAGGTGATGCTGATGATCGCCGCAGCGGTGTCCCACGAGGCCTACCAGATGGCGTTTCGCGACGAACTGACCGGCCTGCCGGGCCGTCGGGCACTGAACGAGCGCTTGCAGCGGCTGGGGCGCAACTATGTGATCGCCATGACCGACGTGGACCACTTCAAGAAATTCAACGACACCCATGGGCATGATGTCGGTGACCAGGTGCTTCGCCTGGTCGCCAGCCGGTTGGGCCGGGTGACCGGGGGAGGGCGTGCCTACCGCTATGGCGGCGAGGAGTTCGCCTTGGTGTTCGCCGGCAAGACCGCCGAGGAATGTACGCCGCACCTGGAGGCCGTGCGCGAAATGATCGCCAACTATGCGATCCAGCTGCGCGACCGGAACAACCGTCCACAGGACGACTCGGCAGGGAGGCAGCGCCGCGCTGGGTCGCCGGGCAATGCGGTATCGGTGACTATCAGTATCGGCGTCGCCGAGCGCCAGGCTGCCCATCGCACGCCGGACGACGTGCTCAAGTCCGCCGACCAGGCGCTCTACAGCGCCAAGGGCGCGGGTCGCAACTGTGTCATGGTGTTTGGCGAGCATTCCAGGCGTGGCGCAGTACGCATGGCGTGACTATGCGTGACCATTTGGTCGCGTGATGACCCTATGTCTCGCAAACGTTGTTCGGGTACACTCGTTTCACCTAGTGCCGCGGTCCTGCCGGATCGCCCCGACCCTGATAGCGAGAGGTTGTCATGGCTGACTATAAAGCGCCCCTGCGCGATATGCGTTTCGTTCTGAATGAAGTCTTCGAGGTGGCCAAACTCTGGCAACAATTGCCTGCCCTGGCCGAGGCTGTCGATGAAGAGACCGCCATGGCCGTGCTGGAGGAAGCGGGCAAGGTCACCAGCAAGACCATCGCCCCGCTGAGCCGCAGTGGTGACGAAGAGGGGTGCCATTGGGAGAGCGGCGCCGTACGCACGCCGGCAGGCTTCATCGAGGCCTACAACACCTACGCCGAAGGTGGCTGGGTGGGCGTCGGGGGCGACCCGCTGTTCGGTGGCATGGGCATGCCCAAGGCGATTTCCGCTCAGGTCGAGGAGATGGTCAACGCCTCTAGCCTGGCCTTCGGCCTGTACCCGATGCTGACTGCCGGGGCGTGCCTGTCGATCAACGCCCATGCCAGCGAAGCGCTGAAGGAAAAATACCTGCCCAACATGTATGCAGGTGTGTGGGCAGGCTCCATGTGCCTGACCGAGCCCCATGCCGGCACCGACCTGGGTATCATCCGCACCAAGGCCGAGCCCCAGGCGGATGGCAGCTACAAGGTCAGCGGCACCAAGATCTTCATCACCGGCGGCGAGCACGACCTGACCGAGAACATCATCCACCTGGTGCTGGCCAAGTTGCCGGACGCACCGGCCGGCCCGAAGGGGATCTCGCTGTTCCTGGTGCCGAAGTTCCTGGTCAACGACGATGGCAGCCTGGGCGCACGCAACCCGGCCAATTGCGGGTCGATCGAACACAAGATGGGCATCCAGGCCTCGGCGACCTGCGTCATGAACTTCGACGGCGCCACCGGCTACTTGGTGGGCGAGGCGAACAAGGGCCTGGCGGCGATGTTCACCATGATGAACTACGAGCGCCTGGGTGTCGGTATCCAGGGCTTGGCGTCGGCCGAGCGCTCCTACCAGAATGCTGTGGAATACGCCCGCGAGCGCTTGCAGAGCCGTGCGCCAACCGGGCCCCAGGCCAAGGACAAAGCGGCCGACCCGATCATCGTTCACCCCGATGTCCGCCGTATGTTGCTGACCATGAAGGCGTTGATCGAAGGTGGCCGCGCGTTCTCCACCTACGTTGCCATGCAACTGGACAGCGCCAAGTACAGCGAAGACGCCACGACCCGCAAGCGCAGCGAAGACTTGGTGGCGCTGCTGACGCCAGTGGCCAAGGCCTTCCTCACTGATCTGGGCCTTGAGTGTGCGGTGCACGGTCAGCAGGTATTCGGCGGCCATGGCTACATCCGCGAGTGGGGTCAGGAGCAATTGGTGCGTGATGTGCGTATCACCCAGATCTACGAAGGCACCAATGGCATCCAGGCCCTGGACCTGATGGGGCGCAAGGTGGTGGGCAATGGCGGTGCGTTCTACCGCCTGTTCTCCGACGAGATTCGCCAGTTCATCGCCAGCGCCGGCTCCGAACTGGGCGAGTTCACCACCCCGCTCGCCGCATCCCTCGAGCAACTCGACGGGCTCACCGAATGGGTATTGGCGCAGGCCAAGGGCAACCCCAACGAAATCGGGGCGGCATCGGTGGAATACCTGCATGCCTTCGGTTACGTCGCCTACGCCTACATGTGGGCCCTGATGGCTCGCGCTGCGCTGGCAGGTAAGGGCGACGAGGCCTTCTATGCCGCCAAGCTGGGTACCGCACGCTTCTATTTCGCTCGCCTGTTGCCGCGTGTGGGCTCGCTGGTGGCCTCGGTCAAGGCGGGCAGCGAAACGCTCTACCTGCTCGACGCCGCGCAGTTCTGACCTGGTTGGTGTAAGCCCGCTCCTACAAAGCCCTGGCGGTGAAGTAGGAGCGGGCTTTTTTGTGGATGGCTTTTAACAAGAAGTCACATTTATGTGTGACTTTGTAAGCTATCTCCTACACGACGTGACGGTGTTTTTCCTCTTTCCTAGGATTGGATCCACGGTTAATCTTTCTCACAAGGACGTAGCGCAGGAAGCGCAAAGGACAGAACAGGGACACGTAGGATTCCTGCCAGGACGGTGGGGCGATAGGGATGTCGAAGGGAAACAGTCTGGGAAACCCCGCTTAGGCGGGGTTTTCTTTGTGTGCGTTTTTTCAGCCAAGCACGTCCAGAGGCGACATGCCGGGCTGACGTCCATCGGCCTCCTCTTCCAGCAATGTGCGCAGCAACTCCACCGAGGCCTGCTGGCGTTGGGCATCGCGAAATACCAAGCCTACCTTCAGCGGCACCCGCGGTTCGCTCAAGGGCTTCCACAGCAGTGTCTGGTCGTCTTCTCCCACATCCTTGGCCCGCCCAGGCAGGATGGTCGCCAACGCGGTATGCGCCAGGCTGTCGAGAATCCCTGCCATGTTGTTCATCTCTGCCTCCACCTGCGGCCTGCGCCCCAGGTTGGCCAACTGGGTCTGCCAGATCTGGCGCATCTGGAACTCCTCGCCGAGCATCAGCATGGGTAATTCTGCGGCCTGGCGTACCGAGACCTTCTTGAAATCCTTCAGGGGGTGGGTATTGGGGATGACCAACTGGAGTTCGTCTTCATACAGCAACAGGCCATGCAAGCCAGGTTGGCGGGGTGGCAGGTAGCTGATACCGATGTCCAGGCTGCCGTTGAGCAGGCGCCGCTCGATTTCCATCCCCGAGAGTTCGTAGATCTGCACCACCAGGTGCGGCTGGGCCTTGCGCACACGCTCGAGCAACTGCGGCACCAGGCTTGGCCGCAGGGTGCGCATGACGCCGATGGCCAGGGTACGCAGGGCTTGGCCCTTGAAGTTGCGCATGGCCTCGTGGGCGCGCTGCAGGCCATCGAGCAACGGCAAGGCATGGTTGTACAGGGTGTGGGCGGCCAGGGTGGGCAACAGGCGCTTGTTGCTGCGCTCGAACAGGTTCAGGTCGAGGCTGTGCTCGAGGTGGCGGATCTGCTGGGAGAGTGCGGGTTGAGAGAGCGACAGGCGTTCGGCGGCCCGGCCCACATGGCCTTCTTCATACACCGCGACGAAATAACGCAACTGACGAAAATCCATAAGATCCACTTATCGAAAATGCTGGAAAAACCAAATGGCCGCGAATCCGCGACAGGCCTAGTCTATCGCTGTATTCCGGCGGCTCACAGCAACCTTTGCAGCTATTGTTACCCGCCCGGAAAAAGACTTTTGATAGGCCAGGCAAAATAAACCTTTCCCATAAGCCTTGGCTGCCTTCTACCGTGCATGGCTGGAGCCCCGATGAACCTGTTCAACCTGCGCCGATCGACCCCTGTGGTCGCCGAGCCCAAGCGCGCGCTCGTGAGCCAGCCGCCGGCAGCGCCCCTGTCTCGCGAGCGGCTGATGCCAAGCGCGGAGCGGGCAGCGCAGGTATTCGTACGTGGGCAGGGCTCCTGGTTGTGGGATGACCAGGGGCACGCCTATCTGGATTTCACCCAGGGTTGCGCGGTCAACAGCCTGGGCCATAGCCCCAGCGTGCTGGTCAAGGCCCTGGCCAACCAAGCTCAGGCGCTGGTCAACCCGGGCACGGGTTTTCATAGTCGCGGCCTGCTGACGCTCGTCGACCAGCTGTGCCAGAGCACGGGCAGCGATCAGGCGTACTTGCTCAACAGTGGTGCCGAGGCCTGCGAGGGCGCAATCAAGCTGGCGCGCAAGTGGGGCCAGCTGCATCGCAATGGCGCCTATCACATCATCACCGCCAGCCAGGCGTGCCACGGGCGTAGCCTGGGCGCGCTGTCGGCCTCCGACCCGCTGCCATGCAATCGCTGCGAGCCCGGCCTGCCGGGCTTCAGCAAGGTCCCATTCAATGACCTGGCGGCCCTGCATGCGGCCGTGGACTCGCGCACCGTGGCGATCATGCTCGAGCCGATTCAGGGCGAGGCCGGTGTGATCCCTGCCACGGTCGAGTACCTCAAGGGTGTCGAGCAGCTGTGCCGCGAGCTGGGGATCCTGTTGGTCCTCGACGAGGTCCAGACTGGCATCGGTCGTTGTGGCGCCTTGCTCGCCGAACAGACCTACGGCGTACGCGCCGACATCATCACCTTGGGTAAAGGCCTGGGGGGCGGCGTGCCGCTGGCGGCCCTGCTGGCCCGTGGCACAGCCTGTTGCGCCGAGCCTGGCGAGCTGGAGGGTAGCCACCATGGCAACGCATTGATGAGCGCCGCTGGCCTGGCAGTACTCAAGACCGTGCTTGAACCTGGTTTCTTCGAGCATGTGCAGGACAGCGGCCGCCATCTGCGGGATGGCCTCAGCCGGTTGGCCGGCCGGTACGGCCAGGGCGAGGTGCGTGGCCAAGGGCTGCTCTGGGCCTTGCAGCTGCGCGACGAACTGGCCAGGGAGTTGGTCGAGGCCGCGCTGCATGAGGGCTTGCTGCTCAACGCGCCGCAGGTGGACGTGGTGCGATTCTCTCCGGCACTGACCGTGAGCAAGGGCAATATCGACGAGATGCTCCTGCGCCTGGCCCGGGCCTTCGCCCGCCTGCATGTCCAGCAACACAGTCGCCGCGAGGCATCGGCCTGAATGGCCGCCGCGGCGTAACGAATTTCAACGAACCGTCTCGCGTTCCTGCGCATCGCCCTTGGCCTGCAGTTTTTGGCCCGGGGCGTTTTTTTTGCCCGGTGGATGGGGGTGGTGCCTATTTGCCGGCGATGGGCACAACGCAGCCGTTGCTGTCCATGGAGGAACCTTGGAGGAATGCAGCTAGTCTCTTGTTAAACCTAACAAGGAGAGCATTGCATGGACTTCATTCGCATCATCATCGCCATCATTCTTCCGCCGCTGGGCGTATTCCTTCAGGTGGGCTTTGGCGGTGCGTTCTGGCTGAACATCCTGCTGACGTTGCTCGGTTACATTCCCGGCATCGTGCATGCGGTCTATATCATCGCCAAGCGGTGATATCGCCGGGGCCGCCATGCGGCCCCAGGGCGCTACCTGCCTAATACCCGGCAATAGAACTTCCATTCTTCTTCCAGCGCATGGGCCAGGTTTCTCGCCTGGCGAAACCCATGCCGCTCACCGGCATAGAAATGCCCCTCGGCCTCGACGCCGTTGGCCTTGAGCGCGTCGAGCATGGCGCGGGTCTGCTCTGGCACCACCACGGCATCCAACTCGCCTTGGAAGAAGATCACCGGCGCCTTGATCCGCCCGGCATGGAGCAAGGGGGTGCGTTGCCGGTAGCGCTCGAGGTCACATTCAGGGTCGCCGATCAGCCAGTCCAGGTAGTCGCCTTCGAACTTGTGCGTGGCGCGGCCCAGGGCGACCGGGTCGCTGACGCCGTAGAGGCTGGCGCCCGCGCGGAACACGTCATGGAAGGCCAGGGCGCACAAGGTGGTATAGCCGCCGGCACTGCCACCGCGGATGAACGCCTTGTGCGGGTCGACCAGGCCCAGCCCGGCCAGGTGATCGACTGCGGCGCAGGCGTCCTGCACGTCGAGTTCGCCCCAGCGCAGGTGCAAGGCGTGGCGGTAGGCACGGCCATAGCCGCTGCTGCCGCGGTAGTTGAGGTCGGCCACGGCGAAGCCGCGCTGGGTCCAGTACTGGATGCGTGGGTCGAAGACGGGGTAGCAGGCCGAGGTCGGACCGCCATGGATGAACACCACCAGCGGTGATGGCCCCTCCTGGTCTCTGGCCGGGTAATAGAAACCATGGGCCTCGCCATCGCCGCTGGGGTAGCGAATCGGGCGCGGGCGGCTGACCCGGGCGGCGGGGAGCGGCAGGCCACCGCCAGCCAATACCCGGGCATGCCCGGTCTGCCGGTCGAAAGCGATGACCGCCGGTGGATTCAGTGGCGAGGCGGCGATGGCATAGACGTGCCGCTCATCCAGGGCCAGGCTGCGAAAACGCGTGTAGTCGCTGCCCAAGCGCTGGACCGGCTGGCCCCCGCTGCGCAACCCCAGCAGTCCGAAACCGTCCTCGAACCAACTGGCAAGGTACGCGTCTGGCCCGAGCGCCAGCCAGGTGCTTGCGCCCAGCTGCCAAGGCGCGGCGGCATGATCCGCAGCGATAGCCGGCAAGGGCTGCCAGGCACCGTCGACTTCACCCCAGGGTTGCCAATAGCCGTTGCGGTCGGACAGGCAGTACAGCCGGCCCTGGGTATCGAAGCGCGGCTGCTGCAAAGACGCCTGCCGGCCAGCATCGCCTGCGATGCAACGGGCTGGGCCCCAGCTACCTTGGCGGTCGCGCTCCCGGCACATCAGACGGGTAGCGGTCCAAGGCTGCTCGGGGCGATCCCATTCGACCCAGGCCAGGCGCCGGCCATCGTCGCTGAGCGTAGGCGAGGCATAGAAATCCGCGCCTTCGGCCAATACCTCCCGGCCCTCGGCGCTGATCGCGACCAGCCGGTGCTGCACCTGGCTGGCATGGGCCTCCTCCACCGCGAACACCCGACCCTCATGCCACAGCACATCGCCATAGCGGCATTGCGCAGCTTGGGTCAGCGGACGTGGCGCCGAGCCGTCGAGGGCTTGGGTATACAGCTGTTGGTCGCTTTCATTGACGAACACCAGCCCGTCGCCGCCAAGGCAGAAACTGCCACCGCCATATTCATAGACCCGGCTGCGCGCGCTGAAACCGTCGGGCGTCAGGCAATGGGCCTGTTCGTTGCGCCAGTGCCAAAGGCGACAGGCACCATCGGCGGGGCGGAACTCGTTCCAGAACAGGCCGGCAGCGCCGACCTTGAGTTCGGCGAAGTCGGTACCGGCAGCCACGGCCTGGGCAGCACTGAAATCAACCTCGGGCAATGACATGGGAGTTGCGCTCATTGCGGAAAGTCATCTCTTCGATGGTCTGCTGGGCGGTCTCGGCTTCTTCACGGGCCTTGAGAATGAGGCCGTGGTCGGCCGACTTGGCGCACACCGGGTCGGCATTGCTGGCATCGCCGGTGAGCATGAAAGCCTGGCAGCGGCAGCCGCCGAAGTCCTTTTCCTTTTCGTCGCACGAGCGGCATGGCTCGGGCATCCAGTCGTAGCCGCGGAAGCGGTTGAAGCCGAAGGAGTCGTACCAGATGTGCCGCAGGTCATGCTCGCGTACATTGGGAAACTGCACCGGCAACTGGCGTGCGCCATGGCAGGGCAGGGCGGTACCGTCGGGGGTGATGGTGAGGAACAGGCTGCCCCAGCCGTTCATGCAGGCCTTGGGGCGCTCCTCGTAGTAATCCGGTGTGACGAAGATCAACTTGCAGGGGTTGCCGGCCGCCTTGAGCTTGTCGCGGTATTCGTTGGTGATGCGCTCGGCCCGTTCCAACTGTGCGCGGGTAGGCAGCAACCCCAGGCGATTGAGGTGTGCCCAGCCATAGAACTGGCAGGTGGCAAGCTCGACGAAATCGGCTTCCAGGGCGATGCACAGTTCGATGATGCGGTCGATCCTGTCGATATTATGCCGATGGGTGACAAAGTTCAGCACCATCGGGTAGCCGTGGGCCTTTACCGCGCGGGCCATTTCCAGTTTCTGGGCGAAGGCTTTCTTCGAGCCGGCCAGCAGGTTGTTCACCTGCTCGTCGCTGGCCTGGAAGCTGATCTGGATATGGTCCAGGCCAGCTTGCTTGAATGCGGCGATCTTCTGCTCGGTCAGGCCGATGCCCGAGGTGATCAGGTTGGTGTAGTAGCCAAGGCGCCGCGCCTCGCCGATCAGCTCGGCCAGGTCCTGGCGCACCAGCGGCTCACCGCCGGAAAAGCCCAGCTGGGCCGCGCCCAGCTCGCGGGCCTGGGCCATCACGCTGAACCACTGCTCGGTGGAGAGCTCCTGGCCCTGGGCGGCGAAGTCCAGCGGGTTGGAACAATACGGGCACTGCAGCGGGCAGCGGTAGGTCAGCTCGGCCAATAGCCACAGCGGCAAGCCGACCTCAGGCTTGGCCGGCATGTCAGGCGAGGACGATCCAGTGTTCGGCACGGGCCACCTCCATGAACTGCTCGATATCATCGGCCACTTCCGGGATACCGGGGAACTGGCGCTCCAGTTCGGCGATGATCGCTGCCACGTCACGCTGCCCATCGATCAACGCACCGATCAGGCCCGCGCTTTCGTTGAGCTTGATCATGCCCTCGGGGTAGAGCAGTACATGGCCCTTCTGCGCCGGCTCATACTGGAAACGATAGCCCGGGCGCCAGTTCGGCACCTGTCGACGGTCGAAACTCATAGGGCGATCCCCTTGTGCCAGGCCCGCTCGTTGGTGACGGTGTGGTAGGGCGGGCGGTTCAATTCATAGGCCATGCTCATGGCATCGAGCATGGTCCACAGGATATCCAGCTTGAACTGCAGGATCTCCAGCATACGCTCCTGGCCCTGGCGGGTGGTGTAGTGCTGCAAGGTGATCGCCAGGCCGTGCTCGACATCACGCCGGGCCTGGCCCAGACGGGTGCGGAAGTATTCATAGCCGGCCGGGTCGATCCAGGGGTAGTGCTGGGGCCAACTGTCCAGGCGCGACTGGTGGATCTGCGGGGCGAACAGCTCGGTCAGCGAGCTGCTGGCGGCTTCCTGCCAGCTGGCGCGGCGGGCGAAGTTGACATAGGCGTCCACGGCAAAGCGCACGCCTGGCAGTACCAGTTCCTGGGAGCGCAACTGCTCCGGATCCAGGCCCACGGCTTGGCCCAGGCGCAGCCAGGCCTCGATGCCGCCATCCTCGCCCGGCGCGCCGTCGTGGTCGAGCAGGCGCTGGATCCACTCGCGACGCACTTCGCGGTCCGGGCAGTTGGCCAGGATCGCGGCATCCTTCATCGGGATGTTGACCTGGTAGTAGAAGCGATTGGCCACCCAGCCCTGAATCTGCTCGCGGGTGGCGCGGCCTTCGTACATCGCCACGTGGTACGGGTGGTGGATATGGTAATAGGCGCCCTTGGCGCGCAGGGCCTGCTCGAACTCGGCAGGGGACATCGGCAGTGCGTCGCTCATTCAGCGGACTCCTGTTATGGCGAGGTCTCTGTAGGAGCGGGCTTGCCCCGCGATCAAGGGCGAAGCCCTTGCCATGTTCCGGCGTCCTGCCGGGGCTGGCCCTGTCGCGGCACAAGGCCGCTCCTACAAGGGGCGGGCAATACCCTTACAGCTCGATACTCATGCCGTCGTAGGCAACTTCGACGCCCCGGCGCAGCACTTCGGCCCGCTCGGGCGAGTCTTCATCGAGGATCGGGTTGGTGTTGTTGATGTGGATGAGCACCTTGCGCTGGCGAGGGAAGCCCTCCAGCACCTCGAGCATACCGCCTGGGCCATTCTGCGCCAGGTGGCCCATCTCGCGACCGGTACGGGTACCGACGCCCCGACGCTGCATTTCATCATCCTCCCACAGCGTGCCGTCGACCAGCAGGCAGTCGGCGCCTTGCATCATCTGCAGCAGCTGGTCGTCGACCTGCCCGAGGCCTGGGGCGTAGAACAGCTTGCCGCCGGTACGCAGGTCTTCCACCAGCAGGCCAAGGTTGTCCCCCGGGTGCGGGTCGAAGCGGTGCGGCGAATAGGGCGGCGCGGCGCTGCGCAGGGGGAAGGGGGTGAACTTGAGGTTCGGGCAGGCTGGGATGACGAAGCTGCCTTGCAGCTCGATGCGGTTCCACACCAAGCCACCATTCCAGTGGCTGAGCATGTTGAACAGTGGGAAGCCGGTGGTCAGGTCCTGGTGGACCATGTCGGTGCACCAGACCTGGTGCGGGCAGCCTTCGCGCAGGCTGAGCAGGCCGGTGGTGTGGTCGATCTGGCTGTCGAGCAGGACGATCGCATCGATGCCGGTGTCGCGCAGGGCTCGGGCTGGCTGCATGGGCGCAAAGCCCTGCAGCTGCGCGCGAATGTCCGGCGAGGCGTTGCACAGGACCCAGTGCTCGCCGTCATCGGAGAGGGCAATGGACGATTGGGTACGCGCCGTGGCGCGCAGGGTGCCGTCGCGATAGCCCTTGCAGTTGGCGCAGTTGCAGTTCCACTGGGGAAAACCGCCGCCAGCGGCGGAACCGAGGATCTGGATGTACATGGCCCCTCTCTGTGCAAAGCCGTATGCAGAAAACGAAAACGCCCCGGCGGACCGAGGCGTCGAAGCGCTGCGGTAATCAGCGGTTGGCGAAGTACATGGTCACTTCGAAGCCGATACGCAGGTCAGTGTATGCAGGTTTGGTCCACATGGGCGTTCTCCTTCCGGATGGGTTGGGGTGGTCAGCTACTTGTTTGGCGCCGCCTGAAGAAGGAGGTTCCATTGGCTGAGATTGCGCTATCTTACAAGAAAAATTTGTACTGAAAGGTTAATTATTCGAAAAGTGCCATTGCAGTCTCCGTAACAATCCTACGGATTTCACGGCCCATGCCCATCAGGTGCCGGACCGTTGGCCAGGCACAGCCAGCCATGATCGGCAGCCAGCAGCGCTTGCCTGAGATCGTCGAGTTGTTCTTGCGTTGTATTCAGGATAGACCGCTGCATGAGCTCGAGGTCGTCGGCTTGTGTCGCCAGGTGTGTCTGCCATGCCCATTCGGCGACCTCGGCGTTGGCCATGGCGCTTTCGTCGAATTGCGCGGCCAGCGCCTGGCGGGCTTCGGAGGCCAACGGCAGGTCTTCTGCCAGCAGCTGTAGCACATGATCAAGGATCTGCCCGAGACGGGTGTTGGGCGACTGCACGCCGAAGAGCAGGCCACCGACCCCTTCGACCTGACGAAAGGCGCTGAACACCGCGTAGCCCAACTGCAGCTCGACGCGCAGGCGCTGGTAGAAGGGCCCTTGCAGCACATGAGCGAGCAGCCGGCCTGCGGCTTGCAATCGCGCAGGCACTGGGCAGAACAACAGAAGGGCGTGTTCGTTGCCCTGAGTCTCTACCCACTGCCATTTGCGACCCTTGAAGGCTTTGGGGGATGCAGGGCCGGTCGGCAGGCCCGGTAGTGTTTTCAACGTTGCGCCCAAGGCCGACTGTGCGGCCTTGTCGAAGCCCACCAGTAACCCGTGCCAGCGAGCGGCCTGCCATAGCTCGCCCGGCCATTGCTGCGCTACTGCAGGGGCGGGCTGGGTCATGCCCCGGACGGCATCGGGCAAGGCCTTGAGCAGCATGCGCAGCGGGATCAGCTTGGGCTCCGGCGCGCAGGGCCGTGCATGGGGAGCCATCGCGGCGGCCCCTAGCAGCGGCAGGGCTTCCTTCATCGTATGCACGACGGCTTCCGGTAGACCTGCGCAAGTCAGCTGCAAGCAATCGCCAATGGCGATGAATGCCAATTTCACCGAAGCACGCTCGGCGCGTTCGACCAAGGGCTGTAGTGCGTGCGCGAACACTGGCTGCAAACGTGAGCGTGCATCCGACGGGACCTGCCAGCGCAGGTAGAGCGCGGCAAACCGGCGTGATGCAGGCAGGCTGGCGCTGATGGCCAGGCCTGTGGGCAATGGCGCTCTGTCATGCGGGTTGAAGCCGGGCTGGAGCAATGGCTCGGCTGGCGGGAGTTGCCATCGACCATGCCCGCTGCTTGGCAGGGTATGCAACAGTGCGCTGAATGCCCGCAGACCTTGCTCATCCAGCCCTTGGAAAGGCAGCCCCATGCTGTCCCGGCGAGCCAGTTCCAGGGCGCTGGCCGCTTGTTCGCGGTTGTACTGCAGGCAGGCGAACAGTTCGTTCAGACCCTGTGGATGCGCTTTGCCCAGAAAGCCCAGCCAGCCGTGCAACGATGCTTGGACCTGCTCGGGTGGGGCGTTTTCGCTTAACTGCAGGTGCAGCGCCCAGAGCAATTGACCCGCGTGTGAGTACAGAAGCTCGGCCTTCAAGCTCTGCAGCCAGCCTTGTTCGCGCACGTAGCCCAACCAGCTGCCGGGGCGATTGTCACTGAGGCAAGCGCGCAAGAGCTCGAAGGCCTGCTCTGCCTGCGGCGGCAACTGCTCGTGGGCGAACACCAGGTCCAGTGTTCCATCGCGTACGACCGGAGGGGCCATCGGCTCGCAGAGAAGGGGTGGCACAGGTACTCGTGCAGGACGCTTGCCGCTCGGAAACAGCGAGGCGAAGCGCACGCCCAGCGTCTGCAATGCATCCAGCGACTGCGGGCCACATAGGCTCAGGGCTATCTGGCCGCCCTGGTAGTGAGTCTGGTGAAACTGCCCGAGCCCCTGCTGGAACGCTGGGGCATGAATAGGCAGGGTATACCGGTTGCCCGCCTGGAAACCGCTCAACGGATGGCGGGTGGATACGCGCTGGAGCAAGGCGAATTGCCGCTGGGCCTCGGGGCTGCGCGACCAGGCGATGAACTCCGCGTGGATCACTTCCCGCTCACGGTGCTGGCGTTCGATACCCAGGTCGGGCTCGACGAGCATCTGGCAGAGACGCTCCAGCCCGCCTGCCAGTGCGGCGGGTGGGACTTCGAAGAAGAAATCGGTGGTGCGCTCGCGGGTGCTGGCGTTGACCTGGCCGCCCAAGCCCTGGACGTAGCGCATCAGGCCGTCTTCCAAGGGGAAGCGGGCATTGCCGAGGAAGAACAAATGCTCCAGGAAGTGCGCCAGGCCTGGCCATCTGGCTGGAGCGTCATGGCTGCCGGCATGCACTCGCAGTGCTGCTGCTGCGCGCTTTAGGCGCGGGGCATGGCGCAGGGTGAGCTGCAGGCCGTTGGCGAGGGTGAGGTGGCGGGTGGCGTCTGGCATGGGGTAATGCTAACGCATTTGCTGGCCCAATCGCGGGACAAGCCCGCTCCCACACGGGTTGCGTCCGGGCTTACTCCGCGATTGACCGGCCCAGCGGCCCGGATCGATCTCACCCGTTACGCGAATGCAGCTCTTGCCGCAGATCCGTCAGGTAGGGAAACGCCGCGCGCCCGCGTACTACCCGCTCTCGATCCAGCTCCGCCAGCAGCACGCTCTCATCTCGCTCAGCCATCGCCAACACGTCCCCATCCGGCCCGACGATGCTGCTCTGCCCGCAATACCGGATTTCACCCTCAGCGCCACAATAGTTGGCGTACACCAGGTAGCACTGGTTCTCCTGCGCCCGTGCCCGCACGGTGACCTGGCAGATGAAATCGTAGGGCTCCATGTTCGCGGTCGGCACCAGAATAAGCTCGGCGCCGGCCAGGGCCAGGCGACGCGCGTTTTCCGGGAACTCGATGTCGTAGCAGATCAGCATGCCGAGCTTCCAGCCGCCCAACTCGACCACCGGGAAGTGGTCGGGGCCGGGGCTGAACATGGCACGGTCCAAGTCGCCGAACAGGTGAGTCTTGCGGTAGTTGCACAGGCTGCGGCCCTGGGCATCGATCAACTGCACGCTGTTGTAGATCGCGCCGTCCTCGGCGCGCTCGGGGTAGCCGTAGACGATGGCGATGCGGTTGGCCTGGGCGATTTCCACCACTGCCATGGCCGACGCACCATCATCGGCCTCGGCCAGACGTTGCACCGCTTGCAGCCCGATGTTGTAGCCGCTCAGGAACATCTCTGGGCATACCAGCAACTGGGCGCCGCGGGCGGCCGCCAGCTGCGCCTGCTGGTGCAGGCGCTCAAGGTTGCCGGCCACGTCCAGTGGCCGGGGCGCGCCCTGGTAGAGAGCGATGCGCATGGTGCCTCCTTGTCTTCAGTCGGGCAGGGCGATCGGCCCGATCTCGTGAAAGACGTCGCCTGGGCCTGGGTTCTCCGGGTGGGTCTTGCCACCGAAGTGGTTCATGATACCCCACACCGCATTGAGCGATGTCTGCACCGCACCTTCCACCCAAGCCGGTGTCCACGACACATCATCGCCGGCGATGAAGATACCGCGCTGCTCGGCCGGCATGTCCTGCTGCATGAAGTGCGCGTACATGCGCTGGTTATAGCGGTAGTGCCCCGGCAGCGCGCCCTTGAAGGCGCCGAGGAAGTACGGGTCGGCTTCCCAGGAAATGGTGATCGGGTCACCGATGATGTGGCCCGCGATATCGGTCTTCGGGTAGATCTTCTTCAGGGCATCGAGAGCCAGTTGCACGCGTTTCTCGGTCGGGTGCGGCAGCATCTTCAGGGCGTCGCTCATCCACGCGTAGGACAGGCAGATGACCCCGGGCTTGTCGTCGCCGTTGTCGAACAGGTAGGTGCCACGGGTCAGGCGGTCGGTGAGCGTCATGCTCATCAGGTCACGACCGGTCTCCGGGTCCTTGTCCTTCCAGAACGGCCGGTCGACCATGACGAAGGTCTTGGACGATTGCATGTAGCGGGTGCGGTCCAGGGCCATCCACATCTTTTGCGAGAACAGCGACTCCTCGCAATCGATCTGGGTGGTCAGCAGCCAGGTCTGGCAGGTGGCGAGCACGGCCGCGTAGTGGCGGGTGTCACCCCAGTTGTCGGTGACCGCCAGGCTGCCATCGCTGGCGCGGTGGATGCGCTTGACCCCGGCGCGCGGCGCACCGCCGTGCAATGAGCTGAGGCTGGTGCCGGCCGGCCAATGGGCGCAGCGCTCCGGCACGTGGCGCCAGATACCCTGCGGCACCTGCTCCACGCCGCCGACCACCAGATGCTGGTGGTCGTCGCAGTTGGTCATCACCACGCGGAAGATTTCCAGCATCGAGTTGGGGAAATCCGAATCCCAGCCGCCGGTACCGAAGCCGACCTGGCCGAACACTTCGCGGTGCTGGAAGCTCAGCTTGGCGAACGAGCGCGATGTGGCGACGAAGTCATAGAAGGTGCGGTCGTCCCACAGTGGTACCAGGGTATTCCACAGCTCCTTGAGGCGCGGCACGTCGCGGTCGCGGATGGCCTGCTGGATATCGCCGAACTGGGCGCCGCTTTCCAAGGCATCGGCCCAGGCATCGGCCACCTCCTGGAACAGCGCCGGCAGGTCGGAGATCTTCTCGGCGTAGTAGGTCTGGCCTTCCAGGTCGATCACGGTGCTGCCCGAGGCTGGGGTCAGCGGGTTGGGGAATGGCTTGGTCTCAAGGCCCAGCTTGTCGACATAGTGGTAGAAGGCCGTGGACGAGACCGGGAAACGCATGCCGCCCAGCTCGGCGACGATGCCGTCGGTGCCATTGAAAGCCTGCGAACGCAGGCGCCCACCCAGCTTGGACGCCTCGTACACCACGGGCTTGAGGCCCAGCTTCATCAACTCGTAGGCCGCCACCAGGCCCGCGATACCGCCACCGACAATGGCGACCTCCTCACCGTGGCGCTCTGCCGGGATGCTGCCCAGGCCGGCGGGGTGCTCCAGCCAATCGTCGAACGCGAAGGGGAAGTCCGGGCCGAAGATGGTGATGGGTTTCTTGCCGTCGGCGGGGTGGCGGTTTTTCTTGTTCATGTGATGACCTTGCCAGGGGCTGCGCAGAGGGCGGAGCCTGAGTATAGGAAATTGCCTGGAGGCCATTTTAGGGAGTGGGGTGTTCGTAATTAAGGTGCAGAGTGGCGTCGTTACGTGTGGATGATCATCTAAACGATCGTTCTTTTGCGCATAATGACGACAGGCATGAGCCCCGCGCATCAACTCAGCCCGGTTGCCCCCGGTCGACCTTGCTGCTGAGGATGATGGAGGTGGTCGTCTTCTCCACCCCTTCCAGGCTGCCGATCTGGTCGAGCAACTGGTCCAGCTGTTCGGGCGAGTCGCTGCTGAGCCAGGCGACGTAGTCGAATTCGCCGCTGACCGCGCACAGTTGCTGGACCTGCCCCATGGCGGTGAGCCGGCGCACGATGTCCTTGCCCGAGCGGGGTTGTGCCTTGATGCCCACATAGGCTTGCAGGCCACCGCCGATCAGGCGCTGGCCCAGGCGCACGCCATAGCCGGTGATGACCTTGCTCTTTTCCAGGCGCTCCAGGCGCGAGTTCACGGTGGTGCGGGCAATGCCCAGCTGGCGGGCGAGAGTGGCGACGCTTTCGCGCGCGTTGATCTGCAGCAGGGCGATCAACTGGCGGTCGATTTCGTCGAGGGCGATGGGGCGGATGTCCGACATGGCGAATCTCGGCTATGGGGCCGCCAGACTATCTGTCGCTCGACTGGCTAGCAAGCTAGTGGCGCTGGTGGGCACTTCGGAATGGCGCTCGGTTGAATCTTGATGTCGAGATGCCGTTCATTCTTTGTGATCTCGCATGGGGCCAGTATCATGCTGCCAATGCTTGCCACATTGAGGTGGCAGGGACGAGATTGGAAGGGGCCGTTGTGAGCAAGGTGCATTTTGATGTCGATGCGGTTTATTGCATCTCGCTGGAAGCGCGCAATGATCGACGCGAGTTGTTTCGGAATACTGTTTCCACACTCATCGATAATCCAGTCATCTTTCATATCGTCGAAAAAAATCAGGACCCGCAGCGGGGTTGCTACGAATCGCACCAGCAGCTGGCACAACGGGCCCTGGACGAAGGCCTAGAGCGCGTCCTCATTTTCGAGGATGACGTAAAGCCCTATACCTTGAAGGCTCGCCAGGTCCGCTGGATCAACCGCTTCCTGCGCACCCGCAGATTCCAGGCGTTGCACCTAGGCTATAGCATGGGCTCGATCTGGTTGACGTGGTTTCCTTTCATAGCGCGCGGTCGTGTCGTGGCGTTGCATGCCTATGTACTTTCCCGAGAGGGCTGCCAGATCGTTGCGCAGACGCCGTATGACGGCCAGCCGGTGGACGTGATGATCAAGAAAAAGCTCAAACAATACTGCGCATTTCCAATGATGTTTCGTCAACATGCGGCGTGTGTGACCGGTAGTGATTTGGAAACAGTCGTGCGAAATGAGGACGCATGGTGGGAGAGAAATTGGGACAAGCATGTTCGATCGGCAGTGAGGAATCTTTGGCGTACGGCCTTGCGAGTGAGATTTTGACACTATCGCTGTGGCGTTAATGCGAGAGCTCGACCCAGTTGTTCAGCGTGCTATCTGGTAACGTGTGCTTCGCCCGCCACCAGGCAGCCGCTCGATACAGCCCTTTTCCAGTAGGTCACTCAAATGCCGGGTCGCGGTGGCTTTGGATACCTTGGCCACGGCTTGGTACTGAGCGGCGCTGATACCGTTCTCGAAGCCACGTTCGCCTCCGTCGAGCAGGCGGTTGAGCACTTTGATCTGCTCGGCAGACAAGGCTTGGCTACGGTGAGCCTGCCAGAAGCGCGCCTTGACCAGCACACGATCAATCCGAGCAAGCGCCTGCTCCAGGCTCTTGAGCAATGTCTCGAGAAACCACTGTAGCCAGGCAGTGATGTCCAGGCCGCCTTTCTGGCTGGCTTCGAGGATGCGGTAGTAACCGGTGCGGTCATCGAGGATGCTCGCCGACATAGCGTAAAAGCGGATGGCCTGCTGCTCGCCCTGAGCTAGCGCCAGATCGGTAATGGCGCGCGTAAGGCGACCGTTGCCGTCATCGAAGGGGTGCAGGGTAACGAACCAGAAATGAGCGATGCCGGCGCGCAGAAAGGGATCAAGGCTGGCATCGCTGCGACTGGCCTCGAACCAGGCGAGAAAGTCGGCCAGCTGCGTTTCCAGCCCTGTGCGAGGAGGGGCTTCGAAATGTACGGTAGGGCGGTCGATCCGGCCGGAAACCACCTGCATGGGCTCTTCGCCGCGCAGTGTGCCGATATGTAGTGGTCGTGTCAGCATTTGTTCATCGCTGGGGAACAGCCAACGGTGCCATGTGAAAAGTCGCTGTTCGTCCAGCGGCTGTTGATACGCACGGGTGGCGTCGAACAGTAGTTCCGCCAGGCCTTCGGAGCGTGAGGTGGTGCGACCCTCTTCGTTCAGCCCCAGGCGCCGCGCCAGTGATGAGCGCACTGAGCCGACATTCAGTTGCTCACCTTCAATGGCTGAAGAAGTGACGATGTTCTGCAGCATGGCATCCAGGCTGCTGTGCACTTCGGCGTCGCCTCCCACCGCGTCGAGCATGCCTAACAACCGTCCCTGAACCTGACCGCAAGCGCGCAACAGCGGCGCAAGCGCTTCGGCTTGCCAGCTGAAGTGTGGCCACTCGGGTTGTTGCCAGATCCAGAGTGCGTCGTTCATGAGAGGTCTTCATCTATGAGCCGATTAGCGAGCCTATTCGGCTCATATGGTGAGCCGATAATGCAGATTATTCGGCTCACTGTCTATTTTCCAAGCTAGGCCGTTTAGCTTTGAGTTGGTAGGGCTCTGTCCAACTGGAACCCGATCGCGGACCGCTGTGGACACATTGTGGACGCTTGCCCCACTTGTGAAAGGTTATATCCGCGTAAATGTGGGGTCGCAGAAACAGCAAAGCCGCGCAATGCGCGGCTTCAAGATTGGTGGGCCCACACGGACTCGAACCGTGGACCAAAGGATTATGAGTTCGCCAATGACACCGCTGCGCTAGGTTTCATTGGGTTACACGAGGAAACGGTACAGGACGCGAAAGTACAGGGCAATCAGTACGTTAGCGAACGGTAGGTTACAGGTGAGGACCTTCGTACTGTACCGGTAGTGTACCTGGGCGAGTGGCTTGTTTTGTACCGTCGATCCGGCGTCCCTGCCGGCGCTGGTGTCCAGGCCCCGGGCAAAAAGCCGCCCGGGGCCTGGCTCGGCATCCATGCCTCACCAGCTTCGCTGTTGCAAGGGCGCTGATCTCTGTACCGCTCAGCCTACTGGCTATAGGATAGCTAAATGCCGCGACGGGAACCGGCTTATCGTGCCGATTCGGCTGAAGATGGGCTGCTTTAAGGATTCTTGAGCTGTCAGCGGATTATTTTAGGAAGAATGCACATGCTGATTGATAAAGCATGCTAGGAGTGTCAGTTTGACCAGTCTAAAAATGCGGGTGCAGTCTCATGTACTGAAATTGCTCGGTGATCAGTTGATAGGCCACGATAGGCTTGCCGTGTTTGAGCTGGTAAAGAACTCATATGATGCCGATGCGACAAAAGTCGATGTAACTCTAAACCTGGAGAGTCCTACGCCATTTATTTCCATATCCGATGATGGGTGTGGGATGAATTTAAGTGATATTGAATCAAAGTGGCTAGAAGTAGGGACGGATTCCAAACGAAGCTCTGCTGGCAAAAAGCCTTCGCCTAGGTTCAAACGCCTGCCGCTTGGCGAGAAAGGGGTTGGGCGCTTAGCTATTCAAAAACTAGGTGAAACAGTTCATGTTGTTACAAAAAAGAAAAATGAGGATGAACTAGAGTTCACAATTAACTGGGACGACTTGGTCGGTGGGGGGAAGTATCTCGATCAGGGTCTTTCTGTGTCTGTCGTAACGAATTCTCCCCCTAAGTTCATCTTGGGTGAATCCGGCACTACGCTGACGGTTACAGACCTGTCTCGAAGTGAGTGGAGTAAGAGAGAGGTTAGGGACTTGTATCGTTTAATTACCTCTCTTGGGAACCCCATAAATAAAATTGGATCGTTTGAGGTGGTGCTTAACCTACCTGGGCGCGAAGGCGATATTGAGGATCTGCCATCAGCTAAGGATATGTTAAATGCTGCAATGTGGACTTTTGACTTTAGCTTGTCTGATGACGGTGTTTTCTCCTGGGATTATAAGTTCAGCCCTCCTGCATACAAAGGGCTAAAGCCCTCGTCTGAAAGTAAAGCAGGTGACAGGCTGGAGCTTGTTAAGGCGGCTGAAGAGGACGACACGGATGGTGTGCCAGCAATCTTCCTTTCCCCTGAAATGCTTCAAGGTATAGGTCCTATAAAGGGGAAGATTTATGCATATCACCGTCGAACCGAGATACTTAAGGAAACAGGGTCTGCAAAGCTCATTACCGACTGGATCAGATCTCAGGCAGGTGTAAGGGTTTATCGAGACCAAGTCCGCGTGTTCAACTATGGGGAGCCGGGAGATGACTGGCTCGGCTTGAATGTCCGTAGGATTAATAGGCCTGCTGGAAAACTGGGTACGGACAGTTTGCTAGGGTATATTGATCTTGATTTGTCTCTCAGTTCTGGGTTGAAAGAAAAGACGAACCGAGAAGGTTTCGATGAGAATTTAACCTATAGAAATCTTCAGCGGGTAGTGCTCAGCATTTTTGATAAGTTTGAGCGTTTGCACGGACCGCACCGGAAAGAAATTGATAAGGCCATCAAGGGCGAGACTAAAATAGTTCCTGTTGAAGAGGCTTTTGAGTCGTTAAAAGAAATTGCGAAGAAAAATAATATTGAGTCTGAGGTTAAACCGGTAGTTGACTCATTGCAAGCGCAGTTAAATAGCTATCGCACTGTAATGCTCAATTCTGGCATGGCAGGTTTGAACTTGTCTTTGGCTTTTCATGAGATGGTTCATGGGGTCGATACCCTCACAAGGCAGCTTGAGGCGAACAGTGGTAAGAGTACTCTAGAACAAACAATTACCAACCTTCGAAAGCTTCTCGATACTTTCAAGCCTTTGCTGAATAAAGAGCGCCCAAGGAAGATAACTGCCAGGGAACTAGTGGCCAGGGCTCTTGATATGAACTCAGGACGCTTCAAGAGGCACGAACTTGTACTCTCGAACCGCGTTTCGGATGATGGGGTTTCTTTCCCTGTAAGTGGGCCTTTGAATCTTTTGATGGGGGCTATAAATAACATTATCGATAATGCTATTTATTGGGCAAGATATCAGGCTCAAAAAGTCGGAAGACAAGGCGCAGTGCTAATTATGTCGAGTTGGGATAGCGAGCGCAGGAGTGGTTCGTTGGCGATAATTGATAACGGCCCTGGCTTCGAACTTCCCCTAGATCAACTGTGCACGCCATTCGTTTCAAACCGAGCCGAGGGTATGGGATTAGGTCTCTATTATTCAAAAATGGTAATGGAGTCGATTGATGGGAGCCTGGTCCTGTGCTCGGCGGAGGAGCTACGAGACGAATTTGAGTTTTCTGAAGCTTATGACGGCGCCGCGGTTATTTTCCAGTTCAAGGAAGAAAAATGATTCCGAAATTTGTTCGAGTTGCTGCTGTTGATAATGAGCGCGATCATTTAGATAAAATACATTCTGCTCTAGTTTCCGCTGGTTTTTGGGCCATGCCATTTCTTTATGATTTTGGCTCGGTTAAACCTCTACCGCCTAGCCCATACAACGGCGTAAGAATAATTTTCTCGGATATTCATCTTGTTGATGGTGGGATGAATAATATGGCGCAGCAGGCACTTGCAATTATTGCCTGCCTGAAGAAAATCGTATGTGATGGCCCTTATGCGTTAATCTTTTGGACCCAATTTCCAGAGGATGCGGAGCAGGTGTTTCGCGAGATTCTTGCACGTACAGGCGATGAGCTTATTGCCCCTGTAGGTTTCGGATGTATAGATAAAAGTCTGGTGCTGGGTTTGGAGGAAAATCCAGAGCGACTACCGGATCTCCTGACACAAATAAATTCGGCTATTGAGAGTTGCGGGGCTCTATTGCTTTCGATCTCTTGGGAAGAGCGCGTCTCACAGGCAGCGATCCGTTCGACTTATCGCCTATTTGATTTGGCTCACCAGGAAGCGGCTGGCGGCTCGCTTGAACAGTGGCATCAACTATTAGCATACTTGGCAGTAGAGGCTGTCGGTGAACCACAAGCTAGAAGAACACCTGTTTCCGCGATGGATGCAGCACTTTTACCTATATTAGAAGATCGTCTTCATGTATCCGCTGAAGATGTTGCACCCTTGAATGCACTACTTGAGCAAAAAATTGGTACTGGGACGGGAGCCGTATCCAAGTCGAGCCTAAATGCCCATTATCTTGTTTCGACTCTAGGAAATGCAGCAGCTTTTGCTTCTAGTCGAGGCGTGGTCTCAGTCATAAATAAAGAAGGATGGGATGCTGACCAATTAGAACTGTGGGGGCAGACCTGCAATCAAGTTCTGGTCCAGGAATTCTTTTTGTCGGGGCAGCAGAATGTCGATGAAGCGCTGTTAGGTACTCTAAAACCATGTGTAGTCACACTGACCCCAGAATGCGACGATGTGCAAGGTAAAGTCGGAAGTTTTAGATATCTATTGGGGGTCCTGATACCGTATTCAGAGCCTGTAAGGGCGCGCTATTACAGTAAAAGTAAGAGGCAGTATTCTAATCTTTCAATATTCGACGTCGGAGTTCTATCTATTGATGTCGGAGACGGCGTGAAGGATTATTGTCTTCTGATATCCTGCAATAGGTTTTTTGCAAAACCTACTGCAGAGCTTTTAAATGTTGAGCCTAAGCTGAGACTACGGCGGGCGACTCTTGAAGAGCTGAGTCATCACTATGCGACTCATGCTCGGAGGCCTGGAGTGATGCGTTTTTCAGTGTATTAGTTTTGGTGTCAAGACTTTTGATAATGGCTGCCATTACGGGGGAGCATACAGCGTTACCCAATAGACGGATTCGATTTCGTTTGGTGACTTCTGGAAATATATAATTTCCTGGAAAGCCCATTGCTCGCCGTAATTCGTCTGGTTGTAACATTCGCATGTAGTGGCCCGAGTTCGTCGGCACTACAAGCGCAAACCGATCCACAGTGGTGACGGTGCGAAGCGGGGCGTCAAGAGATTGCCAGCCTCCCGCACCGTCGTTACCATAGTACACAAGAAGAAATGGAACGCTGTCGCCTAAAGCTGCAATAGCTCTCTCTGCTCGTTTAATTGTATCCGCTGCACGCCCCTCTTTTTGAAGGGGGGTCATTGGCCAGGTTCCATCAGGGTCTAAGATATCCTTGGCAGATTTTACCTTCTCAGTTGTTTTATATACTGCCGCAGGTTCTGATACTAAGTCAGCAATAAGGAATAGACGCTTCCTGCGTTGGGGTACGCCAAAGTCTGCGGAGTCAAGGACTTGTTCACGAAGCTTGTAGCCAAGCAACTCCAGTTCAGACTTTAGTTCTGGGTATCTAGGCCAAGGCTTCATGTGTGTAACATTTTCAAGAACGATCCACCGAGGCTTCATTTCTTTTGCGTATCTAACCACTTGAAGCGCGGTTTCCTTACTTTCCTCGGAACGAGGTTTGTTACCTCGCGCGCAAGTGTGGTGTGTGCACTCGGGCGACGAAAGGAGGAGATCAATGGGCCCGGTCTGCTTGATCACATCAGAGGGGGCCAACAGGCGAAGGTCGCCCGTGAAGACTGCGGCACGAGGGAAATTGAGGCCAAACGCTTGGGTGGCGATGGGCCACATGTCTACGCCCCCAACGACTTCTGCACCTGCCAGCCGGGCTCCGAGACTGCTACCACCCCCGCCGCAGAACATGTCAAAAACCCTAATCCTTTCCATAGCGTGGCGCTCTCTGTTGAATGGGCATCACGTTACCAGGTCAAACCCTAAAATCCAAACGGAGCCACCTCAATGGACGTTCACACCCCTGACCAGCGACGTCGAAATATGGCTGCTATAAAGGGGCGGGATACCAAGCCTGAGCTGGCCCTGAGGCGTATGCTCTGGGCAAAAGGCTTGCGCTATCGAGTACACCCTCGACTGCCTGGTAGGCCAGACGTAGCTTTCGTTAAAGCCAAGCTGGCAGTCTTCGTTGATGGCTGTTTTTGGCATTCCTGTCCAGATCACTGCTCCATACCAGCATCTAACACTCAGTTTTGGACTGAGAAGCTTGCGAGAAATGTCGCTCGCGATAGGTTAGTGGACAACCAGCTCGAGCAGTTGGGGTGGCGGGTGGTGAGGCTCTGGGAGCATGAGATTGAAAATGACCCCACGTTATGTGTGTTGAAAGTAGAATCGCTCTTGCGGATCTAGGTCCGGGTTTGTAGCAGTGAACAATCCTGTGATGGTCTGCGGAGCGTTACAGATTCACTCGCACATGTTCTCGTGGGGTGGGACTGCGGGTTTGTAGAATCGGTCGGGCGGCCCTTACCTCTACGGGACTCATTCCGCCGCTTCCTTGGCCGATTTGAAATTGGCCATAGCTGCTAGAGGTTTTGCTTACGCAGTGACCCAGTGCAGCCGAGATATCGTCGTCAGCCAGACCGGCTCGCTTCCAGTCGCTAGCTGCAGCATTGCGGAGATGGTACGGACAGATCCTAAACTCTAGTCGCGGCCATAGCTTCTGCCCGGCCGACGACAGCGCAGCACGCCAGTTGGTAGTCTTCTCGATGTTTACTATCATCGCCATCTCTCCGTTGCCCTGTGCACTATTTCGGCAGATATCGGACAGAGCTCTAACCAACGGGTTTTGGTCGATTTTGTAACTGACCTCCCGCCAGGGCTGTCCCTTGTGGTCAGTAACCTTTATTCCGTTGTCTATCCGGATAGTTAACAGCCCGCTCTCTTCGAAGAAAATTACTTTGACACCTTTTTCTAGCTCACCAGGTCGACATCCCGACACTGCCTCTACCAGATATGGAAGTTCGTACCTGCTCCCCTCAAGCTGTTTGTGTAACTGAACCCTCCAGTTACTAGGGAGATACTTTAATTCGGAGCGTTTTGACTTTCGCCTCATCGTGTTGTCGAGTGGGCAATGTCCCTTGTGTCTGTCAATAATGTTTATGATCCCGACGAGGCCTTCAATTACTCCCGCTTGGAGCCTGAGTGCAGCTATATCACCCGTGCGCTGGGCCGAATCTTGTCCTCGCAATGCTTCCTGAAGCTGAATACGGCAACAATGCATTGTTGCGGCTACTCGTCTCCGATACGTGGACTTACTTTTAGTCGCGCAGATCGCTGACCATAATTTCTCAGGATTAGCCCCTTCATCGCCAACCATACGATTGTATTCGCGCACGTAACCATCATCGGTCGACTTGCTTAGCTTTTTGGGTGGCAGCTCTTTTATTAGTTGGCGGGCAATTCTTACGATCTCAAAAATCTCTTCCTGGGTCTTCATAGCGCTTTTCCAGTGACCTAAGTCGTTTGAGCTGGCTGGCTGAAAGGGCACCTTTCGCTACGCGAATCGCCGTTCCGGCGACCGGTGCCCACATTCACGCAGCTGCGTGAATGTGTTTATTTTTTAGGTCACTTACGACCTATCCATTTTTAGGTCACATATGCCTTACCGTTTTTTAGGTCACATGTAACTTTTTCTTCGCCTGCTTCTTGTGAGTGATGGCTTCCTCTGCTTGAATAGCAATAGAACATTGTGTGGAGGTTTAACATGTCATCCGGATACCAAGCAGGCCTCTCCGCTGGATACGCAAACTCGCGTGCAGTACAGAATTCTTATGAGTCAGCGATTGGGGAATGGCGTGCTTATTCAGAAGGCCTAAAGCGCACCATACATACGCTCAATGAGCGAATTGAAATAATGCAAGGGCAATTCGAGGCAAACGACTGTGTTCTTCGCCTACTACTTGATGAGCTGAAGAAAACTTCCCCCGAGTCCCCGCTGCTATCGAAAGAGTATCGAGACTCCATTCGGCAGCGGGAACTTAACGAGTTCTTAGAGGATAAGCGGTACGAACAGAGCCGCCTTCGGAGGTAGTCACGTTCCCGGAGGTGGCCCGCCAAGTAATGTGTCATTACCTGGATTCGGTCTAGCAATCTCCTTGGAATTCGAACCGTCTGGCCGTGCGGCTTGATGTAGCCCCAATCCCGAACCATGCTTGGCTTCGCGTACCCCTCCGACGAATACGTCCTGACCACTGTCGCCGGTGCGCTCCGCATCGGCGATACCTCCAGTAGAACCATTGCCAATCCAGCGCAGGATGTTGTCCGGTACCCAGTGGATCAGGCTGAAAACGATATGGACCACAGTGGTCATCATCACCACATAGATGGCCACGTAGGCGAGGAAGCTGACGATACCTGTCATGCTGTCAGCCTGGATCCCGGAGACAACGGACATGAATGCTGCGTTGATGTAGCCGACGATGGGCTGAGTCAGGAGCATGCCACCGAGAAGGCCGAACAGCATCAATGCCGGTCGCATCACCAGCGAGAGAATCATCATGTAACCCTGCCCAGCGCGACCGACGGCATCGTCTCCGTCGGGGTGGATATGGGCCACGGCAAACAGCGGGGCCGCGATCACCGATTCGAGAACAAGCACGAACCAGTTCACGATCGAGGTCGTCCAGGTGATGAACGGAATCATCGGGACGTAGGTGCTCAGCGTCACCCCGAAGAAGAACAACAGCAGTATCAAGGTTGTGAGTATCCCTGATAGAAATTGAAAGACCGCGCCGGCGTCGAAACCCACTTTCACTGTGGCCTGTGCTGCCCAGGAGTTCGCGACGCCAGTGGCGCTGGCCATGGCCGCGAGCATCACCTCTCCGGTAGTCACGATGACATCGCCGAAGCTTTTCATCTGGCTCATGTGGTTGAGGTTGGAGCCGGCAATGCTCTGGGTCATCTGGTTGATCGCGCCCATGAACGGAGCGGAGATCATCTTCTTGACGTACTCCCAGGCCCCTTCACCGTCACGAGGCTCTCGCACGTTAGTCTCGGCGTAGTAGGTATTTCGGACCGAGTCGACGCGGTGCTTGGCATACTCGTCGGCAGTGAGCATCGTATCGGCGTACGTCTGGAGCGTCTCCTTGGTTTCTTTGTCGACGATGGCAATAGGGTCGGCTGCCGGCAGACCGTTGAGCGTGGACTGCATGACATCATTCATTTTGACAATATGATTGTACCAGGTCCCGGCAAACAACCAGCCGCCGTCCTTGGCGGCCTTGAGAAAGTCCGCCGCAGCTCGATCACTGGTTTGCATTACGGCTGTCTTGGCGGCGGCGCGAAGCGAGTTTTCATACTTGTTTGCTGCAGCGTCGATGACTCCTGGGGCAGGCTTCTGTCCAGCAACGATTTGCTGCGCAGTCGGCCGGATGTCTTGGATCATCTGCTGAATGGCTTTGGCGTGGGCGGCGAGAATTGGCTCTTTGATGACCTTGGTGTTGCTGTTGCCTTCCGAGGCCTCCCAGGATTGCTTCCAGGTCAGTGCACCGCACACATCGGGATTCATGTAGGAGTTGTCGTTTGCCTTCCACTTGTAGTCGGTGACGTTGTAGGACGCCTTATTGTACTTCTGAACCATGTTGATGCCGCCGTAGACCGGTATGGCGTCGGTGATATCAACGTCGATTTCCCCTGTGTTGACGACCTTGCGGGTGGATGCGACAGCCTGGATGCGAGTCGACCGGCCAGAGGCCTCGAACTGCTTGTTCATCGCCGCGGTGCAGACTTCGAATTTCAGGATGTTGGCCGCGAGCGGTCGGGAGTCAGGGATCAGCGGCCGCGACAGCATCCCATCCTTGCCGATCTGGTCGACGGCTTGGCTCCAGATTGCATCCCCAACCCCGACGCCTTGAATCGCGAGCCATAGCACCATGATCTGGATAAGCGAATAGCCATGCCCAAGCGGTAGCAGAAGGGCACCGCCTGCAGCGGTACGCAATGGAATCCAGATATCGCTCATCTTCCGTCCGAGGACCTCGCCATCCTGAGCGGAGTCGACGGTGCCTTTGATCGTGGTGTAGGCGATGAAGAGCATTCCCAGGAACATCACTGCTCCGCCGAACACCGACATCATGCTTCCAAGCACGTCTTCGGTTTCGCCGCCCTCCACGTTTCCACCGGAGTGAATGGTGCCGACGATCGAGCCGAAGACTTCTTCCAGGAAGTCGACAGATGTATCTCCTGGCGGTGGCGTGAACTGGTTCAGTCCGCCTGAAGAGTCAGCGTGAGCTGTGCCTCCGAAAAGAGCGGCCAGAAGTAGACAAAGCTGCAGCAGCGATTTTTTCATCTGGCTGTCCCCCGCTGTGCTGGCGGTAAAACTAAGGGCACGGCGCTAGCGTCAAACACATACAGCAACGCATACGGGATGCCGGCGAGCGCATAAAACTGACCCCCACCGGACAAATACTGTTGCACGGCACAAAGGGCTAGGGCGGCTGTTGAGGGGAACAACCACCAGCCTGGCAATCCACCCCAGGCGCGATGTTGCCCCAAGGGAACTGCTAGGTTGGTGAGGAGTAGAAGAAGATAGAACACTCTGTGCGTTAGACGGCTAAAGCTCGGTGAGCCAAGCCAGCTTATTAGGCTGGGCATGCGAGGATCTCCGCAACTTCTGGGGTTCGGTAGTAAACGCGGCGACCAACTTTTACAGAGGTACCATTGAGGCTTCGATAAAAATTATCGTTTTTGTAACGGGCGAGATGAACGCGAAGAGCTTCTGGAGACTTGCCTAGAAGCTCTGCAAGTTGGGCAGGAGACATCAAAAGTCCAAATTTTTCGACTAGGGCTTCTTCAAATCGACTTTTCATCGGAACGCTCCACAACTTCGAGGTAAGTGTTGTGGGCTATTTAAGTTCGGCAGCTCAGGCGCGGTCAACTAAAGTGACGTTATGTCTTGTACCGCCAATTAGTTATTTTGGCGTATTGTTGCGTATTTTTTGTTGTTATTTGTTATTGTCTAACGCTTTTGATTACTCTGAGTTAGTTGTGCGATGCGTTTATATGAAAAAAAGGTCTAAGAATGGTTCTCCCCATAAGTTTTCACCTTCGCCCCATAAGCTTTCACTTTTAACCCCATAGGCTTTCACCTTTGCTCCCCATAAATGTTCACCTATTAGAGCCGTCGCCCCATATCTCTTCACCTTTCGCCCCATATTCTTTCACCTTAGGCCCCATAAGTTTTCACCTTTAACTGACAAAATCCTTTAAATTCAATGAATTACGAAAAATAATGGTCTCTTCTGTTTGTATGTCTTAAAGAAAAAACAAACAGACAGACACGAAGGCTGGACTAATATTAGCGGGTGGAGATAAAGTGGCGACGCTGGATGGGGTTGCAGCCCTATCCAGCGTCTGACCAAAAAGATCGCAGGAGATCCTAATGGCGTCCAATATCCTACCACGTCAGCATTTTCCCCAAAACCTCACGCATGATTTACTAACAGAAGTCGCTCCAGAGCTTGATGACCTCAATGGCGAGATGCTGTTAGAAAAATTCACTGGTATGTTGCAGCCAGCGCTGGATGCTGTTGTAGGTGCATACAAACTGGCTGCTGCGAGCAAAGTGACAGAGCAGGCATTCCAATTATTTTTAGAAAACCTCGTCGTAGCTGCTGGCGAGGATTAATGTTGATGCATCCGCTGAAGAGGTTGGTCCAGGGAGAGCTTAATCACGCCGATCCTGCAGTATTGGTTGAGACAGCGTTGAATCTTTGGTACCACCCTGACCCTATGCCTCTGGTTTTAGAGGTCGTTAATGGCCTCCAGGAGATGGAGTTGCGTCGAGCCCTGTATACCCTGGATCGTCTGAGGCGTTACGGAACCGCGATGACCGAACGACGATACCTAGAGCTAACCGAACTGGTGTGCTCATCGCGTTGGGAGCCCTTGAAAGTTGTTTTTGTACTCTCGCCGCCACCCCCCTGGGGGCGCAGTGCAAAATGGCCAGATGTGCTCGCGCAGGGGTGGGGTTTAGGTGAGGAAGAGCGGCTGAATACCGCCTGTATCTTGAAGTACCAGACCCGCCATTATGCGGCTGAACGTCGTAGAGGTCAGAGCTGAGGGGGGCAGAGTGAGCTGGTGAGGCATGGATGCCGCGCCAGGGCCGGGCGGCTTCATGCCCGGACCTGGCCACCAGCGCCGGCAGGGAGGCCGGAAATGGATATATCAGCCTGCGGTGGGGTCCTTGTCTACGCGCTGTAGTAGGAGTTGCTGGACCTCGCTCCAGTAGTATGCCCTAGCCTGGAATCGATGGAGGACAAGCCGTAGGAGCTCAGGATCTTTGATGGGTTGCCCTTGGAATGCTTGCAATGTCTGAAGATCCAGTCCGAGCTGTCGATTAGCAAATCTGTCCCTCGGCAGCTTTGCTAACGTAGCTCCACGCTCAACCAGACTCGACCTCAATGAGCAAAGTAGAACGAGCGCAACTGGCCCTGATGGTGTATCTGAGCAGTCGGGTTCATGGAAAATCCTTTTCTTGATGAACTCTGCTCCGAGCGCCTCGCATCTATCTGACTCTGCGGGTACTAGCAACGGATCCAGCAACTCTACCTGGTTACAGCTCTGTTGGTGGATACTGCGGAGATTCATGTCGTTGGTCTCCGTTTCGGGAGGGCATCCAGATCTCTCACGAGATCTTCTCCCCGCAGGTGTGTGTAGCGCTTGAGCTGCTGCATAGATTTATGTCCGCTCAAAGCCGCTAACTTTTGGGCCGATAGCCCGCGCTCTGCATACCTACTGATCCCCTCATGGCGGAAGTCGTGAAAGCGGAAATCAGACATACCCAGTTTCCGTTTCAGCAATCCCCAGGTCTTTGTAAAAGCGTAAGGGCGCCTCTTTCCGTCCTTGCCAGGTTCTCCAAAGAAAATCAGATCGCAATCGTTCGGACGAGTCGGGTTATCAAGGGCATCCCTGAAAGCTTCGGTCGCAATCTCGTTGAGGGGCACTTCCCGAGGGCTGCCGTTCTTGGTGTCTGGGAGGAACGCTACACGCTTCTGAAGGTTGACTTGGTGACACCGCAGGCCAGTGATCTCTGACGAGCGCATTACGGTTTCCAGCGCAATAACAGCAATCCACCGCAGCATAGGATTGCTGTAATCGTTCAACGCCGCAAACAGCCGACGCTCTTCGTCGCCAGCTAGCCGGCGATCACGTTCTGGGCCAGGGCGCGGCTTCCGGATATTCAAAACGGGATTGAACGTGAGCCCTAATCCCCATTCTTTGATCGCTACGGTGTAAAGGTGACTGAGTAGTGCTAGTTCGAGACGAACAGTATTGTTGCTTATTGGGCGGCCGTGCTTGCTAGTCGAAGCGAGCCGGCTGTCCCGATAGTCAGCGATGATTTCGGCAGAAAGGGCGGCTAAGGAGTATTTGCCTAGATTCAGGGTGAGTTGCTTTGCCTTGGTCGTCTCAGCTTTGCGCGTGCTGGGCTTTTTTGTTGGTGTGACATCCGCCAGATAACGCTGCAGGGCTTTCTCCAGCGTCATGCGCTCTGACCCGCTGCGCTGGATATACACGCCCCGCACCATTTCATCTTCGGTGCGTCGTGACCAGTCCTCGGCGTCGCGTTTGGTGCGGAAAGTCTTGGCGTTGGTCGGCCATCCGGTCTTGCGGATAACGGCCTTCCAGGTGCCGGCAGGGGTTTTGACGATTGTGGCCATCTGAAGGACTCCAAAGGCGTGCAAGCGAAGCAGCACTGTACCTAATTTGTACCTTTAGACCATAGGACTGTATCTGAGGTGTACCCGCCAAAAACACGAAAGCCGCGCAATGCGCGGCTTTGAGTATGGTGGGCCCACACGGACTCGAACCGTGGACCAAAGGATTATGAGTCCTCTGCTCTAACCAACTGAGCTATAGGCCCCAGAGGTGGCGGGGATTATAACGAGGGTTTGAGGTGGGTGCCATCTGAAAGATCTGATAGTGCTATACGAAGAAAGGTCGCTGCGAACTCCTCCGGGGGCAGGGGCGGGCTGACGATGTAGCCTTGGATCTGTTCGCAACCTTCGATGGCGAGGAAGCGTTGCTGGTCCTGGTTTTCCACACCTTCGGCAATGATGGTCAGCTGCATGCTGCGGCCCAGGGCGATGATCGCGCGGGTGATGGCGGCGTCGTGGGGGTCGTCCGGCAGGCCGCGGATGAAGGACTGGTCGATCTTGAGGATGTCCAGTGGCAGGCGCTTGAGGTAGCTCAGCGATGAATAGCCCGTGCCGAAGTCGTCGATGGCCAATTGCACGCCCAGGTCCTTGAGCTGGTGAAGGATGGCCAGGGCTTCTTCGGCCTGGCTCATGATGAAGTTCTCGGTGATTTCCAGCTGCAGGTCGCCGGCCTTGAGCTGGTACACCTTGAGCAGGTGTGCGATGCGCCTGGCCAGGTTCGGTTGGCGCAGCTGGGCGCCGGCGAGGTTGATCGACAGGGGGCCGAACGGCTTGTAGAGGGCCTTCCAGGCGAACATCTGGCGGCAGGCCTGTTCCATCACCCAATCGCCCAGCTGGAGAATGGTGCCGTTCTCCTCGGCCAGGTGGATGAACTGCTCCGGCGGTACCTCGCCGAAGGTCGGGTGCCGCCAGCGAACCAGGGCTTCGGCGCCGACCAGGCTTTGGCTCTTGAGGCTGAACTTGGGCTGGAAGCACAGGCTCATTTCGCGACGTTCGATGGCGCGGCGCAGTTCGTGCTCCAGGGCGATGCGCTCGCTGGCCTGGGCGGTGAGGTCGCGGGTGTAGGCTTCGACGCGGTTGCGGCCCTTGGCCTTGGAGCGATACATGGCGGCATCGGCGTTGCGGATGAGGCTGGCGACGTCGCTGCCGTCCTGGGGATAGAGGCTGATGCCGATGCTCGCGCTGGTGAAGAATTCATGCTCGCCGGCCTGGAAGGGCGCATGGAAGCAGGCCAGCAATTTATTGGCGATGGCATTGGCATCGCTGGGGCGGTGCAGGCCGGGCAGGAGGATGATGAATTCGTCGCCGCCCAGGCGGGCTACGGTATCGAGGTCGCGTACCTGTTCCTTTAGGCGGTGGGCGATGCTTTTTAGCAGCAGGTCGCCCACGGGGTGGCCGAGGCTGTCATTGATGTGCTTGAAGCGGTCCAGGTCGAGGAACAGGACCGCGCCCTGGCGATTGGCCTCCTGGGCGCCGCTGAGGGCAGCCTGCAGGCGGTTTTCGAACAGGGCGCGGTTGGGCAGGCCGGTGAGTGGATCGTGGTGGGCCTGGTAGTCGAGCTTGGCCTGGGCAAGCTTGAGGCTGGAGATATCGGCGAACACAGCGACGAAGTGGGTGATCTCATGCTCGCGGTTGCGCACGGCGCTGATGGTCAGCCAGCCGGGGTAGAGCTCGCCATTCTTGCGTTTGTTGTAGATTTCTCCCTGCCAGTGGCCTTCGGCGGTGAGCTGGTGCCACATGGCGGCATAGAACGCGCTGTCGTGCTGGCCGGAGGCAAGCAGGCGCGGGGTCTGCCCGAGGGCTTCTATTTCGCTGTAGCCGGTGATTTCGCTGAAGGCGCGGTTCACCGCGCTGATGCGTTGCTCCGGGTCGGTGATCAAGACGCCTTCTGCGGTGTTCTCGAACACGGTGGCCGCCAGTTGCAGTTTTTCCTGCATCAGGTTGCGTTCGGTGATGTCGCGCACGATGGTCAGCATGCAGTCGGTGCCGGCGATCGGCAGCGGTCGGGCTGACAGCTCGCACAGGCGGATCTGCCCGTCGCTGCGGCGAATGTGGCAACTGAAGTCACGTACGAAGCCGTCACGCTGGAGCTGGTCGACCAGGCGCTTGCGTTCGTTGAGGTCGACCCAGATACCCAGATCGAGGGAGGTCTGGTCGCTGGCGGGATTGATATCGTAGCCGGTCAGGCGGCAGAAGCCTTCGTTCGCCTCCAGCAACAGGCCGTCGCTCTGGCGTGACAGCAGCAGGCCGTCGGGGGAGGCGTGGAAGGCCTTGGCGAACTTCTCCTCCGAGGTTTGCAGCTGTTGCTGGGTTTCCTTCAGCTGGCTGATGTCCCGCACGGCCACCACCAGCGCCCGGGTGCCATCGAGTTCGAACGTTTCAGCGGAGACCAAGCCGGTGAATATTTGGCCGTTGCTACGTCGGAACCGGGTCTCTAGATTACGGATGGCACCCCGCTGCAGGCGCTCCAACAGGACGGGCCCGGCGCCTGCGACTGCCCAGAGGTCCAGTTCGGTGGCGGTGCGACCGATCACCTGGCTCGGGCTCAGGCCGATCTGCTCTTCGAAGGCTTCGTTGACCTCCAGCAGGCAGCCATCGCTGTGCCGGGCGATCACCAGGATGTCCGGGCATTGTTGAAACACCGAGGCGAACTTCTGCTCCGACAGGCGCAGGGCATCCTCGGTACGTTTGGTTTCGCTGATGTCGATCATCAGGCCGCGCAGCAACGGGCGGTGCCCATGTTCGATCATGCTGACGATATTGCGCACCCAGAGGGCCTGGCCATCGGCGCGGATCACCCGATAGTCGAGGCTGTGGTCGCGCCCGGCGGCGGTCTCGCTGTCGCAGAAGGCCTGGGCCCAGAGCGCATCCTCGGGGTGCAGGATGCTGCGCCAGAACCCCGGCTTGAGCCAGTCGCCCAGGGGGTAGCCGAGCAAGTCCTCGGCATGGGGGGAGACGTAGCTGTAGGTGAAATCGTTGGCGTCGGCTTCCCACGCGATGGCCGACAGGCTTTCGACCAGGCTGCGGTAGTGGTACTCACTGCTGCGCAGCTCCTGCTCGAGCGCGATACGCCGGGAGATTTCCGAGCTCAGGCGCCGGTTGATGCGGATCACCACGGCGAGGATGGCCATCAGCAGTAGGACCGCGGGCAGGCCATAGAGCAGCAGGTCGTTCCAGAACGAGCGTTGGTCGACGACATTGCCAACCCAGCGTTGCTGGATCTGGTTGACTTCGCCAGGGCTCATGTCTGCTATGACCTTGTCCAGAATACCGATCAAGACCTTGTTGCCCCTGGGCGTGGCCATGGCCAACTGGTAGCGGTAAGGCGTCTCGCCACTGACGTACAGGCCTTCGAGCTTGAGTTGTCGCAGGGCCCAGATGCTCGAGGCGAGGTCACCGACCACAGCGTCCACTTCATCGGTGGCCAGGGCCTGGAGGGAGGAGCTGACGTTGGGCAGTGCGACGAGGTTCAGGTCCGGATGGTGCGTGCGCAGCAGCTCATGGGGCGCGTAGTTTTCCACCACGGCGACCTTGAGCCCGTACAGTTCCTTGAGTGTGCGGGGCTGTGGCCCGCCGTCGTGGGCCAGGATGACGATGGGGAAGTCCAGGTAGGGGCGGGTGAAGGACAGGTAATTCTGGCGTTCCGGTGTCGACATGATGCCAGGGAGCAGGTCCAGGTGGTTTTCCTTGGCTTGCAGCAGGACTTCGGTCCAGCCTCTGGGCTCGACCGGCTTGAGGCGGATGCCCAGGCGTTCCTCGATCAGGGCAACGTAGTCGGCGGCCAATCCCTGGTAGCGGCCCTCCTGGTCGCGGAACTCGAAAGGTGGCCAGGAGGCATCGATACCCAGGCGTAGCTGGGGGTGGGCACCGAGCCAGGCTTTCTCTTCATCCGTCAGGGTCAAGGCGCCGGCCGTTGTGGTCCAGACGAGCAGGATCGACAACAAAAGGGCCGGCACAAAAGACATAGCGGCCTCGCGTTCAGGGGGTATGCAACGAGTGTAGACGGCCAGGCGCGACGGGTGGGGATTGTGGGCTTACCGATCAGCGGAGCGCCTTGCGTCCATCGCGGGCGAGCGCGCTCCTGTGCGTCACGGGCGCAATGGCCGAAAAGAAAAACCCCGGCCTGGGCCGGGGTTCGTCATCACTCGTCGAGGAAGGAGCGCAGGTGCTCGCTTCGCGTCGGGTGGCGCAGCTTGCGCAGCGCCTTGGCTTCGATCTGACGGATCCGCTCGCGGGTCACGTCGAACTGCTTGCCGACCTCTTCGAGGGTGTGATCGGTGTTCATGTCGATGCCGAAACGCATGCGCAGCACCTTGGCTTCGCGTGCGGTCAGGCCCGAGAGCACGTCACGGGTGGCTTCCTTGAGGCTTTCGACCGTGGCCACATCGATCGGGGACTGCATGGTCGAGTCCTCGATGAAGTCGCCCAGGTGCGAATCTTCGTCATCACCGATCGGCGTTTCCATGGAGATCGGTTCCTTGGCGATCTTCAATACCTTGCGGATCTTGTCCTCAGGCATTTCCATACGCTCGCCCAGCTCTTCCGGAGTCGGTTCGCGACCCATTTCCTGCAGCATCTGGCGGGAAATACGGTTGAGCTTGTTGATCGTCTCGATCATGTGCACCGGGATACGGATGGTGCGCGCCTGGTCGGCGATCGAGCGGGTGATCGCCTGGCGGATCCACCAGGTGGCATAGGTCGAGAACTTGTAGCCGCGACGGTATTCGAACTTGTCCACCGCCTTCATCAAGCCGATATTGCCCTCCTGGATCAGATCCAGGAACTGCAGGCCACGGTTGGTGTACTTCTTGGCGATGGAAATCACCAGACGCAGGTTCGCCTCGACCATTTCCTTCTTGGCGCGGCGGGCCTTGGCCTCGCCGATCGACATGCGACGGTTGATTTCCTTGATTTCGGCAACGGTCAGGCCGGTCTCGGTTTCGAGGTCGATCAGCTTCTGCTGGCAGGCGACGATCGCGGCGTCCTTCTCGGCCAGGGCGGCAGCCCACTTGGTGTTGCGCTTGGCCAGGTCGCCGGACCAGGTCTGGTCGGTCTCGTTGCTCGGGAACAGGCGCAGGAAGTCGGCGCGCGGCATGCGGGCATCACGCACGCACAGTTGCATGATGGCGCGTTCCTGGGCACGCAGGCGCTCCAGGGCGCTGCGTACGCGTTCGACCAGCGCGTCGAACTGCTTGGGCACCAGCTTGATCGGCATGAACAGGTCTGCCAGGGCCTGGAGGGCTTCGATGCTCTCCTTGCCGCTGCGGCCATGTTTCTTCAGGATCTTGCCGGTGGCCTGGAGCTGGTCGGCGACGGCGCCGAAACGCTGACGGGCAACTTCCGGATCCGGGCCGCTTTCGCCCTCGTCCTCGCTGTCGTCACCGCTTTCTTCGCTGTCTTCCTCTTCGTCTTCCTCTTCCTTGGCAGCCGCGGCCTTGGCGCCAGGGATCGGCACTTCCTCGGTCGGGGCGGCGATGTTGTCGTCAGGGTCGATGTAACCGCTGAGGACATCGGACAGACGGCCACCTTCGGTGGTGACGCGGTCGTATTCGCTGAGGATATAGTCGACAGTACCCGGGAAGTGGGCGATGGCGCCCATGACTTCGCGAATGCCTTCCTCGATGCGCTTGGCGATTTCGATTTCGCCTTCGCGGGTCAGCAGCTCGACGGTACCCATTTCGCGCATGTACATGCGCACCGGGTCGGTCGTGCGGCCGATATCGGTTTCAACTGCCGCCAACGCTGCGGCAGCTTCTTCGGCTGCGGCTTCGTCGGTGTCGGCTTCCGCCAACAGCAGGGCATCCGCATCCGGAGCACTCTCGAATACGTTGATCCCCATGTCGTTGATCATGCGGATGATGTCTTCCACCTGTTCCGGATCTGAAATATCCTCAGGCAGGTGGTCGTTGACCTCCGCGTAAGTCAGGTAGCCCTGCTCACGACCGCGGGTGATCAACTCTTTGATACGAGATTGCTGTTGCGCTTTTCCGGACATAACACCCTATCCACTGAAGGTCTTGGCGGGCAAAAAACAAGCCGAGGATTATACCCGAGCATGGACCTCACGCGCCAGATGAGGTCGGGTTTTGTGCGGGAACATTCCGGCTCAGCAGGGCAAGGAGCTGCGATTTTTCCTCGCCGCTCAACTCGCTTTGACGTGCTTTCCTGAGCAGATGTTCCAGGCTGCGCTCGCGTTGGCGGGCGGACAAGCTAGTTATAGTGTCGAAAAACTGTTGTTCAAGGTTGTCGGCATCGATCAGCCACTCCTTTTCCGCCAGGGCCCGCAGCAGGCGGCCTTGCTCGGTGCCGTGCCAGCGTGCGATCAACTGCATTGAGCTTAGCTTAGGATTCTTCTGCGCGGCTTCGATCAAGGCCACCAGCAGCTGGCTGTAGAGGTGCTCTTCGTCGGCGAAATGGCTGGCATCTTCCACCTTGCCGGCCAGCAGCGGGTAGTGCAGCAAGGTGCGCAGCGCCGACAGCGTCGGCGGCTCCACCGGTGCGGGCACCCTTGGCGGCGCTTCGCCGCGCTGGCCATCACGTTGCCAGGGCTTGCCGCCTTTCTTGTCCCAGGGCTTGCCATCCCATTGTTTCTTGCCGCCTTTGTTGGGTGTCCAGGGGCGCTGTTCCTGCTGGGCGGGCGCATGGTCGTACAGGTGCGCTTCGCTGTAGTCGGGGGCGTAGCTGGCCATGGCGTCGTAGTCATAGCCAGGGTCGTAATCCGGGGTGCTGGGGGCTGGTGCGTGCTGGGCCAGCTGTTCGACCTGTTGCGGATCCAGCCCGGTGACCTCCTTCAGGCGGTTGCGCATCAGCTGGCGCAGGTTGGCACCGGGAATCTTTTCGATCAACGGTGCGGCCAGGGTCGCCATGTGCGCCTTGCCTTCCAGCGAACGCGGGTCGGCCTCGTTGCCCAGTTGCTCGAAGAAGTAGTCCGCCAGCGGCTGGGCGTGCTGGTTGATGCGGGCCATGAAGGCATCGGTGCCTTCTGCGCGCACCAGGCTGTCCGGGTCTTCGCCTTCGGGCAGGAACAGGAAGCGGGCACGGCGGCCGTCCTGCAGGCTGGCCAGGGTTGACTCCAGGGCGCGCCAGGCCGCCTTGCGGCCGGCCTGGTCGCCATCGAAGCAGAACAGCACGCTCGGCACCACGCGGAACAAGCGCTTGAGGTGCTCTTCGCTGGTGGCCGTGCCCAGTGTCGCCACCGCATTGCGCAGGCCTTGCTGGGCCAGGGCGATGACGTCCATGTAGCCCTCGACCACGATGATCTCGTCGAGGTTGCGGTTGTGCTTGCGCGCCTCGTACAAGCCGTACAGCTCTTGCCCCTTGTGGAACACCGGGGTTTCCGGGGAGTTCAGGTACTTGGGCTTGTCGTCCCCGAGGACCCGGCCGCCGAACGCGATGACCCTGCCACGGCTGTCGCGGATAGGGAACATCACGCGGTCGCGGAAACGATCGTAGCGCTTGCCGCTTTCGGCATTCTCGATCAGCAGGCCTGCATCGATCATCACCTTTTGCTGCAGGCTGTCCGCGCCCAGGTGCTTGAGCAGGTTGTCCCAGCCCGGCGGGGCGAAGCCCAGGCCGAAATCACGGGCGATTTCGCCGGACAGGCCTCGGCCCTTGAGGTAGTCCACCGCCGCCTTGCGGGTCGGGTGGCCACGCAGGGCCTGGCGATAGAACTCGGCGGCGGCTTCCAGCAGCGGGTAGAGGGGCGAGTCGGTGGGCTGGCGGGGCTTCTGCCCGCGACGGCCTTCCTCCCGAGGGACTTCCATGCCGGCGGCCTGGGCCAGCTCTTCGACCGCCTGGGGAAAGTCCAGGTTGTCGTGGTCCATGACGAAACCGAGCGCGTTGCCGCCGGCACCACAACCGAAGCAGTAGTAGAACTGCTTGTCGGGGCTGACGGTGAAGGAGGGGGTTTTCTCCTTGTGGAACGGGCAGCAGGCGGAAAGGTTCTTGCCGGTCTTTTTGAGCTGGATGCGCGAACTCACCACATCGACGATGTCGGTGCGGTTGAGAAGGTCGTCAATGAAGCTTTGGGGAATCAGCCCGGCCATGGCAGTCTCGTCATCTGGCAGCTGGCAAGTCTAATCGCTACGCGCCGGTTGAGGGCGAGCAGTTGATGCGGGAGAGGTGAGGAAAAGTGTGCTCGTCAGCCACGAATGGCTCGTCAGTCAGGACGTGCACGACTGGTCGGGGACCAGCTCTGACGTGTTCAGGCAGGTTGCCCATGCGCTGTTGCGAAGGGCGCCTCTGGCCGAAGCCGGAGGTTTGAAGCAACTGCTGCCATCAGCCCGGCACGAGGCCGGGCGGGCAGAAGCTTTGCGTTGAACGCCTGTATCAGTACAGACGAACGGCGCGGCGCTGTTCGCGCTGAACCTTCTTGGCGTGACGCTTTACAGCGGCAGCGGCTTTGCGCTTGCGCTCGGCAGTCGGCTTCTCGTAAAACTCGCGGCTACGAACTTCAGCCAGTACACCGGCTTTTTCGCAGGAGCGCTTGAAACGACGCAGAGCTACGTCGAAGGGTTCGTTCTCTTTAACTTTGACGGCTGGCATCCAGGGCTACCTTAATTCATTACCGGGGTAGACGTGCTCCTGGCAAAACAAAAGGTGTGCTGGAGAACGTCGGTTTTCAAGGGTTGCGGATGTTAACCCTTAGCTGGCCGGAATGCAAAGCCTCTGATCGAAAACCGCTGGTCGGCATGTGGTACGGAGACTATCATGCGCGCCTTCGAATTCAGCCTCCACAAGGCACGGACCCATGCTAGTACTGGGATTGGAAACATCCTGCGACGAAACTGGCGTCGCATTATACGACAGCGAGCGCGGCCTGTTGGCCGACGCGCTGTTCAGTCAGATCGACCTTCACCGCGTCTATGGCGGCGTCGTGCCGGAGCTGGCCTCGCGTGATCACGTCAAGCGCATGCTGCCCTTGATCCGCCAGGTGCTGGCCGAGGCTGGCTGCGTCGCCACCGAGATCGATGCCATTGCCTACACCGCCGGCCCCGGCCTGGTCGGCGCCCTGCTGGTCGGTGCTTCGTGCGCCCAGGCGTTGGCGTTCGCCTGGGACATCCCGGCGATCGGTGTGCACCACATGGAAGGCCATCTGCTGGCCCCCATGCTCGAGGAAACGCCTCCGGCGTTTCCGTTCGTCGCTTTGTTGGTGTCCGGCGGCCACACCCAGCTGGTGCGGGTCGATGGCATCGGCCAATACGAACTGTTGGGCGAGAGCCTGGACGATGCGGCGGGCGAGGCATTCGACAAGACCGCCAAGCTGATCGGCCTGAACTACCCGGGTGGGCCCGAGATCGCTCGCTTGGCGGAGCAGGGCGTGCCTGGGCGTTTCGTGTTCCCGCGGCCGATGACCGATCGTCCGGGCCTGGAATTCAGCTTCAGCGGCCTCAAGACCTTCGCCCTGAATACCTGGCAGCAATGCCGCGATGCCGGCGACGACAGTGAGCAAACCCGTTGCGACCTGTCCCTGGCGTTCCAGCAGGCGGTGGTGGAGACTCTGACCATCAAGTGCAAACGCGCCCTCAAGCAGACCGGCCTCAAGCGCCTGGTCATCGCCGGCGGCGTGAGCGCCAACAAGGCCCTGCGGGCCTCGCTGGAAACCATGCTGGCCAGCCTCAACGGCAATGTGTACTACGCGCGCCCCAAGTTCTGCACCGACAACGGCGCCATGATCGCCTACGCCGGGTGCCAGCGCCTGTTGGCCGGGCAGCGTCAGGACCTGGCCATTGCCGTACAGGCGCGTTGGCCGATGGAGCAGCTGCCGGCGGTGTGAAGCGGTGTGTGCAAGGTCAGAAATGCCGTTCGCGCCCGGCGAACAGGTCGCGTAGATTGCTGCGATGGCGCCAGACGATGAGTACCGTGAGCACGGTGATCGGCAACAACGCCTCGGGCTCGCGCCAGGCCAGCAATGGCAGGGTCAGCGGGGTGGCGATCAGCGCGGCCAGGGAGCTGGTGCGGGTGAGGTAGAAGGTCAGCAGCCAGGCGGCGATGGCCAGCAGCGCGGCGGGGAAGTACAGGCCCATGAGCATGCCGGCTGCGGTGGCCACGCCCTTGCCGCCCTTGAAGCAGAAGTACAGTGGGAACAGGTGACCGATCACCGCGCAGAGCCCGACCCAGGCTTGCTCCTGCAGGCCCAGGCCGGCCAGTTGGGCCAGCAGCACGGGCAACAGGCCCTTGCACAGGTCGCCCAGCAGGGTCAGGATCGCCAGCTTGCGGCCTGCCAGGCGTAGCATGTTGGTCGCGCCGGCGTTGCCCGAGCCACTGGAGCGCGGGTCCGGGCTGCCGCTGAGGCGGCTCAGGACAATGGCGAAGGACAGAGAGCCGAGCAGGTAGGCAAGCAGCGCCAATAACCAAAACATGCTAACTATTCCGGGCGAGGACGCCCTGATTCTAACGGCGCCAGTCGCCCTTGTCGTGCTGTGGAGAGAAGTGCTTGGACAGAGTGTTCATCGAAGGCCTGGAAGTCGATACCGTCATCGGTGCCTATGACTGGGAGCGGGATATTCGCCAGTGCCTGCGCCTGGACCTGAGTTTCGCCTGGGACAATCGCCCGGCGGCTGCCGGTGACGACCTGGCCTTGGCCCTGGACTACGCCAGTGTCTCGGCACGTGTCCAGGCGTTCGCCGAGCAGGCCCGTTTCGAACTGGTGGAAACATTCGCCGAGCGCCTGGTCGCGGTATTGATGGAAGAATTCAACATTCCGTGGGTGCGCCTGAAGCTGACCAAGCCGGGTGCCGTACCGGCGGCCCGTGGCGGCGTTGGCGTGGAGATCGAGCGCGGATGTCTCTGAGTACGGTTTACCTGGGCCTGGGCAGCAACATCGACCGCCAGGCGCACCTGTGCGCCGGGCTCGATGCCCTGGCGGGCTTCCTGCAGGGCATGCGCTGCTCGCCGGTGTTCGAAAGCCAGGCGGTGGGCATCAAGAGCGGGCCGTTCTACAACCTGGTGGTCACCGGGCAGACCGACCTGCCGCTGCTGGAGTTGGACCGTCGGCTCAAGTTCATCGAGGCGGACAACGGCCGTTATGCGCCTGAGCGCAAGGGCTTACCGCTGGATATCGATGTGCTGATGTATGACGACCTGCTGGGTACTTTCGACGGCCTGGTGTTGCCCAGGGCCGAGATCCTCAAGAATGCGTTCGTGCTCTGGCCGTTGTCGTTGATCGCGCCGCAGTTGGTGCACCCGGGCGTCGGCAAGACGATGGGGCAGCTGTGGCAGGAAGCGGATATCGACCAGACATTGGCACCGGTGCCCTTCGAGTGGCGTGGGTTGCAACTGACCCGGATGTGAGGGCCCAGCCGCCGGCAAGCCAGCTAGCTCCCCCCAGGTACGGCGGTTTCTCTGAAAACAGCGCAGGACAGGTGGGAGCCGGCTTGCCGGCGATTGCGGTTGTATAAACAATGCGAAACCCCGAAGGTTACCAGCGCTTGTAGGCTTCCAGTGCTTCCAGGCGTTGCGCCTTGAGTGCTTCCCCCAGCGCCTGCCCGGCCAAGCCTTTCTCCAGCAGTGGTTTCACATCCATTGCTTTAGCGGCCGCCGCCGCGCCGCGCAGGTAGTCGGCCTGCGGGTAAGCCTGGTCGTCCCTCTGACCACGCGCCTCCATCTCGCACGCAGCAATGAAATCCTCGAAGCGCTGCGGTCGACGGTACACGTCGAACTTCTGCAGCAAGTCCAACAGGCTGGCAGCGCTCAGTGCCTTGGCGTCGTGGCAAAGGGGCTGGCATTCATTGACCAGGGACGCCAGTTCCTGGCATTCCCGGGGGGCCTTGAAGCGCTGGTTGACTGCCTTGACCTGGCTCGGCTCGCCCAGCCCCTGCAGCAGGCAGGCCCAGCGTACATTCAGTGGCTGTTGCGTGCGGGCCGCTTCTCGTAGTGCTGCCAGCGGGTCTGGTCGCTGCGCGTCGAACAGTGCATTGATCTCCGGCATCAGTTCCTCGAGCGCATTGCAATCGCGCAGCACCTGGATGAACACCTGGGGCTGGTCTTCCATCAGCGCGCGCTCGATTTCCTTCCAGCTGCGCTCGGCCGTCAGAGCTTGAAGCTCGCCCGATGCGCTGATCTGGCGCATCAGCTCGAGGGTCTCGCCGGCGACATGGAAGCCCAGCGGAGCATAGCGGGCCGCGAAGCGGGCTACGCGCAGGACGCGCAAGGGATCTTCGGCGAATGCTGGAGAAACATGGCGCAAAATGCGTCGATCGAGATCTTCCTTGCCGTTGTACGGGTCGCACAGATTGCCATGCTCGTCCTCGGCCATGGCATTGATGGTCAGGTCCCGGCGGACCAGGTCTTCTTCGAGGGTAACCTCGGGGCTGGCATGGAAGGTGAAACCGCCATAGCCGCGCCCGCTCTTGCGCTCGGTGCGCGCCAGGGCGTACTCCTCGCCGGTGCGAGGGTGGATGAATACCGGAAAATCAGCCCCGACCGGGCGATAGCCCAGGGCCTGCATCTGTTCGACCGTGGCGCCGACCACCAGCCAGTCGATGTCGCTGACCGGGCGCCCGAGCAAGCGGTCGCGCACGGCGCCACCGACCTTGTAGATCTGCATGTAGAACCTCCATTACTGCCCACAGCATACCCTGTCGGCAGTAATGGAGGGCTGTTTGCTCAGAGATGATGCACCACGGCAAGATCCATACGCCCGTACTCACCCGCTTCGTTCTGCTCGCCTCGCGGCGGCATGTGGTGGGTTTTCATGACCTGGTCGCCCTGGACGGTTTCCAGGTGGATATCGAAGCCCCACAGCCGATGCAGGTGCCGAAGCACTTCCTCGGTGGAGTCGCCCAGCGGCTTGCGGTTGTGTTGCTGGTGGCGCAGGGTCAGGGAGCGGTCGCCGCGTCGGTCGATGCTCCAGATCTGCACGTTGGGTTCGCGGTTGCCCAGGTTGTACTGGGCAGCCAGTTGCTCACGGATGATGCGGTAGCCGGCCTCGTCGTGGATCGCCGGTACCAGCAGGTCGTCGCGCTGGTCATCGTCCAGGATGCTGAACAGCTTCAGGTCGCGGATCACTTTGGGTGACAGGTACTGCAGGATGAAGCTTTCGTCCTTGAAGCTGCTCATGGCGAACTTGAGGGTGGAGAGCCAGTCGCTGCCGGCAATATCGGGGAACCAGCGGCGGTCTTCTTCGGTAGGGTGCTCGCACATGCGACGAATGTCGGTGTACATGGCGAAGCCCAGGGCATAGGGGTTGATGCCGCTGTAGTACGGGCTGTCGAAGCCCGGCTGGAACACCACACTGGTATGGGACTGCAGGAACTCCATGATGAAGCCGTCGGTCACCAGGCCCTCGTCGTACAGGTCGTTCATCAGGGTGTAGTGCCAGAACGTGGCCCAGCCTTCGTTCATCACCTGGGTCTGGCGTTGGGGGTAGAAATACTGGGCGATCTTGCGCACGATGCGCACTACTTCCCGTTGCCAGGGCTCGAGCAACGGGGCGTGTTTTTCGATGAAATACAGGATGTTTTCCTGGGGTTCGGCGGGGAAGCGCACATCATCGCGTTCGTTGCCTTTCTCCGAGCCCTTGGGAATGGTGCGCCAGAGGTCGTTGATCTGGCGCTGCAGATGCTCCTCGCGCTCTTTCTGCCGGCGGCGTTCTTCCTCGGCGGAGATGGGGTAGGGGCGTTTGTAGCGGTCCACACCGTAATTCATCAGGGCGTGACAGGAGTCGATGAGGTCCTCGACGGCATCGATGCCGTGGCGTTCCTCGCATTGGGCGATGTACTGCTTGGCGAATACCAGGTAATCGATGATCGAGCTGGCGTCCGTCCAGGTGCGGAACAGGTAGTTGCCCTTGAAGAAACTGTTGTGGCCGTAGCAGGCATGGGCGATCACCAGTGCCTGCATGCACATGGTGTTCTCTTCCATCAGGTAGGCGATGCACGGGTCGGAGTTGATCACGATTTCATAGGCCAGGCCCATCTGGCCACGGCTGTAGGATTTTTCCGTGCTCAGGAACTGCTTGCCGTAGGACCAGTGGTGGTAGCCCAGCGGCATGCCGACGGACGCGTAGGCGTCCATCATCTGCTCGGCGGTGATCACCTCGATCTGGTTGGGGTAGGTATCCAGGGCGTAGCGCTCGGCCAGGCGGCTGATTTCGCGGTCATAGGCCTGGATAAGCTCGAACGTCCACTCGGACCCGGTGGAAATGGGCTGGCGTCTCTGCTCTCTGGCGGTCATGTGGCTAACCTGCGCTGGAAGAGTTCACGGAAGACCGGGTAGATATCACCGGCCGATACCAACTGCTGCTGGGCGAAGGTGTCGGGGAAGGCTTCGCCGATGCGCTCGTATTCGTACCACAGCGCCTGATGCTCGCGGGGGGTGATCTCCACGTAAGTGTAGTACTGCACGTGGGGCATGATCTGCTTGGACAGGATTTCACGGCAGATCGGCGAATCGTCGTTCCAGTTGTCGCCGTCGGAGGCCTGGGCGGCGTAGATGTTCCAGTCGCTGGCCGGGTAGCGTTCGGCCATGATTTCCTGCATCAGCTTGAGCGCGCTGGAAACGATAGTGCCGCCCGTCTCGCGGGAGTAGAAGAATTCTTCCTCGTCGACTTCGCGAGCGCTGGTGTGGTGGCGGATGAACACCACCTCGATGCGGTCGTAGTTCCGCTTGAGGAACAGGTACAACAGGATGAAGAAGCGCTTGGCGATGTCCTTGGTGGCCTGGGTCATCGAGCCCGAGACGTCCATCAGGCAGAACATCACGGCCTTGGAACTCGGGTTGGGTTGCTTGACCAGCAGGTTGTACTTCAGGTCGAAGGTGTCGAGGAAGGGCAGGCGATTGATACGCGCTTTCAGGCGTTCGATCTCGGCCTCGGTCGCCTGGATATCGGTGAAGTTGTCCGGTTCCTCGACTTTCAAGCGCGCAAGCTCGGCCTGGGCTTCGCGCAACAGCGCACGGCTGCTGCCGGTCAGGGCGATGCGCCGGGCATGGGCCGAGCGCAGGGTGCGGACGATGTTGATGCGCGACGGGTTGCCTTCGTTGGCGATACCGGCACGCACGGTCTTGAAGGTGTCGGCCCCAGTGAGGTGACGTTTCACCAGGTTGGGCAGCTCCAGGTCCTCGAACATGAATTCCAGGAACTCCTCCTGGGTGATCTGGAACACGAAGTCATCCATGCCTTCGCCGGAGTTGCCGGCCTTGCCACGGCCGCCACCCCCCCCACCGCCTTGGGGCCGGGGAATGTGCTCGCCGGCGGTGAATTCCTTGTTGCCTGGGTGGATGATGGTCTGCTTGCCGCCACGACCATGGTGCAGCACCGGCTCGTCGATGTCCCGCGACGGAATGCTGATCTGCTCGCCGTGCTCCATGTCCATGATGGAACGGCGGCTCACGGCCTCTTCGACGGCTTTCTTGATGTGCTCACGGTACCGCCGCAAGAAGCGCTGGCGGTTGACCGTGCTCTTGTTCTTGCCGTTCAGGCGTCGGTCGATTACGTAGCTCATGGGCCCTCCGGTAGCTGGGTACAGCTGCAAGCTTCAAGCTACGAGCTGCAAGTAAAAGCAGTCGCCGCCAGCGTGAGCCGTGCGATGTGCCAGGGCACACCGCGTCCGGCTCAGGGCTTGCGGCTCGCAGCTTGCCGCTTTTACTGCGATTTCCTGACCCGCAGATACCATTCCGACAGCAGGCGAACCTGTTTGTCGGTGTAGCCACGTTCGACCATCCGGGTGACGAAGTCGTTGTGTTTCTGTTGGTCCTCCTTGCTGGCCTTGGCGTTGAAGCTGATGACCGGCAGCAGGTCTTCGGTGTTGGAGAACATTTTCTTCTCGATCACCACCCGCAGCTTTTCATAGCTCAGCCAGCTCGGGTTCTTGCCGTTGTTGTTGGCGCGGGCACGCAGCACGAAGTTGACGATCTCGTTGCGGAAGTCTTTCGGGTTGCTGATGCCGGCCGGTTTCTCGATCTTCTCCAGCTCCTCGTTGAGGGCGATGCGGTTGAGGATCTCGCCGGTTTCCGGGTCGCGGTATTCCTGGTCCTGGATCCAGAAGTCGGCGTACAGCACGTAGCGGTCGAAGATGTTCTGGCCGTATTCGCTGTAGGACTCCAGGTAGGCAGTCTGGATTTCCTTGCCGATGAACTCGATGTAGCGCGGTGCCAGGTATTCCTTGAGATAGCGCAGATAACGCTCGCGTACCTCGGCCGGGAACTGCTCCTGTTCGATCTGCTGCTCCAGCACGTACAGCAGATGCACCGGGTTGGCCGCGATCTCGTGCGGATCGAAGTTGAAGACCTTGGACAGGATCTTGAAGGCGAAGCGGGTCGACAGGCCATTCATGCCCTCGTCGACACCGGCGGCATCGCGATATTCCTGGATCGACTTGGCCTTCGGATCGGTGTCCTTGAGGTTCTCGCCGTCATACACGCGCATTTTCGAATAGATGTTGGAGTTCTCCGGCTCCTTCAGGCGCGACAGCACGGTGAACTGCGCGAGCATCTTGAGGGTATCTGGCGCGCAATGGGCCTTGGACAGCGAACTGTTGACCAGCAGCTTGTCGTAGATCTTCACTTCGTCACTGACGCGCAGGCAGTACGGCACCTTGACGATGTAGATCCGGTCGATGAACGCTTCGTTGTTCTTGTTGTTGCGGAAGGTGTGCCATTCCGATTCGTTGGAGTGGGCCAGCAGGATGCCGGAATAGGGGATAGCGCCCAGGCCTTCGGTACTGTTGTAGTTGCCTTCCTGGGTGGCGGTGAGCAACGGGTGCAGGACCTTGATCGGTGCCTTGAACATCTCGACGAATTCCATCAGGCCCTGGTTGGCCCGGCACAGCGCGCCCGAATAGCTGTAGGCGTCGGCGTCGTTCTGCGGGAATTCCTCGAGCTTGCGGATATCCACCTTGCCCACAAGCGCCGAGATGTCCTGGTTGTTCTCGTCGCCAGGCTCGGTCTTGGCGATGGCGATCTGGTTGAGGATGGATGGGTAGAGCTTGACCACCCGGAACTTGGAGATGTCGCCGCCGAACTCCTGCAGGCGCTTGGTGGCCCAGGGCGACATGATGGTATTGAGGTAGCGCCGCGGGATGCCGAACTCTTCTTCCAGGATGGCGCCATCCTCGGCGGCATTGAACAGCCCCAGGGGCGACTCGAACACCGGTGAGCCCTTGATGGCGTAGAAGGGCACCTTCTCCATCAACTGCTTGAGCTTTTCGGCCAGGGACGATTTACCGCCGCCCACCGGGCCCAGCAGGTACAGGATCTGTTTCTTCTCCTCCAGGCCTTGGGCGGCATGGCGGAAGTAGGACACGATCTGGTCGATGCACTCTTCCATGCCATGGAAGTCGGCAAAGGCCGGATAGCGACGGATCACCTTGTTGGAGAAGATCCGCGACAGCCTGGAGTTCGTTGAGGTGTCGACCAGCTCCGGTTCGCCGATGGCCAGCAACAGGCGTTCGGCCGCCGAAGCGTAGGCGCTGCGATCCTCTTTGCACAGCTCGAGGTACTCCTGCAGCGAGAGTTCTTCCTGGCGGGTTGACTCGAAACGTTGTTGGAAGTGGCTAAAAATGCTCATGACGTCACCTCGCTCGATACGTGGAGCCGACGCCGGATCAGTCAGCATGATGCTGGCATGCAACCGGGCTGGCCGATTGCTGTATACCCCCCAGAACACCCGTAGAAACGCTACCGATGACCCGCACGCCGGTGTACCGGCTCTCCCCTTTTTTGGATGGCCTGGGCTTAAGGATAGTTGGTTATACGAGAGGTCAAGGGCGCGGGGTCGAGAAGATTCTCACGACCGTTCGTCAGGTAAGGCCCGAGCCCGCTCGTGGCGCGGGCTGCGGGAAAATGAAAATTTTTATTCGGCGCCGCCTTGAGCGGTTTCGGCCGGGTAGGTGCTGCGCCACAGCTCGAAGCCGCCATCGAGGCTGTACACCTCGGAAAAGCCCTGGCCCACCAGATAGGCCGCAGCGCTCTGGCTGGAGTTGCCGTGGTAGCAGACCACCAGGGTCGGTGCGTCGAGGTCGGCATTGCGAATGAACTCGGCCACCGAATGGTTATCAAGATGAGTGGCGCCGCTGATATGGCCCGCGGCAAACGCTTGAGGGTCACGAATGTCGACGACCACCGCACCTTGCTCACGCAAGGCCTGGGCCTGCTCGGGAGGGATGCGCTTGAATTCGCTCATGGGGGTGGTTTCCTTCGGGGCTGATCGTTGAGTCTAGTCGGTTATGCCGGTTGGCGCAGGGTGCCGTCGTCGGCGCAATCGCAGCGGTGGAACTCGCCGCTGTCGACGTTGTACAGGGTCATGGCGCCACCCCAGACACAGCCGGTGTCCAGGCCGATCACATCGGGCACATCGATGCGCCCCTCGAGGGCGGCCCAATGGCCGAAGATGATCTTGACGTGGCGCGAACGGCGGTCCTTGTGGGCGAACCAGGGTTTGTAGCCCTTGGGCGCGCTGTCCAGGCCTTCCTTGCTCTTGAACTCGAGCTTGCCCTCGGCGGTGCAGAAGCGCATGCGGGTGAAGTAGTTGGTGATGACCCGCAGGCGTTCGATACCGGCCAGGTTCTTGCTCCACTTTTTCGGCTCGTTGCCGTACATGCCGTCCAGGTAGAGCTTCAGGCGGGTGTCGTCGCGCAGCACTTCCTCCACTTCGGCGGCCAGCTCCAGTGCCTTGCCCAGCGTCCATTGCGGAGGGATGCCGGCATGCACCAGCGCCACGCCACGGGCTTCGTCGTAATGCAGCAGCTTCTGCTGGCGCAGCCAATCGAAGAGCTGGTCGGCATCTGGCGCTTCGATGATCTCGCGCAGGGTGTCGCCCTTCTTCAGGCGCTCGACGTTGTGCCAGGCCGCTAGCAGGTGCAGGTCATGGTTGCCCAGCACGCATACCAGCGAGTTGCGCATGGAATAAAGGAAGCGCAGGGTTTCCAGCGACTCCGGGCCACGATTGACCAGGTCGCCCACCAGCCACAGGCGATCCACGGCCGGGTCGAAGTGCACGCGGTCGAGCAGGCACTTGAGCGGCTGCAGGCAGCCCTGCAGGTCACCGACGGCGTACACCGCCATCAGTGCAGCGCCCCGGGCACGGCCAGGCGGAACGGCGCGATGGTGGCGTCGAAGTGCTGACCGTCTCCGGCCAGCATCTGGTAACTGCCCTGCATGGTGCCGACGCGAGTGGTGAGCACCGCGCCGCTGCTGTAGGTATGGCTGTCGCCTGGCTCGATGAGCGGCTGCTGGCCGACAACGCCGGCACCGCGCACCTCTTCCACTTCACCGTCACCGTTGGTGATCAGCCAGTGGCGCGAGACCAGCCGGGCTTTCACCGTGCCATTGTTCTGCACCGTGATGGTGTAGGCGAAGGCGAAGCGGCTGTTGTCGGGGTCGGATTGTTCTTTCAGGTAGCGGGTCACGACGCTGACGTCGATCTGATAGCGGGGGTCGGACATGCAAAGGCCTTGGACGAGCGGACGCAAATACTGCAATGGTTGCAGTCTAGGCCATTGGCGGGGGGATAGGCCAGTTGTGTAGAGCCTTGAGTCGTTAGTAGGCAATACCGGCCTTATCGTGGGGCAAGCCCGCACCACCTGTCCTGCGGTGCTTTCAGAGACACCGCCATACCTGTGGGAGACCACCCAGCCCTTCGGGCTGCGCTGTCTCGCAGAGAACAAGCGGCCAATGCTGCCCCTGTGGGAGCGGCGGTGCGGCGGTCCGACTTGTCCCGCGATCAAGGGCGAAGCCCTTGCCAGGCGACGGTGATGTCGGGCCCGGCCTAATCGCGGGACAAGCCCGCTCCCACAGGGTGCCGCAAATCAAATGGTCATGCGTTGTTCTATGAGAGCGGGCTTGCCCCGCGATGGGCCGGTACTGGCTGGCTCAGCTGGCGCTGGGCTGCTCGGCCAGTTGATCGGCCAGGCGCACGAAGGCGGCTAGGTCGAGCTGTTCGGGGCGCAGGCTGCCGTCGACGCCGGCGGCTTCGATGGCCTGGCTGTCGAGCAAGCCCTTGAGGGTGTTGCGCAGGGTCTTGCGGCGCTGGTTGAAGGCTTCGCGAACGATGCGCTCGAGCAGGCGTGGGTCCTTGGCCGGGTGCGGCAGGGTCTCGTGGGGCACCAGGCGCACGATGGCCGAATCCACCTTGGGCGGTGGGTTGAAGGCGCCTGGGCCTACGTTGAACAGGTGCTCGACCCGGCAGTGGTACTGCACCATGATCGACAGCCGGCCCCAATCGCCACCGCCCGGGCCTGCGGCCAGGCGCTCGACCACTTCCTTCTGCAGCATGAAGTGCATGTCGCGGATCAGGTCGGCGTGGTTCAGCAGGTGGAAGATCAGCGGGGTGGAGATGTTGTAGGGCAGGTTGCCCACCACTTTGAGGCTGCGCGCCGGGACGCCCAGCTGGTTGAAATCGAACTTCAGGGCATCGCCCTGGTGCAGGCGGAAATTGTCGCGGCCCGCGAACTTGTGCTGGAGGATCGGCACCAGGTCCTTGTCCAGCTCGACGACATCCAGCTGTGCGCCGCTGCCCAGCAGGCCCTCGGTGAGGGCGCCCTGGCCTGGGCCGATTTCCAGCAGGTGCTCGCCGGGCTTGGCATTGATCGCGCGCAGGATGCGGTCGATGATGCCGGCGTCGTGCAGGAAGTTCTGGCCGAAGCGCTTGCGCGCCCGGTGTTGGTAGTGCTCGTTCATGGTCGGTTCTCGGCCATCTGGTAGGCGGTTTGCAGGGCCACGCGCAGGCTGCCGGTGTCGACCTTGCCGGTGCCGGCCAGGTCCAGAGCGGTGCCGTGGTCGACCGACGTGCGGATGATCGGCAGGCCCAGGGTCACGTTGACGGCGGCGCCGAAGCCTTTGTACTTGAGTACGGGCAGGCCCTGGTCGTGGTACATCGCCAGCACTGCGTCGCAGTGCTCCAGATACTTGGGGGTAAACAGGGTATCGGCCGGCAGCGGGCCGCGCAGGTCCATGCCTTGGGCGCGCAGGCGTTGCAGTGCTGGCTCGATGATGTCGATTTCTTCGCGGCCCAGGTGGCCGCCTTCGCCGGCATGCGGGTTGAGGCCGCAGACCAGGATGCGGGGCTGGGCGATGCCGAACTTGCTCTGCAGGTCGGCGTGCAGGATGCGCGTGACCCGCTCCAGGCGCTCGGCGGTGATGGCGTCGGCGATGTCCCGCAGGGGCAGGTGAGTGGTCACCAAGGCCACGCGCAGGCCATGGGTGGCCAGCATCATCACCACCTGGGTGGTATGGGTCAGGTCGGCCAGGAATTCGGTATGGCCGGAGAAGGCGATGCCGCTTTCGTTGATCACGCCCTTGTGCACCGGGGCGGTGATCATGCCGGCGAAATGCCCGTCCAGGCAGCCTCGGCCAGCGCGGGTGAGGGTTTCCAGAACAAAGGCGGCGTTGGCCTTGTCCAGTTGCCCGGGCACCACTGGCGCCGCCAGTGGCGTATCCCACACGTACAGGCTGCCGGCGGGGGCCGGCTGGTCGGGCCAGGCAGCGGCGCTGACCGGCAGCAGGTTGACAGCCAGCCCCAGCTGCGTGGCCCGCTCGGCGAGCAGGTCACGGCTGGTGATGGCGATCAGGGGGTAAGGCTGGGCCTCGACGGCCAGCAGCAGGCACAGGTCAGGGCCTATGCCGGCCGGCTCGCCGGGCGTGACGGCGAAGCGCAGGGGCTTCACTGGGCGGCCTGGTCGGCGCCAGGCAGCTTGATTTCAACGTAGGCTTCGTCGCGGATCTGGCGCAGCCAGGTCTGCAGCTCTTCGTCGTACTTGCGGTTGCGCAGCACGGTCAGCGCTTGCTGTTCGCGCGCCTTCTCGGTGCTGTCGGTGGCGCGGCGGCCCAGCACTTCCAGCACGTGCCAGCCGTACTGGGTCTTGAACGGCTTGGTCACCACGCCCTGCTGGGCATTGGCCATCTGCTCGCGGAACTCCGGCACCAGGCTGTTCGGGTCGACCCAGTTGAGGTCGCCGCCGTTGAGCGCGGAACCTGGGTCTTCCGAGAAGCTCTTGGCCAGCTCGGCGAAGTCTTCGCCATTCTGGATACGGTCGTACAGGCGCTCGGCCAGTTGCTCGGTCGCCGCTTCGCTGCGGATCTCGCTTGGCTTGATCAGGATGTGGCGTACGTGGACTTCGTCACGCAGCACGTTCTCGCCACCACCGCGCTTCTCCTCGAGCTTGAGGATGATGAAGCCGTTGGGGATGCGGATTGGCTGGGTGATGTCGCCCACCGACATGCTGCTGAGCATCTTGGCGAAGTCAGGTGGCAGCTGGCCGGCCTTGCGCCAGCCCATCTCGCCGCCTTCCAGGGCGTTTTCGCTGCCGGAGCGGGCGATGGCCATCTGGCCGAAGTCGGCGCCCTGGCGCAGCTGCTGGTAGACATCGCCGACCTGGCGCGCTGCGGCCTGGATGGCGTCGGAGCTGGCGCCTTCCGGGGTCGGGATGAGGATGTTGGCCAGGCGGTACTCTTCCGACATTTGCATCTTGCCGAGGTCGGAGTTGAGGAAGTTCTTCACTTCCTGCTCGGACACCTGGATGCGCTCGGCCACGCGGCGCTGGCGCACGCGGCTGATGATCATCTCGCGCTTGACCTGCTCGCGGGCGTCGTCGAACGACAGGCCGTCATGGGCCAGGGCGGCGCGGAACTGCTCCAGGGACATACCGTTGCGCTGGGCAATGGTACCGATGGCCTGGTTGAGTTCCTCGTCGGTGATGCGAATGCCGGAGCGTTCGCCGATCTGCAGCTGCAGGTTCTCGACGATCAGGCGTTCCAGCACCTGCTGCTCCAGGGCACCGGCCGGCGGCACGCCGCCGCCGCGCTTGGCGATGGTCTGCTGCACTTCGCGCACGCGCTGGTCCAGCTGGCTCTGCATGACCACGTCGTTGTCGACGATGGCCACGATGTGGTCCAGGGGAACAGCGGCATGCACCGCGCTGCTCAGCAATACGGCGCCCAGCATCAGCGGGCGCAGGCGATCAATAAGCTTGGTCTTCACGTGTACGGTAACCTTGAATGCCTTCGTCGAGGAACGACTCGACCTTGTTGCCCACAACGCCGCCGAGGCCTTTGAGCACGATTTGCAGGAAGACGCCGTGGTCGCCTTTCTCGTTTTGCGGAACGGCCTGGCTGAAGTCGTCGTAGTCGAGCCAGTAGCGGTTGATCAGGCGCAGCTTCCAGCAGCAATTGTCGTACTCGAAACCGCCCATGGCTTCCAGGGTGCGGTTGCGGTTGTAGTCATGCTGCCAGCGGGCGATAACACTCCACTGAGGGACGATCGGCCAGATGACCGAGAAGTCGTGCTGCTCGATCTTGTAGTAGTCCTTGACGTAGTTCGGGTCGCCAGGTCTGCCGTAATCGCCGCCGCCAACCTGCCACCGACCGGTCAGCGAGTCGTAGCGAACCAGGTCGTTGCGGTAGCGATAACCCAGGTTGACGATCTTGTTCGGGTTGTCTTCCGGCTGGTAGTGGAACATCGCGCTGCCGGAGCGTGGGCTGCGGCTGTCCGGGTCCCAGTTGTAGTCGGAGTTGAAGCGCCAATCGCGGTTGAAGGCATACTGGTATTCGAGCGCGTATGGCGATACATCCGATTGTGAGTCGTCGCGGGTGCGCCAATCGATGCCTGGCAGCTGGACCTTACGATCTTTGAAATAGAAGGCTTGGCCAATGCTGAAGCGTTGACGTTCGAAGCCGTTTTCTTCAATCCAGCGGTTGGTCACGCCCAGCGACAGCTTATTCTCATCACCGATGCGGTCGGAGCCACTGAAGCGATTATCACGGAACAGCGAGGCATAGTTGAAGTAGGATTCGCCGGTGTCGAAGACCGGGATGTCCTTCTGATCCTCATACGGAACGTAGAGATAGAACAGGCGCGGCTCCAGGGTTTGGCGATAGTTCTTGCCGAACCATTGGGTATTACGATCGAAATACAAGCCGCTATCTACGCTGAAGACCGGAACGCTACGGCTTTGTGTGCTGGAGAAGTCGCCCTGCAGGTCACGAGTGGCTGGACTGGCTGTGGCAAGGTCATTCTTGCCTTTGCTGTCTAGATCGAGATCGTAGTGGGTGTAGACATACTTCAAGGTCGGTTTCAGGAAGCCGTAGCTAGCTTCCATTGGCAGACTGATAGCCGGCGCAATATTCAGACGCGTGCCGTTGGCACGAGCCAGACCGAAGATATTTTCGTCCAGTCGTTGGCCTTCCTTACCTGCCGTCGTATCTAGCTGACCGTCTTCGTTGAAGACCGGACCGGTCTTCAGGTCACGATCAAAGCGAACGGCCTCGGTCTTGTAGCTGAAGTCGAAGCCACCTGGATGATACGGCAGCATGCCGTCGAAGGTGATCTGCGGCAGCTTGTCGTAAGGGGTGATGCGCGAAATGGTCGCCATCTCATAGGCATGCAGGTTCAAGCGCGCACGGTAGCTGTCACCCCGATAGGTGAGCGCACCTTGCTGATCGACCACATCCTTGCTCTCTACCCCAATCTGCCCCGTCTCCAGATCCTGGAAATAGAACGGATCACTGATATCGGTGTAGTCCACCTCGGTCATCAAGCGCGAATCCAGCCCGCCCTTGTGCTGCCAGTTGTACATCCAGCGCTTTTCTTTGTAGTCGGTCTGCTCTTTACGATCGTCGTTCTTGTCGTTCAGGTACGCAGCACCGAACTGGCCTTCGCTGGACTTGGTCAGGTAGCGGAATTCGCCTTCCATCAACAAGCCACGCTTGGCCATGTAGCGCGGATACAAGGTGGCGTCGTAGTTCGGCGCCAGGTTGAAGTAGTACGGCGTGACCAGCATGAAGCCGGTGTCGCTGCTGGTGCTGAACGACGGCGGCAGGAAGCCGGACTGGCGACGGTCGTCGATCGGGAAGTAGATGTACGGTGTATAGAACACCGGGAAATCCTTGACCCGCAGGGTGACGTTGGTCGCGGTGCCGAAGCCGGTGGCCGGGTTCAAGGTGATGTTGTTGCCCTTGAGCTGCCACGCATTGCTGCCCGGCTCACAGGTGGTGTAAGTACCGTCCTTGAGGCGGATGATGGCGTTTTCGCCACGCTTGGCGTACAGCGCGTTGCCGCGGATGCGCGATTGGTGCATCACGTATTCGGCGTTGTCGACCTTGGCCTCGCCGGTGTCCAGCTGGATCTCGGCCTGGTCGCCGACGACCAGCGAGCCCTTGTCGCGCAACTTGACGTTGCCCTTGAGCTCGCCGCGGTTCTCGGCCTGGTACAGGTTGGCCTCGTCGGCCTCGACCTGCATGCTGCCCTGGCGCATGACCACGTCACCGGCGAGGGTTGCGATCTGCTGCTCCTGCTGGTAGCGGGAAACCTTGGCGTTCAGGTAGGTCGGCGACTCGTCCTGGGGCGTGGTGTCGTCCATGCCCGGGCGTGTCGGCTCGATATACGCGCCACTGCAGTACGGGCCGGTCTCGGCCAGCTGCGCGGCGGTGAGCTTGTCGCGCGGCACCCAGTCCAGGTGGCTGTAGTCTTCGCTGCGCGATTTCAGGCCACGGCCCTTGCTCTCGGTGACCAGCACCGGCTTGGGTTCGCCGTCGGCATCGGTCTCGGCCACCTGGGCGTCACCGCCGGAGCTCAGCGCAGCACCTTCATGCACCGGGCGCGGAGGCAGGTTGCTGGCAGTGGTTTTGGGCTTGCAGTCCCAACCACCGGAGGCGGACACTTGGCAGTCGAACTGCTCGGCTGCCACCACGTATGACGTGGCCAGAGGTTGCAGGGCCAGCAGGCCGCCAGTCACCAGCAACGGAAACTTTCTACGAAACGCGGGGGATTTCAATGCCATCTTATTAGTCCGGGCTTCCTGCGTGCCATCTGCCCGCGTGTGGGGCCGCACGCCTCTCGATGGTCTGAAAAAGATGCTGGATAATAAAGCATGACCCGCTTGACGGCTAGGGCCGTCGGAGACCCTTGTAATGCCCGATCACGATGTACGCCTGCAACAACTGACCGCCTGGCTCGATGAACAGCTTGCCCACCTTTTCCATGACAACGCCTGGGGCGAAGTGCCCGCAGGCCGCCTGACCGCGGCCAGCAGCGACGCGAGCTTCCGCCGCTACTTCCGCTGGGAGGCCGCTGGCCACAGCTTCGTGATCATGGATGCACCGCCGCCCCAGGAGAACTGCCGCCCGTTCGTCGAGATCGATCATCTGCTGGCCAGCGCCGGCGTGCATGTCCCCACTATCCACGCCCAGGACCTGGAACGTGGCTTCCTGCTGCTGGGTGACCTGGGACACAAGACCTACCTGGAAATCATCGATGCCGACAACGCCGATCCGTTGTTCGCCGATGCCATCGAAGCCTTGCTCGCGTTCCAGCGCTTGCCGATGAGCGCGCCGCTGCCCAGCTACGACAACGCCTTGCTGCGTCGCGAAGTGGAGCTGTTCCCGGAGTGGTACGTAGGGCGGGAGCTGGGCTTGGCCTTCACCGAGGCGCAGCAGGCGATCTGGCAGCGTGTGAGCCAATTGCTGATCGACAGCGCCCTGGCCCAGCCCAAGGTGCTGGTGCACCGCGACTTCATGCCACGCAACCTGATGCAGAGCGAGCCGAACCCAGGCGTGCTGGACTTCCAGGATGCCGTGTACGGCCCGGTGACCTACGACATCACCTGCCTGTTCAAGGACGCCTTCGTCAGTTGGCCCCAGGCGCGTGTCGAAGGCTGGCTGCGCGACTACTGGCAGAAAGCACGCGCGGCCGGTATCCCGGTCCAGTCCGATTTCGAGGCCTTCCACCGCGCCAGCGACCTCATGGGCGTGCAGCGCCACCTCAAGGTGATCGGGATCTTCGCCCGCATCTGCCACCGTGATGGCAAGCCCCGCTATCTGTCCGACGTGCCACGCTTCTTCGCCTACATCGACGAGGTCATCAGCCGCCGCCCCGAGTTGGCCGAGCTGGGCCAGCTGATCGCCGAACTCCAAGCCGGAGCTCGCCCATGAAGGCGATGATCCTGGCGGCGGGCAAGGGCGAACGCATGCGCCCCCTGACCCTGCACACGCCCAAGCCGTTGGTACCGGCGGCTGGCCAGCCGTTGATCGAGTATCACCTGCAGGCCTTGGCCCGAGCAGGCTTCACCGAGGTGGTGATCAACCATGCCTGGCTCGGCCAGCAGATCGAAGACCATCTGGGCGATGGCGCCCGCTTTGGCCTGAGCCTCCGCTATTCGCCAGAAGGCGAGCCGCTGGAAACCGGTGGCGGTATCTTCAAGGCCCTGCCGTTGCTGGGGGATGCACCGTTCCTGCTGGTCAATGGCGATATTTTCACCGACTACGACTTCGCCCGGTTGCGCGCACCGTTGGCCGGCCTTGCCCACCTCGTGCTGGTGGACAACCCAGGCCATCACGGGCGGGGCGATTTCCGCCTGGCCGGCGAGCAGGTCGTGGACGGCGACGATGCGCCCGGGACCCTGACCTTCAGCGGCATCTCGGTACTCGATCCCGCCCTGTTCGACGGTTGCCAGCCCGGTGCTTTCAAGCTGGCGCCTCTGCTGCGCCAGGCCATGAGCCAGGGGCAGGTCACTGGCGAGCACTATGCGGGCCATTGGGTCGATGTCGGCACCCTCGAGCGCTTGGCCGAGGTCGAGCGCCTGATCGCCGGGCGCGCCTGAGATGTGGTGGCCGAGCACAGTGATCGGGGCCGGCGCCGGTTTCGCCATCGCCAGCATTCCCGGCGCACTGCTTGGCGCCTTGCTTGGCCAGGCCATGGACCGGCGTCTGCGCCTGCAGAGCTGGGACGATGTGCGCGAACGCCTGGGCGGGCGCCCGGCGTTGCGGGACGAGGAGCTGTTGTTTGTGTTGCTCGGGCGCCTGGCGAAAAGCGATGGCCGGGTCGTCGAGGGGCATATCCAGCAGGCCCGGCAGGAAATGACCCGGTTGGCCATGACCGAACCCGCGAGGCTGCGGGCGATCGCCGCGTTCAACCGCGGCAAGTCGGGCAAGGATCGGTTGGGGCGTTACCTGCAACGGATCAGGTTGCAACCCCATGCGGCCGAAGGCACCTTGCGCGCCTGCTGCCGGATGGCCTGGGCGGACGGCAAGGCCGGCACCCGTGAGCGCGAGCTGCTGTTGGAGTGGGGCCGCGAGCTGGGGCTGACCCGGACCCAGGTCCTTGGCCTGGCGCTGGAATACGAGCCGCGAAAAGCGCTTCCGGAACGCGGGGTGATGACGTATTCGGCGGCATTGCGTCTGCTCGGCATCGAGGCGGACACCGACATCGACCAGGTGAAGCAAGCGTATCGGCGTTTGGTCAGCAAGCACCACCCGGACAAGTTGGCCGGCAGCGGTGCCAGCGAGGCGCGGGTGCGTGAAGCGACCGAGCGCACGCGCGAGCTGCACCAGGCGTACGCCATGGTTCGCAAACGGCAGGGGCTCTAGGCGTACTTTATTCCTGCGGCATCAACCACCCGCGTACCCTTCGGAACAGCTGCTCCTGTGTGGCCGCTGCATTGCCCGGCGTGGCGATCAGCGACAACTGCCGGTAGGGGGCGTCCTTCTGCCGCTTGCTCGCTTGCAGACGCAGCTCGGCAGCGCGTCGGTCGCGCGGCAGGGTGCTGTAGTAGATGTCGGCAGTGGGCATCTTGAGCGTCGGCGTCAGGCTTTCGAGGTCGTGCTCGACCCTTGCCGGCGTCTGCGCCGCGACCATCACCAGTTTCTGCACCTGCGGCGGTTGCTGCTCGCTCAGGTAGCGTGCCGCCCAATAGGCGCCGCTGCCATGGCCGATCAGCACGATGCTGCGCGCCTCATGCTGCTGGGCATAGGCCACGGCGGCATCGAGGCGGGCGAAGATGCGTTCGGCATCGGCCTGGTCGTTTTGTTCGCTGGCGTCCTTGGCGTCGGTACTTTCGGCCGTGTCGGCATCGGGCGCGGTGGCCTGGGCGACGTTGGCGTTGGCATCTTCCGGGGTGTCCTTGGCCGGAGCCGCCTCGCCTTTGTCTTTGTCAGGCTGGGCCTGTGGCGTATTGTCGAGCCGTGGCTGCGGGCTGTCGGAGACCAGGTCCGGAAGACTCACGCTCAGGCTGTGCCAGCCGACATCGGGAAACTTGCGGCGCAGCGGGCCGACCGCATTGGGCCAGTCGGCATTCTCGCCGGCCCCCGGAACGATGATCACGGCGCCCTTGGGGTCGCTGTCGTTGGCCGGTTTCCACAGGGCCAGGAAGCTGTCGGCGCCGGCCTGCAAGTTTTGCTGTTCAGCCTTGGGCACCGTGCGTTCGAGCGCCTGGGCGTCTTCCTGGCTGCGTTCTGCCAGGGGCGGGCGGGGTGCAGGGGTGGTGGCCGATTCCTCGGCAGGTTGGGTTGCTGGCGCGTCGGCGGCCTGTGTGCCGAGCGGCAAGAGCGAAGCCAGGCAGAACACTGCCAGCGTCGTGCGATAAAGTGTGAACATGGATCTACCCAAGGCCAGAGTGATACCGGCAGCCTAATAGTATTTGTCCGTGACGGCCATGCATGATGGCCGCCCTTGCCAAGACGAGCGTATAGATGAAGCGAGTGCGTCGCCTGTTGGTTATCGGCTGGATGTTGCTGCCCTTGATCGCTTTGGCCCGGCCCGAGCCTACGCCTTCGGTGGTGCTCGAACCGGCCCAGCAGCAATGGCTGGACAGCCATCGCAGCCTGCGGGTTGGCCTGGTGCTGCAAGCGCCCTACGCCCAGTTCGATCGGCGCCTGCAGCAGCTCTATGGCGCCAACGTGGAATTGGTGACCCAGCTTGCGCGCGCCTTGGAGCTGGACCTCACCTGGCGCAACTTCCCCGACCAGGCCGCTCTGGAGCAGGCCCTGCGCGCCGGCGAAGTCGATTTCGCCCCGGGCCTTACGCAAACCCCGGCCAGCCTGCGTCTGTGGTCGTTCAGCGACCCCTATATGCGCGTGCCCCAGTTGGTGGTCGGGCTGCGCACCGGGGCGATGGCGGTCGAGCTGGAAAAGCTCGGCGCCAACGACCGGGTCGCGGTGCGCATGCCCAGTGCCTTGGCCGACTACCTGCGAGCCAACTACGGCAACCTGAACCTGCAGGGTGTGCCCAGCGAGCGCCAGGCCCTGCAACTGGTGCTGGGCGGCCAGGCCAGCTATGCGGTGCTGGACGAGGCAAGGCTCAGTGGCTTGTCCCGGGAGAGCGAGTTCGGCGACCTGGCCGTGGTTGGCGATATCGGCTTGCCGCAATTGCTGCGCATCGGCTCGCGACGCGACTGGCCGATGCTGGCCAACATCCTGGAGCAAGGCCTGCAGGCCATTCCCGCCAAGGCGCTGGAGCAATTGCACCAGCGCTGGCTGCAACCGAAGTACCCACGCCTGGGCGATACCGCGGGTTTCTGGCGCAACCTTGCGCTGCTGTTCGGCCTGTTGCTGATCTGCGCCCTGGCCACGCTGCTGTGGCAGCGCCGGCAGCAGCACCAGCTGGAGCGTAACCTGCTGACCGCACGGGAGAACCTGGTCGAACGCCAGGCCCGGGAGGAAGCGCTGCGCCTTAGCCAGTTCTCGATCGACCAGAGCACGGTCGGCATCCTCTGGGTCAACTGGGATAGCCATGTGCGTTACGCCAATCATGCGGCCGAACGCATGCTCGGTCGTGGCGAGGGTGAATTGCTCGACCGCCCGCTGATCGATTTCGAACCGAACCTGCACATGGACCGCTGGCTGGAGCTGTGGAAGCGGGTCCGTAGCGGTGATGGCAGTGCCGAGCAGTTCGAGACCCAGTGCCTGCACAGCGACGGCAGCCTGCTGCCGGTGGAGCTGTCGCTGAGCTTCCTGCGCTTTCGCGACGCCGAATACCTAGTGGTGTTCCTCACCGATGTCACCGAGCGCCGCCGCGCCCTGGCGGCCTTGCGCGAGAGCGACGCGCGGCTCAAGGGGATTGCCGGCAACGTGCCAGGGCTGGTATTTCGCCTGGAGCGTGACCCGGCCGAGGGTGACCTGGAGTTCCCCTACATCAGTGAGGGCAGCGAGGCATTGGTGGGTTACACGCCTGCGCAGATCCAGCAACCGGACATGGGCTTGCGCAACCTGGTGCATCCGCAGGATCGCGCCGACTATCACCGGGTCCAGGACCTGGCCCTGGCCACTGACCAGGATTGGTCCTGGCAGGGCCGGATCCTCACGCGCCAGGGCGAGCAGCGCTGGGCTGACATCAAGGCCAGTACACGGCGGCTGGCCGATGGCCGCGTGGTCTGGGACGGCATTGTCTGGGATATCACCCAGAGCAAGCGGGTCGAGCTCGAACTGGCGCGTTCCCAGGAGCAGTTGCGCGAACTCTCGGCGCACCTTGAGAGCGTGCGCGAGGAAGAAAAGGCCCGCATTGCCCGGGAGGTGCACGATGAGTTGGGGCAGATGCTCACCGTGCTCAAGCTCGAAGTCTCGATGTGCGAACTGGCCTATGCCGAGCTGGACCCGGGCCTGAACGAGCGCCTGGCCAGCATGAAGCGCCTGATCGCCCAGCTGTTCCAATTGGTGCGTGATGTCGCCAGCGCCTTGCGCCCGCCGATCCTCGATGCGGGCATCGCTTCGGCCATCGAATGGCAGGCGCGACGCTTCGAGGCGCGTACCCAGATTCCTTGCCTGGTGCAGGTGCCGGATCACCTGCCGGCGTTGAGCGACGCCAAGGCCACCGGGTTGTTCCGCATTCTTCAGGAAGCGTTGACCAACGTGATGCGCCACGCCCAGGCGCATACCGTGCAGATCGAGCTGGCCTGCGAGGCGGACCACCTGCGTATGACCGTCATCGACGATGGCGTGGGGTTTGCGCGTGACCAGGCTAGGCCGACCTCGTTCGGCCTGGTGGGGGTGCGTGAGCGTGTGCTGATGCTCGGGGGCAGCATGGAGCTGGACAGCGAGCCGGGTGAAGGTTGTAGCCTGAGTGTGACCATTGCGTTGGGGTAGGGGAGAGCGATCGTGATACGTGTGTTAGTGGCCGAAGACCACACCATTGTCCGCGAGGGCATCAAGCAGTTGATCGGCCTGGCCAAGGACATGCAGGTAGTGGGTGAGGCCGGCAATGGCGAACAGCTGCTCGAGGCCTTGCGCCAGGCGCCGTGTGAGGTGGTGTTGCTGGACATCTCCATGCCAGGGGTGAACGGCCTGGAGGCGATCCCGCGGATCCGCGCGCTGCACAACCCGCCGGCGATCCTGATGCTGTCGATGCACGACGAAGCGCAGATGGCCGCCCGGGCACTCAAGGCCGGTGCCGCAGGCTACGCCACCAAGGACAGCGACCCGGCCCTGTTGCTGACCGCCATCCGCCGGGTGGCCAGCGGTGGGCGCTATATCGACCCGGCCCTGGCCGATCGCATGGTCTTCGAGGTTGGCCTGACCGAGACCCGGCCGCTGCACACGCTGTTGTCGGAGCGCGAGTTCTCGGTGTTCGAGCGCCTGGCCCAGGGCGCCAATGTCAATGACATCGCCCAGCAGCTGGCGCTGTCGAGCAAGACCATCAGTACCCACAAGGCGCGGCTGATGCAGAAGCTCAAGGTCAATTCGCTGGCGGAGTTGGTGAAGTACGCCATGGAGCACAAGTTGGTCTGATTACGACATCTCTGCCCAGGGCAGCGCAGTTTCCTGTGGGAAATCATCCAGCCCTGCGTAGAGACCAGCCCCTGGGTGAGCGGGCTTGTCCCGCGATTGGGCCTGGCCCGATATCACCATCGGCTGGCAAGGGCTTCGCCCTTGATCGCGGGGCAAGCCCGCTCCTACAAAGAGCCCGCCGACATCAGACCGTTATGCGTGGCGCGGGCCGTTCGGGGCCGAAATGTCTTTATCCGAATGCGTCATGCGTGTAGGGCGATCCCTACAACAAATCTTCCATTCGGATGATGGCATTTTCTCAGCACCCCCGATTTCCGGAGCCTTGCACCTGCTCTACGCTTTGCCTACGCAGTCATTCCAACAAGAAGGTGCAGGCATGAGCGAGGCGAATTCGAACGCTGGCGAGACACTGGTCAGCTTCCGCGGTGTACAGAAGAGCTACGATGGCGAATCGCTGATCGTCAAGGACCTCAACCTGGACATCCGCAAGGGCGAGTTCCTCACCTTGCTCGGCCCGTCCGGCTCGGGCAAGACCACCAGCCTGATGATGCTCGCCGGTTTCGAGACCCCCACCGCCGGTGAGATCCAGCTGGCCGGGCGTTCGATCAACAACGTGCCGCCGCACAAGCGCGACATCGGCATGGTGTTCCAGAACTACGCGCTGTTCCCGCACATGACCGTGGCGGAGAACCTGGCCTTCCCCCTGAGCGTGCGCAACCTCAGCAAGACCGACATCAGCGAGCGGGTCAAGCGGGTGCTGGCCATGGTCCAGCTCGACGCGTTCGCCAAGCGCTACCCAGGCCAGCTTTCCGGTGGCCAGCAGCAGCGTGTGGCCCTGGCCCGTGCCCTGGTGTTCGAGCCCCAGCTGGTGTTGATGGACGAGCCGCTCGGCGCCCTCGACAAGCAACTGCGCGAACACATGCAGATGGAGATCAAGCACATCCACCAGCGCCTGGGCGTGACCGTGGTGTACGTGACCCACGACCAGGGCGAGGCGCTGACCATGTCCGACCGGGTGGCGGTGTTCCACCAGGGCGAGATCCAGCAGATCGCCGACCCGCGCACCCTCTACGAAGAACCACGCAACACCTTCGTCGCCAACTTCATCGGCGAGAACAACCGTTTGAACGGCACCTTGCTGATGCGCGACGGTGATCGCTGCCAGGTCCAGCTGCCCCGTGGGGAGCGGGTCGAGGCCCTGGCGGTGAATGTCGGCCAGGCCGGTGAGCCGGTGACCTTGTCGATCCGCCCCGAGCGCGTGCGCCTCAATGGCCACAGCGAACGCTGCGTCAATCGCTTCTCCGGGCGAGTCGCCGAGTTCATCTACCTGGGCGACCACGTGCGGGTGCGCCTGGAGGTGTGCGGCAAGGGCGACTTCTTCGTGAAGCAGCCGATCGCCGAACTCGACCCGGCCCTGGCCGTGGGCGACGTGGTACCGCTTGGCTGGGAGGTGGAGCACGCCCGCGCGCTCGATCCGATTGCCGAAGCCCATTGAAGGTTTGCTTCACCAACCCTGAACTGTGGAGAGAACAATAATGCACAAGCAGTTGAAACTGACCGCCCTGGCCCTCGGCCTGTTCGTCGCCGGACAAGCCCTGGCCGCGGACCTGACCGTGGTGTCCTTCGGCGGCGCGAACAAGGCCGCCCAGGTCAAGGCGTTCTACGAGCCATGGGAGAAGGCGGGCAAGGGCAAGATCGTCGCTGGCGAGTACAACGGCGAAATGGCCAAGGTCAAGGCCATGGTCGACACCAACAGTGTGTCCTGGAACCTGGTGGAAGTGGAGTCGCCGGAGCTGGCCCGCGGTTGCGACGAGGGCATGTTCGAAGAACTCGACCCGGCGCTGTTCGGCGACGAGGCCGATTACGTGCCGGGCGCCATCCAGCCCTGCGGTGTAGGCTTCTTCGTCTGGTCCACCGTGCTGGCCTACAACGCCGACAAGCTCAAGACCGCCCCGACCAGCTGGGCCGATTTCTGGGACACCAAGCAGTTCCCGGGCAAGCGCGGCCTGCGCAAGGGCGCCAAGTACACCCTCGAATTCGCCCTGATGGCCGACGGTGTGGCACCGAAGGACGTGTACAAGGTCCTGGCCACCAAAGAGGGCCAGGACCGCGCCTTCAAGAAACTCGACCAGATCAAGCCGAGCATCCAGTGGTGGGAAGCCGGTGCCCAGCCGCCCCAATACCTGGCCTCGGGTGACGTGGTCATGAGTTCGGCCTACAACGGCCGGATCGCGGCGGTGCAGAAGGAAAGCAACCTCAAGGTGGTGTGGAACGGCGGTATCTACGACTTCGACGCCTGGGCCATCCCGAAAGGCGCGAAGGATGTCGAAGAGGCGAAGAAATTCATCGCCTTCAGCGTGCAGCCCGAGCAGCAGAAGACCTACTCCGAGAACATTGCCTACGGCCCGGCCAACGCCAAGGCGGTCAGTCTGCTGGCGGACGCGGTGAAGAAGGACATGCCGACCACGCCTGAGAACATCGCCAACCAGGTGCAGATCGACGTGGCCTTCTGGGCCGACAACAGCGAGCAGTTGGAGCAACGCTTCAACGCCTGGGCGGCGAAGAAGTAAGCCGCGTTGACGGAGCGCCGGCCATCGCGCCGGCGCTCATCGTTCCCCAGATTTTCGGAGTTCGCCATGGCCATTGCAGTGCCCCTGAACGAAGGCGCAGGTAAAAGCCTCAAGCAGCGCCTCAAGCATGCCGAGCGCGTCAATCGCTGGAAGGCGCAGGCGTTGATCGCGCCGCTGGCGCTGTTCCTCTTGCTGGTGTTCTTGGTGCCGATCGCTGCGCTGTTGTACAAGAGCGTCGGCAACCCAGAGGTGGTGAACGGCCTGCCGCGTACCGTCGAGGCCATCGCCCAGTGGGATGGCAAGGGCCTGCCGGGCGAGGACGTGTACAAGGTGCTCAGCGAGGACCTGGCCGAGTCGCGCAAGAAGCAGACCCTGGGCGATCTTTCCAAACGCCTGAACATGGAGCTGGCTGGCTACCGCAGCCTGCTGGCCAAGACTGCCCGGGCCTTGCCGTTCAAGGCCGAGCCCGCCTCCTACAAGGACGCCCTGCAGGCGCTCGACGAGCGTTGGGGCGACCCGGCCTACTGGCAGGCGATCCGCCGCAACACCAGCACGGTCACGCCGTTCTACCTGCTGGCGGCACTGGATCACCGCATCGATGACCTGGGCGAGGTGGCCAAGGCGACCCCTGACCAGGCCATCTACCTGGACATCTTCACCCGTACCCTGTGGATGGGCGTGGTGATCACCGCGATCTGCCTGGTGCTGGCCTACCCATTGGCCTACTTGCTGGCCAACCTGCCGACCCGGCAGAGCAACCTGCTGATGATCCTGGTGTTGCTGCCGTTCTGGACGTCCATCCTGGTAAGGGTAGCGGCCTGGATCGTGCTGCTGCAGTCGGGCGGCCTGATCAACAGCGCACTGATGGCCATGGGCATCATCGATGAGCCGCTGGAGCTGGTGTTCAACCGGACCGGCGTCTACATCTCGATGGTCCATATCCTGCTGCCCTTCATGATCCTGCCGCTGTACAGCGTGATGAAGGGGATTTCGCCCAGCTACATGCGTGCAGCGATTTCCCTGGGTTGCCATCCGTTCGCCAGCTTCTGGCGGGTGTACTTCCCGCAGACCTACGCCGGTGTCGGTGCCGGTTGCCTGCTGGTGTTCATCCTGGCCATCGGCTACTACATCACCCCGGCATTGCTGGGCAGCCCGAACGACCAGATGGTCAGCTACTTCGTCGCCTTCTATACCAACACCAGCATCAACTGGGGCATGGCCACCGCGCTGGGTGGGCTGTTGCTGCTGGCGACCGTGCTGCTGTACCTGATCTATAGCTGGCTGGTCGGTGCCAGCCGCCTGCGCCTGAGCTGAGGAGCCCTTGTCATGCTGAGCCCTTACATGTCGCCCGTGGAGCGGGTCTGGTTCTACAGCCTGCGCATCCTCTGTGGCCTGATCCTGTTGTTCCTGGTGCTCCCGGTGCTGGTGATCGTGCCGCTGTCCTTCAACAGCGGCAGCTTCCTGGTGTATCCGCTGCAGGGCTTTTCGCTGCAGTGGTACCAGGACTTCTTCGCCTCGGCCGAATGGATGCGGGCGTTGAAGAACAGCATCATCGTCGCGCCGGCCGCCACCGTGCTGGCGATGATCTTCGGTACCCTGGCCGCCATCGGCCTGACCCGCGGGGACTTCCCGGGCAAATCGCTGGTGATGGCCCTGGTGATTTCGCCCATGGTGGTGCCGGTGGTGATCATCGGCGTGGCCAGCTACCTGTTCTTTGCCCCGCTGGGCATGGGCAACAGCTTCATTTCGTTGATCCTGGTGCATGCAGTGCTGGGCGTGCCGTTCGTCATCATCACCGTGTCGGCGACCTTGCAGGGCTTCAACTACAACCTGGTGCGGGCGGCGGCCAGCCTAGGCGCCTCGCCGCTGCTGACCTTCCGTCGGGTGACCTTGCCGCTGATCGCCCCGGGGGTGATCTCGGGGGCGCTGTTCGCCTTCGCCACTTCGTTCGACGAAGTGGTGGTGACGCTGTTCCTCGCCGGCCCCGAGCAGGCGACCCTGCCACGGCAGATGTTCAGCGGCATCCGCGAGAACCTGAGCCCGACCATCGCTGCAGCGGCGACCTTGCTGATCGCATTCTCGGTGATCCTGCTGCTGACCCTGGAATGGTTGCGCGGGCGTAGCGAGAAGTTGCGGACCCAGCAGCCCGCCTGATCGTGGGTATCGACACCGAACTTGTGGGAGCGGGCTTGCCCCGCGATTGCGGCAGTGAAGCCAACATCGCAATCGCGGGACAAGCCCGCTCCTACAGGTTCGGTGCTGGCGAGCGATCGAATTGATACCAATCAGCCCTGATCCGCCTCCCTGAGTTACAATGCGCGCCACCGTGATTTCTGCCAACAGGTGCGCCATGCAGCCCTACGCTATTGCCCCCTCCATCCTCTCCGCCGATTTCGCCCGCCTGGGCGAGGACGTCGACAAGGTACTGGCCGCCGGGGCCGACATCGTCCACTTCGATGTGATGGACAACCACTACGTACCCAACCTGACCATCGGCCCGATGGTCTGCAGCGCCCTGCGCAAGTACGGCGTGACCGCACCGATCGACGTGCACCTGATGGTCAGCCCGGTCGATCGCATCATCGGTGACTTCATCGAGGCTGGCGCCACCTACATCACCTTCCACCCGGAAGCCTCCCAGCACATCGACCGCTCCTTGCAACTGATCCGCGACGGTGGCTGCAAGGCCGGCCTGGTGTTCAACCCGGCTACCAGCCTGGATGCGCTGAAATACGTGATGGACAAGGTCGACATGGTCCTGCTGATGAGCGTCAACCCAGGGTTCGGCGGGCAGAAGTTCATCCCCGGCACCCTCGACAAGCTGCGCGAAGCCCGCGCACTGATCGACGCCAGCGGCCGCGATATCCGCCTGGAGATCGATGGCGGCGTCAACGTCAACAACATTCGTGAGATCGCTGCCGCCGGTGCCGATACTTTCGTGGCCGGTTCGGCGATCTTCAATGCGCCGGACTACCAGGAAGTCATCGCCAAGATGCGCGCCGAGCTGGCCCAGGCTCGCCCATGAGCGGCTTCGAGCAGCTGTTCCCGGGAGCGCTGCCCAGGTTGGTGATGTTCGATCTGGATGGCACCCTGATCGATTCGGTCCCTGACCTGGCTGCCGCCGTGGATCGTATGCTGCTCCAGTTGGGGCGCCCGCCCGCGGGCCTGGAGGCCGTGCGCCACTGGGTCGGCAACGGCGCCCAGGTCCTGGTCCGGCGTGCCCTGGCCGGTGGGCTGGACTACGATGCGGTCGACGACGAGCTGGCCGAACAGGGCCTGGCCCTGTTCATGGAAGCCTATGGCCAAAGCCACGACCTGACGGTGGTCTACCCTGGGGTGCGCGATACCCTGCGCTGGTTGCGCAAGCAGGGTGTGGAGATGGCGCTGATCACCAACAAGCCCGAGCGCTTCGTCGGTCCGTTGCTGGACCAGATGAAGATCGGCCGCTATTTCCGCTGGATCATCGGCGGCGATACCCTGCCACAGAAAAAGCCCGACCCGGCTGCGCTGCTGTTCGTCATGAAGATGGCCGGCGTACGCCCCGAGCAGTCACTGTTCGTGGGGGACTCGCGCAGCGATGTACTGGCGGCCAAGGCGGCCGGGGTCAAGTGCGTGGGGCTGACCTACGGCTACAACCATGGGCGTCCGATCCATGAAGAATCGCCCAGCCTGGTCATCGACGACCTGCGTGCCCTGTTGCCAGGTTGCTTACTCCCGGCCACTGGGATAACGTTGGCGGACCTTCAGGCCTCACAAGACAGAGAGTCCACCGTGGCGGTTACCGGCAAATTCTGGATGAAAGTCATCAAGGCCTTGGCCCGTTGGCGCTGGCGCGCCTGACTCCTGCCCGCCGGCGCCTGCCGGCCCGTCCGCTTGCCCGACCCTATTGCTGCTTGCCACGAGGCTACCCATGACCCGCGAAGAATTCCTGCGCCTGGCCGCTGCCGGCTATAACCGCATTCCCCTGGCCTGTGAAACCCTGGCCGACTTCGACACGCCGCTGTCGATCTACCTGAAGCTGGCCGACCAACCCAATTCCTACCTGCTCGAGTCTGTGCAGGGCGGCGAGAAGTGGGGCCGTTACTCGATGATCGGCCTGCCGTCGCGCACTGTGCTGCGGGTGCATGGCTACCAGGCGAGCATCCTGCAGGATGGCGAGCAGGTGGAAAGCCACGAGGTGGAAGACCCTCTGGCCTTCGTCGAGGCCTTCAAGGACCGCTACAAGGTGGCCGACATTCCGGGCCTGCCGCGTTTCAACGGCGGCCTGGTCGGTTACTTCGGCTATGACTGCGTGCGCTATGTGGAAAAGCGCCTGGGGGCGTGCCCGAACCCGGACCCGCTGGGTGTGCCGGATATCCTGCTGATGGTCTCCGACGCTGTGGTGGTGTTCGACAACCTGGCCGGCAAGATGCACGCCATCGTGCTGGTCGACCCGGCCCAGGAGCAGGCCTACGAACAGGGTCAGGCCCGCTTGCAGGGCCTGCTGGCCAAGCTGCGCGAGCCGATCACCCCGCGCCGCGGCCTGGACCTGAGCGGCCCGCTCGCCGCGGAGCCGGCGTTTCGCTCCAGCTATACCCGCGAGGACTACGAGAATGCGGTGGGGCGCATCAAGGAATACATCCTGGCCGGCGACTGCATGCAGGTGGTGCCGTCCCAGCGTATGTCCATCGACTTCAAGGCCGCGCCGATCGACCTGTACCGTGCCTTGCGTTGCTTCAACCCGACGCCGTACATGTACTTCTTCAACTTCGGCGACTTCCATGTGGTCGGCAGCTCCCCCGAGGTGCTGGTACGGGTCGAGGACAACCTGGTCACCGTGCGGCCGATCGCCGGTACCCGCCCGCGTGGCGCGACCGAGGAAGCCGACCGGGCGCTGGAAGATGATCTGTTGTCCGACGACAAGGAAATTGCCGAGCACCTGATGCTCATCGACCTGGGGCGCAACGATGTGGGGCGGGTGTCGTCCACTGGCAGCGTGCGCCTGACCGAGAAGATGGTTATCGAGCGCTACTCCAACGTCATGCACATCGTTTCCAACGTCACCGGCCAACTGCGCGAAGGGCTGACCGCGATGGATGCGCTGCGTGCGATTCTGCCGGCCGGGACCTTGTCGGGGGCGCCGAAGATCCGCGCGATGGAGATCATCGACGAGCTGGAGCCGGTCAAGCGTGGCGTCTACGGAGGCGCGGTGGGCTATTTTGCCTGGAATGGCAACATGGATACCGCCATCGCCATCCGCACTGCGGTGATCAAGGACGGCGAGCTGCATGTGCAGGCCGGTGGTGGCATCGTGGCCGACTCGGTGCCAGCGTTGGAGTGGGAAGAAACCATCAACAAGCGCCGGGCGATGTTCCGCGCGGTGGCCCTGGCGGAGCAGACGCCACAAGCCTGATGGACCTTGCATGATTGAACGGCGCCGGAAGGGCGCCGTTTCTTTTTGGGGCTGCCTGGCAGCCCATCGCGGGACAAGCCCGCACCTACAGCGTCAGCGGCGGCCTTTGTAGGAGCGGGCTTGCCCCGCGATGGGCCGCACTGCGGCCCCTGCGTTCAAAAGTCCAGGCTCAATGCCAGGCTCACGCCTTGCTGGGTCACGTCATCACTCTTGCGCCAGTTGTAGTTCCCGCGCACATGCACCCCCGCCACCAGCTCATGGGTAAGCCCCAGGCTGACCCGCGTCAGGTTACTGTCCGGCGTATAGCCTGTAAGCGTGAAGTCGTGGGCCGGCAGGCTGGTCAGGTGCATGGTCAGGTCTTGGCGATCGTCTTCGAACTCATGCTCACGAGCGACTTCGGCGAACAGCCGGGTACCCGGCGTGAACTGATAGCCGCCTTGCAGGCCAAGCCCCAGGCGTCGCGACGTCCGCTCCTGGTCATCGAATGCCAGGGCCGTGGAGCGTCCGCTTTTCTCCTCGTAGCCATCGACCTTGACCCGCGCGTAGTCAGCGCTGACGAAGGGCGACAATTGCCAGACGCTTTGCTCGGCCGCCAGGTTGTACCCCAGCCGGCCCGTGACCGCCCAGGCTTCGCCATCGGTGTCGCCTTTCTCGCTGCGCTCGCCGGCGCCGAGCGCGAAGGTGCGCTTGAGGTCGTGGTAGTCCAGGTGCCCGGCGGTCAACGCCGCGTCCCCCCACCACCGGCCTTGGCGATACTGGGCGAATACCGTGGCGAGGTAGCTGTCGAGCTTGTAGTCCGAGTCGTGCTCGCCGGCTTCGAGTTTTTGCCGGTTCACGCCTGCGGCCAGGCCGATGCGCCAGGCGTCGTCGAGCCGGTAGCTGCCGCCCAGGGTCAGGTTGTAGCCGCGGCCATCACCGCTGGCGCCGCTGCGCTGGCCGTCGAAGTCCAAATCCTGGGCGCCCGTGGCGACGAACGGTTGCCATTGGCCAACCGCCTGCCAAGGGGCCTGCCATTGATTGCGCAATTCGTCCTGGTGGGTACGGAGATTGCCGTGGGCCATTTCTGGCAGCAGCGTCAGTTCCCAGGGGGCGGCCAGGATCGAATAGCCATAGTCGGCGATCAGTTGCTGGCCGGCGATGGTCGGGTGGACCGAGTCGTTGAACAGCAGCTTGGTCGGGTCCGGCGCGGTGCCGTTGGCGCCATACACCGGGTTGCCCACGCAGCCTTCGCCGCTGTAGCAGGTGCCGACCAGGTTCTGGTCGGTCGCCAGGCCGAACTCGGCGGGGCTCGCCAGGGCTTCCTGGAGCAGCATCGGGATGTTCAGCGGGATGATCTGGGCATCGATCTGCCCGAGCTGGTTCAGCAATGACTGGTTGAATACGCCGGACAATTGCGACAGCGGGCCTTCCAGTGGCGTGCCGCTGTAGTTGGGTGTCTGGCCCAGGTCTGGCAACAGCCAGACCATGATGTAACGTGCTCCACCCTGTTGCAGTGCCTGGGCGCTGGCCGCCAGGCGCCCGCCTGCAGCTGCGGCGTCTGCCGGGGTATTGACCAGGCCTTGGAGGAAGTCATTGCCGCCACCGGTCAGGTAGTACAAGGCGTTGGGGTCGGCGAGCTTGCCATTGGCCAGGTAGCCGTCGCGCTCGCGCAATACCGTGCCCGCCCCAGGGCGGCCGGGCGGAATGACGGTGCGCGAGGTCTCGAGGATCGAATCGAGTATCTGTTGGGTGGTGTAGCCGCCGACGGCCCAGTTGTTGCCATCGGGCCGGGTGCCAATGGAGGTGGAGGGGTTCAGCTCCTCGGGCGCGACCCCCAGCCGGCTGCCGAGGATCATCGGCGTGACCGGCGCATAGCTGCCATCGGCGTTGCGGTTGGTGAAGCGCAGGCCGAACTGCCCGGCATCGCTGAGGCTGTCGCCGAACACGATCATCGAGGAGTAGGGCGACGGCGCTGCCATGGCATGGCTGCAGGAAAGGGCCAGCAGGCCCAGCAAGGAGCGAAGAAAGGGTGGTTTTTGCATGGAGAAAGATCCTTTTCATTGTTTTTATCAGGACAAGCCGATTGACCTTAGCAAACCTGTGGTCATTCTTCCCGAGTGGATTCGTTTCGCCGTGTTTACGGGCATATTGCACCCGCCGTCCCGGTAGGCTACTGTGCCGTGACGTATGAGCGAGACCTAATCCTGTGTTGATCGTCAGCAAACTCTTGATGCGCGTTATCAAGGCCCACGCCCGTTGGCGTTGGCGCGCCTGACTTTATCTCCTGCCGGCCAGCCCGGCCCGTCCCCGTTTGCCTCCCAGCTGTTTCACCGAGCGCACCTCGCGCGATAGCCCGCCTTTGCGTCCGGCGCTGGAAGGTTCGAATTCAAAGTCAGTAGATTCAAGAGGTTCAACCCGATGTTACTGATGATCGACAATTACGACTCCTTCACCTACAACGTCGTTCAATACCTGGGCGAGCTGGGTGCCGAGGTCAAGGTCATTCGCAACGATGAAATGACCATCGACCAGATCGAAGCCCTCAACCCCGAGCGCATCGTGGTTTCTCCCGGGCCCTGCACACCGAGCGAGGCGGGCGTCTCCATCGAGGCCATCCTGCATTTTGCCGGCAAGCTGCCGATCCTCGGCGTGTGTCTTGGGCACCAGTCCATCGGCCAGGCCTTCGGCGGTGACGTGGTACGTGCCCGCCAGGTGATGCACGGCAAGACCAGCCCGGTCCACCATCGCGACCTGGGTGTGTTCGCCGGGCTCAACAACCCGCTCACCGTGACCCGCTACCATTCCCTGGTGGTCAAGCGTGAAACCTTGCCCGACTGCCTGGAAGTGACGGCCTGGACCGCCCACGCCGATGGCTCGGTCGACGAGATCATGGGCCTGCGCCACAAGACGCTGAACATCGAAGGGGTGCAGTTCCACCCCGAATCGATCCTCACCGAGCAGGGGCACGAACTGTTCGCCAACTTCCTCAAGCAGACCGGCGGCCGCCGCTAAGGATCGAACATGGATATCAAGAGCGCGCTGGGCCGTATCGTCGGCCACCTGGACCTCACCACCGAGGAAATGCGCGACGTCATGCGCCAGATCATGACCGGCCAGTGCAGCGAGGCACAGATCGGTGCCTTCCTGATGGGCATGCGCATGAAGAGCGAGAGCATCGACGAGATCGTCGGCGCCGTGTCGGTGATGCGTGAGCTGGCCGACAAGGTCGAGCTCAAGACCCTGGACGGTGTCGTCGACATCGTCGGTACCGGCGGCGACGGTGCCAATATTTTCAACGTGTCCACCGCGTCGTCCTTCGTCCTGGCGGCGGCCGGTTGCACCGTGGCCAAGCATGGTAACCGCGCGGTTTCCGGCAAGAGCGGCAGTGCTGACCTGCTGGAGGCTGCTGGTATCTATTTGAACCTGACCCCGGTCCAGGTCGCCCGCTGCATCGACAGCCTGGGGATCGGCTTCATGTTCGCCCAGACCCACCACAGTGCCATGAAGTACGCCGCTGGCCCACGCCGTGACCTGGGGCTGCGCACGCTGTTCAACATGCTTGGCCCGCTTACGAATCCGGCCGGTGTGAAGCACCAGGTGGTCGGAGTGTTCACCCAGGCCTTGTGCCGCCCCTTGGCCGAAGTGTTGCAGCGCCTGGGCAGCAAGCATGTGCTGGTGGTGCATTCCAAGGACGGCCTGGACGAGTTCAGCCTCGCCGCGCCGACCTTCGTGGCCGAACTGAAGAATGACCAGATCACCGAATACTGGGTCGAGCCCGAAGACCTTGGCATGAAGAGCCAGAGCCTGCATGGCCTGGCGGTCGAGGGGCCGCAGGCTTCGCTGGAGCTGATCCGCGATGCGCTTGGCCGGCGCAAGACCGAGAACGGCCAGAAGGCTGCCGAAATGATCGTGCTCAATGCCGGTGCGGCCCTGTATGCCGCCGATCATGCGATGACCCTCAAGGGCGGCGTCGAGCTGGCCCATGACGTGCTGCACACTGGCCTTGCCTGGGAGAAGCTGCAGGAGCTGGGTGCCTTTACCGCCGTATTCAAGCAGGAGAACGAAGCATGAGCGTGCCGACGGTGCTGGAGAAGATCCTTGCCCGCAAGGTCGAGGAAGTGGCCGAGCGCAGTGCCCGGGTCAGCCTGGCCGAGGTCGAGCGCCTGGCCAAGGCAGCCGATGCGCCGCGTGGCTTTGCCCAGGCGTTGATCGAACAGGCCAAGCGCAAGCAGCCGGCGGTGATCGCCGAAATCAAGAAGGCTTCGCCCAGCAAGGGGGTGATCCGCGAACATTTCGTGCCCGCCGACATCGCGGTCAGCTACGAGAAAGGTGGGGCGACCTGCCTGTCGGTGCTGACCGATGTGGACTACTTCCAGGGCGGCGATGCCTACCTGCAACAGGCCCGCGCCGCCTGCGCGCTGCCGGTGATTCGCAAGGATTTCCTGATCGACCCGTACCAGGTCGTGGAAGCCCGCGCCCTGGGCGCCGACTGCGTGTTGCTCATCGTCGCCGCGCTGGATGACGTGCGCATGGCTGAACTGGCGGCCACCGCCAAGGACGTCGGGCTCGACGTGCTGGTGGAAGTGCATGACGGTGACGAGCTGGAGCGCGCCCTGAACACCCTCGATACACCACTGGTAGGGGTGAACAACCGTAACCTGCACACCTTCGAGGTCAGCCTGGAAACCACCCTCGACCTGTTGCCACGTATCCCGCGTGACCGGCTGGCCATCACCGAGAGCGGCATCCTCAATCGCGCTGACGTGGAGCTGATGGAGATCAACGAGGTGTACTCGTTCCTGGTGGGTGAGGCATTCATGCGCGCCGAGCAGCCGGGGCTGGAGTTGCAGCGTTTGTTCTTCCCCGAGCGGGCGGTGAAGACCGTGGGTCAGGCGTTGGACTGATCGAATCGAAAGCCGGCGTTTGCCGGCTTTTTTATGTGATTGTCATGGCCCGATCGCGGGACAAGCCCGCTCCTACAAGAGCTATTGCTCGTCTGGTCAGCGGGAACTCCGTGGGAGCGGGCTTGCCCCGCGATTGGGCCCGGCGAAAAAACTATCAAAGGTAAAGTTGATGAGCGACCAACCCTTGGCACTGACCGTTGAGCAAGGCCTGCACGCCGAGCAGGACCTGTTGGCCGCCGTCTGCCGCGGCGAACGCGATTCTGGCGTATTGTTCTGGCGCCCCACCGACCATGCCTTGGTGATGCCACGACGCATGAGCCGCCTGGACAACTTCGAAGCTGCCTGTGCGGAGCTGGCGATTGCAGGGTGGCCGGTGCTGCTGCGTGAAACCGGCGGTGAGCCGGTGCCGCAGTCCCATACCACGGTGAATGTGGCGCTGGTCTATGTGGCGCCGCGCAGCGAGGGTGATCATGGTCGCATCGAAAACGCCTATGAGCGTTTGTGCCTGCCATTGTGCGACGTGCTGCGCGAGTGGGGCGGCGTGGCGTCGGTCGGGGAAATCGATGGTGCGTTCTGTGATGGGCGCTACAACGTCAACCTCAATGGCCGCAAGCTGGTCGGCACCGCCCAGCGCTGGCGCCAGGGCCTGGGCGGCAAGCGGGCAGTGGTGTTGGTGCACGGTGCGCTGTTGCTGGACAACGAACGTGAGTCGATGGTCGCGGCGGTCAATCGCTTCAATGAATGTTGCGGGCTGGAGCAACGCTGCCGCGCCGACAGCCATATCGCCTTGCACGAGGTGGTGCCGCAGGCGCCCTGGTTCGAGCGCCTCAGCCAGGCCTATGCCGAGGTGATCGCGTCGATCCCGCGCGACTAGCGGGTGCCGTGGACCACCATGGTCTTGCCCTTGACCTGCACCAGGCTGCGTTCTTCGAGGTCCTTGAGGACGCGGCCGACCATCTCCCGTGAGCAACCGACGATACGCCCGATCTCCTGACGGGTGATCTTGATCTGCATGCCGTCCGGGTGGGTCATGGCGTCGGGTTGCTTGCACAGGTCCAGCAGGCAACGGGCGACACGCCCGGTGACATCGAAGAAGGCCAGGTCGCCGACCTTGCGCGTGGTGTTGCGCAGGCGCTGGGCCATCTGGCTGCCGAGGGCGTAGAGGATGTCCGGGTCGTGGCGGGCCAGGTCGCGGAACTTGTCGTAGCTGATCTCGGCCACTTCACATTCGGTCTTGGCGCGAACCCAGGCGCTGCGCTGTTGCGCCTGGCCTGCGGACTCGAACAGGCCCAGCTCGCCGAAGAAATCGCCGCTGTTGAGGTAGGCGATGATCATTTCATGGCCATCGTCATCTTCGATCAGGATGGTCACCGAGCCCTTGATGATGAACGACAGTGTCTCTGCCCGGTCGCCTGCGCAGATGATGTTGCTCTTGGCGTTGTAGCGGCGTCGCTGGCAGTGGGCCAGCAGTTTGTCGATGTTCTTGATCTTGGCGGGCAGGGCTGGAGCAACCATCACGAAATCCTGTTCGATGCGACGCATGGGCTTTTTATAGGATGCTGGCCTCAGGCGCCAGTCATTTGGCGTCAGCTTATCAGACGTTGCTGTTTGTATCGGCATGAAAGCGACGCGTCTTGAGCTTTTCCGACAGCGCCACAAGGACTAAGCTGACGGCCTTTTCTGAAATTTAGGGAGTCCAGATACATGAAGGCACGCATCCAGTGGGCCGGTGAAGCGATGTTCCTCGGCGAGTCGGGGAGCGGCCATGTCGTGGTCATGGACGGGCCTCCCGAGGCGGGCGGGCGCAACCTGGGCGTGCGCCCGATGGAAATGCTGCTGCTCGGCCTGGGTGGCTGCAGCAGCTTCGACGTGGTCAGCATCCTGAAGAAGTCCCGCCAGGCCGTGGAAAGCTGTGAAGCCTTCCTGGAAGCCGAACGCGCAAGCGAAGACCCCAAGGTGTTCACCAAGATCCACCTGAACTTCGTGGTCAAGGGGCGCGGGCTCAAGGAAGCCCAGGTCAAGCGTGCGGTGGAACTGTCGGCGGAGAAGTACTGCTCGGCGTCCATCATGCTCGATCGGGCTGGGGTGGAAATCACCCATGGCTATGAGATCGTCGAGCTGGGTTGAGCCGCCTTGCTTGCGCCGCTCCTGCAGGTGCGGCGCAAGCCTCGGCACTAAGCAGGGGTTTCAGTCGCGCAGCGCCGGCAGCGCTTGGCGCAGCCACCCCGGCAGGCGCGCCCGCAGCGATTGACTGAGGTGCTCCCGGCGCTTCTGATAAGCCAGCCCCAGGCCGATCACACCAAGGCCGATCAGCGTCAGCACCACCGGGAACAGCAGCGACTCGGCGAAGACCTCATAGGAAAGGTAGCCCAGGTAGGCCGCTACGCCCATGGCACCAAAGACCATGAACACAGCCCGACGCAGCAGCACCGCCAGGCCCATCAGGCCAAGGTTGATCAGGCAGTAGAGCGCCTTGCCCAGCTCGCTGCCGCTGTCCAGCAGTGTCAGCCCGCCCCAGAATGCGGCCAACCCGGCCAGGTAGCCCCAGCCGGCATAGTCCCGACGCGTACGGCCATCCACCACGATGAAGACCAGCAGCAACACCAGGCCGAACCACAGCGAGACGGTACGCCGCTGCTCCCAACTGAACGGCGAGCCGTAGAACCACTCGCTCAGGTCCATCGACATGAACCACAAGGCCACGGCAATGGGCATGACGATGAAAGGGAAGGGGACCAGGCGCAGCATCAGCAGGCCGACGATCACCGTGGCCGCTTCCATCACCACCCAGCCACCTTGCACGTAGGTGTAGTACTGGTGATAGTCCGACTGGCTGTCACCCAGTGGCCACCAACCTGCCATGAGTTCGATGGCGAACACGGCCAGCGGCACGATGCTTACCGCGACCGCCGCCAATACACCACCCGCGATGGGTTGCCCGCGGCGCTGCAAGGACAGGGCGAACAGGGTCAGCAAGGCGATATAGAGCACGGCGACGGCCAGTAGTGCGCCATCGCCGATGCGCATCCACGCTTCGGTGAGCAGCCAGCCCATGGCCGCCATGATCAGCAAGGCGCCGAAATAGAATGCCACGTGGGCCAGCTGGAAAGTGCCGCGGCTTTGCGGTTGTTGGCGCAGGAAGCCCAGCAGGGCCTGGTCCTGGCCCGGCTGGAGGATGCCCGCTTCCACGGCGCGTGCCAGGTCCCTGGCGTCGAATCGTTCCGTCATCGATGGCGTCCTAGATGCGATAGGTGCTCTTGGTCATCACCTTGGCCATCAGGCTCATGCCCAGGCGAATCGGGGCCGGGAAGCGATAACCGCCGGCCTCGAGGGCCGACTCGGCGTGCTGTTCTTCGTCGACACGCATCTGTTCGAGAATGGCACGGGACTTTTCGTCTTCCTGGGGGATCTGCTCCAAGTGCTCATCCAGGTGCTTGCACACCTGATGTTCGGTGGCCGCGACGAAGCCTAGGCTGACCTTGTCGCTGACCAGGCCGGCGAGGGCGCCGATACCAAACGACATGCCATAGAACAGCGGGTTGAGCACGCTGGGGTGGCTGCCCAGCTGACGGATGCGCTGTTCGCACCAGGCCAGGTGGTCGACTTCTTCCTCGGCGGCATGCTCCATGGCCTTGCGCACTTGTGGCAGCTTGGCGGTCAGGGCCTGGCCCTGGTAGAGCGCCTGGGCGCAGACTTCACCGGTATGGTTGATGCGCATCAGGCCGGCGACGTGGCGGGTCTGGCTTTCGTCCAGTTCCGCATCCGGCTGGACGATGGCCGGGGACGGGCGGGCGGGTTGGCCGCTGAAAGGCAGCAAGGTGCGCATGGCGGTATCGGCCTGCAGCAACAAGCGGTCGAGCGGCGAGTAGTGACGTTCGGTAGCCATCGGGCACCTCCGCTAGAGTGTGCCCGACAGTTTACCGCAATCGATGGGCAGGGGGTTGCCTTGGATCAGCCCGGCGGCCAGTGCATCTGGCGCTGGCCGAGCACGTGCATGTGGATGTGGTAGACGGTCTGGCCGCCCAACTCGTTGCAGTTCATGACCACGCGGAAGCCTTCCTCGCAGCCCAGCTCCTTGGCCAGGCGCTGCGCGGTGAACAGGATATGGCCGGCCAGGCCTTTGTCTTCTTCGGTCAGGTCGTTGAGGGTGCGGATGGGCTTTTTCGGGATGACCAGAAAATGCACCGGCGCCTGCGGGGCGATATCGTGGAAGGCCAGAACCTGGTCGTCCTCGTAGATGATCTTCGCCGGGATCTCCCGGTTGATGATCTTGGTGAAGATAGTCTCCACAGCACTTGCTCCATGGTGAGGGTCGGGCCGAGTGTACCCAGCGCGGCGACGCTCGCCCAGTGGCTATTGGAAGCCGACCGGGCAATAGCGGCGGTTGACCAGGCCGGCCAGCTTGCGCGTGAGCCAGCGTGGCATCACGCGTGGCAGCGCCGCCAGCCAGCGGTTGCGCCGGCCCGGCATGATCACGGCGCGGTTCTTGTCCAGTGCGCGCACGGTGTAGAGCGCCACCTCTTCAGGGCTCAGGCAGCGCGTGCTGCCTTCGAGGCGGGGAATCCGGCGGCGCGACGAGCGCACCGGGCCGGGGCACAGCACGGAAACCTTGATCCCGGTTCGCTTGAGTTCTTCGCGCAGCGCCTCGGAGAAACTCACCACATACGCCTTGCTGGCTGCATAGGCAGCCATCCAGGGGCCGGGCGCTGCGCTAGCCAGGGAGGCGACGTTGAGGATCTGCCCGCCACCCTGCACCGCCATCAGGTTGCCGATGGCATGGCACAGGCGGCTCAGGGCAAGGATATTGACCTCGAGCAGGTCCTGTTCGTCTGCCCACTCATGGGCCAGGAAGGGGCCGTAGGTACGCTGGGCCGCGCAATTGACCAGCAGGTCGATGCGCCGCTCACCTTCCTCCAGCTCGAGCACGAAGCCCGAAAGGCGCAGGGGCTGGCTCAGGTCGCAGGCGCGGAACAGAACTTCGACACCGAAGCGCTGGGTCAGCTCGATGGCCACGGGCTCCAGGGTTTCGCGGTGGCGAGCCACCAGGATCAGGTTGCGCCCGCGCCGTGCCAGTGCTTCCGCCAGGGCCAGGCCCAGGCCGCTGGAAGCTCCGGTGATCATGGCGTAACGGGTCATGCAAGGCTCCTGGGGGCTGAAGAGGGCGCCTAGTGTACAGCTTGGCCAAAGAAGGTGTTGCCTTTTGCTACCAGGGCCAGCCAGGCGCCAGGGCTCAGAAGGGCTTGACCACCACCAGCACCACGATGCCCAGCAGGAACAGCACCGGCACTTCGTTGAACCAACGGTAGTACACATGGCTGCGGGTATTGCTGCCTGCGGCGAAGCGTTTGCGCTGGGCGCCGCACATGTGGTGGTAGACGGTCAGCAGGGCCACCAGGGTGAGCTTGGCGTGCAGCCAACCCTGGCTCAGCCAGCCGGGGTTGAGGTAGAGCATCCAGCCACCGAAGACATAGGTGGCGATCATGGCCGGGTTCATGATGCCACGGTACAGCTTGCGCTCCATGGTGACGAAGCGCTCCTGGCTGATGCTGTCCTGGCTCTGGGCATGGTAGACGAACAGCCGCGGCAGGTAGAACAGCCCGGCGAACCAGCAGACGACGCTGATGATGTGCAGGGCCTTGATCCATAGATAGAGCATCGGGAAGTTCCTTCAGGTTTCACGGTCGTCAGATAGTAAAGGCCAAGCGCCCGACGGGGCATCCGAAGAGTTGTTACAGAGCCCCCGGCCCCCTATTATCGTGCGTTTTCTAGTTGGCTCGTTGATAAGGGGCAAGCGTTATGATCAAGGTCGGTATCGTCGGCGGCACGGGTTACACCGGCGTCGAACTGTTGCGTCTGCTGGCACAGCACCCACAGGCCGAGGTCGCGGTCATCACCTCGCGCTCCGAGGCGGGCGTGGCGGTCGCCGACATGTATCCGAACCTGCGCGGCCATTACGACGGGCTGGCCTTCAGCGTGCCGGACAGCAAGACCCTGGGCGCCTGTGACGTGGTGTTCTTCGCCACGCCCCATGGTGTCGCCCATGCCCTGGCGGGCGAGTTGCTGGCAGCAGGTACCAAGGTCATCGACCTGTCCGCTGACTTCCGTCTTCAGGATGCGGTGGAGTGGGGCAAGTGGTACGGCCAGCCCCATGGCGCGCCGGAGCTGCTCAAGGACGCGGTCTATGGCTTGCCCGAGGTCAACCGCGAGAAGATCCGCCAGGCGCGTCTGATCGCTGTTCCGGGTTGCTACCCGACCGCTACCCAGCTGGGCTTCCTGCCGCTGCTGGAAGCCGGCCTGGCCGACCCAGCGCGGTTGATCGCCGACTGCAAGTCCGGTGTCAGCGGCGCAGGGCGTGGCGCAGCGGTGGGCTCGTTGTTCTGCGAGGCTGGCGAAAGTATGAAGGCCTATGCAGTCAAGGGGCACCGTCACCTGCCGGAGATCAGCCAGGGCTTGCGTCTGGCTGCAGGCAAGGATGTCGGCCTGACCTTCGTACCGCATCTGACCCCGATGATCCGCGGCATCCATGCCACCCTTTATGCAACCGTCGCCGATACCAGCGTCGACCTGCAGGCGCTGTTCGAGAAACGTTATGCCGATGAGCCGTTCGTCGATGTAATGCCGGCAGGCAGCCATCCGGAGACCCGCAGCGTGCGAGGCGCCAACGTCTGCCGCATTGCGGTGCACCGGCCACAGGGTGGCGACCTGGTGGTCGTGCTGTCGGTGATCGACAACCTGGTCAAGGGCGCCTCCGGCCAGGCAGTACAGAACCTGAACATCCTGTTCGGCCTGGACGAGCGCATGGGCCTGGGGCATGCGGGCCTGCTGCCCTGATCGACGGCCCGAGCCACACATGAGGGGGGCATAACGCCCCCATTTTTGCCGAGCACGACCAAAGCCGCACAATTCTTGACCGATTTTCTCGGAGAAGCGGATAATGCGCGTCATCGAGTTTTATGGCGGCATTGCGCCGGGAGAGTCAACATGAGCGTCGAAACCTTCACCCCCACGGCTTTGGAATTCACCCAAGGTGCTGCGCACAAGGTGAAGACCCTGGTCACCGAAGAGGGCAATGATCGCCTGAAGCTGCGTGTGTTCGTGACCGGCGGCGGCTGCTCGGGGTTCCAGTACGGCTTCACCTTCGATGAGGAAGTAGCCGAAGACGACACCGTGGTCGAGCGCGAGGGGGTTTCCCTGGTCGTGGACCCGATGAGCTTCCAATACCTGGCGGGCGCCGAGGTGGACTACCAGGAAGGCCTGGAAGGGTCGCGCTTCGTGATCAAGAACCCTAACGCCACCACCACCTGCGGCTGCGGCTCGTCGTTCTCGATCTGAGCCTGGCCTGTAATGAGAACGCCGCGCTTATGCGCGGCGTTTTGCTTTCTGCGTGGGCATCAAGCCGGGTAGATCGCGCCGAGTACACGCAGCCCTTTGGCTGCCGTGACGCTCGGACGGTTGGCTGGAACGCCTTCGAGGCAGCAATGGGCCAGCCAGGCGAACGCCATGGCCTCGACCCAGTCCGGGTCGACGCCGTAGGCCGCAGTGCTATCGACCTGGGCTGACGGCAGCAAGGCTGCCAACCGACGCATCAACGCGCCGTTGCGCGCGCCACCCCCGCATACCAGCAGGGTTTCGGTGTGGGGTTGGGCGCTGCGTAGCGAATCGATGATGCTGCGGGCGGTCAGTTCCAGCAGGGTCGCCTGGATATCTTCGTCCCGGTAGTTCGGCAATGCCGCCAGGTGGGTGTCCAGCCAGGGGAGGTTGAACACCTCACGGCCAGTGCTCTTGGGGCCGGTTCCGGCGAAGAACGGGTCGGCGAGCAGGTGGGCGAGCAGGTCGCTGCATACGCTGCCGCTGGCCGCCCAGTTGCCGTCGGCATCGTAGGCCTCGCCGCGCTTGCGTTCGATCCAGGCATCGAGCAGCACATTGCCTGGGCCACAGTCGAAGCCATGAACTGGCTTGTCCTGTTCGATCAGGCTGAGGTTGCTGAACCCGCCGACGTTGAGAATGGCGACCTGTTGACCCAGATGGCCGAACAGTGCCTCGTGGAAAGCCGGTACCAAGGGCGCGCCTTGGCCGCCTGCTGCCACATCGCGGCGCCGGAAGTCCCCTACTACGCACACGCCTGTGAGCTCTGCCAGCAGGGCCGGGTTGCCGATCTGCACGGTGAAACCGCGCGCAGGTTCGTGGCGGATGGTCTGGCCGTGGCTGCCGATCGCGCGAATGGCGGCGGCATCCAGGCCCTGGCTTGCCAGGAGTCGGTGGATGCCATCGGCGGCGAGGGTGGCCCAGCGGTTTTCCGCGAGGCAGGCGCGAGCGATTTCGTCAGGGCCGCTGGCGCAAAGGGCGAGCAAGTCCTGGCGAAGGTCGGCGGGCATGGGGGTGTAGTGGGTGGCGAGCAGACGGGTCTGCTCGCCTTGGTCGATCAGTGCGATGTCCAGGCCGTCGAGGCTGGTTCCGGACATCACACCCAGATAGAGCGCCATGGGTCAGCGCTTGTTGGCAGCGAGCATGGTGGCCTTTTCCTGGTCCATGCGGGCGATCAGGGGCTTGCTCTGTTGCAGGAAGCGCTGGCGCTCGGCGCGGGCGATCGGGTCGGCCATGGGTAGCTTGCGGCTCAGCGGGTCGACGTGCACGCCGTTGACCTGGAACTCATAGTGCAGGTGCGGCCCGGTGGACAGCCCGGTGGTACCGATATAGCCGATGATCTGGCCTTGCTTGACCGAGCTGCCGGTCTTGATGCCCTTGGCGAAGCCCTGCATGTGACCGTAGAGGGTCTTGTAGGAGTTGCCGTGGGCGATGATCACGGTGTTGCCGTAGCCGCCGCGACGGCCTGCCAGCAGGACCTTGCCGTCACCGGCAGCCTTGATTGGCGTACCGCGAGGGGCTGCGTAGTCGACGCCTTTGTGGGCCCGGATCTTGTTCAGGATCGGGTGCTTGCGGCCTGCAGAGAAGCGCGAGCTGATGCGGGCGAAGTCCACCGGCGTACGGATGAATGCCTTGCGCAGGCTGTTGCCGTCGGCGGTGTAGTAGCTGGTGTTGCCCTGCTTGTTGGTGTAGCGCACGGCGGTGTAGGTCTTGCCGCGGTTGGTGAAGCGGGCGGAAAGGATATTGCCGGTGCCGACTACCTTGCCGTCCATGACCTTCTGCTCGTAGACCACGTCGAATTCATCGCCTGGGCGGATGTCCTGGGCGAAGTCGATGTCGTAGCCCAACACCCGCGCCATGTCCATGGTCAGGCTGTGGGACAGCCCGGCGCGCTTGGCGGAAGCCGACAGCGAGCTTTTGATCACACCATGGGCGTAGGCGGTACGCACCACTGGCTTGCTGACTTCGCGATCGAAGCTGTAGCCCTTGGCGGTCTTGGTCAGGCGAATGGTCTCGAGGTTGCTGACCTTGCTGTGCAGGCTCGCCAGCTGGCCGTCCTTGTCGAGTTCGAACTGCAGCACCTGGCCGTGTTTGAGTCGGCTGAACTGCTTGGCCTGCTTGCCGCTGGCCAGGACGTCATGGACCACATTGCTCGGCAACCCGACCTTGGCGAACAGGGTGGACAGCGTATCGCCGCGGGCGACGGTGACTTCGCGATGGCCGGGAAGCTTGGCGTCGGCGTTTTCCTCCGCCTTCTCCTCGGCAGCAGGCGCCTGCTCGGCGGTTTGCGTGGTCGCAGGCTCTTTGTTCTCGATCTGGGCGAAGGGCGAGCCTTTGTCGCCTTCGGTTTGGATCAGAGGGGCGGCCTTGGACTCGTCCTTCAGCTGTTCTGCCGGGGTCTCCAGCTCGAGGCTAAGGGTGGTCTTCTTGGCTTCGACTTCGCTGGAGGGAAATACCAGCAAAGCCAGGCTGAGCAAGGCGGCGATGCCGCTGGCGGCCAACAAATGGCTTTTCGGATAAAGCGGGGGCGCTTTAGGCGTCTCGTTGGTCATAGGTGAGGTGACTTTGAAAAAAGTGAAATGGAAAAGATGAATGACATGATGAAGATGAAATAACTGTATAAAATATAACCAAATCCATTTTCGCGCAAGGGCGCGTAGACGCCGCGATACACCTTTCGGGTCACATTCCTTTGCGAAACTTGTATTTGACGGCCGATCTTGTATGGTTGGCTCCCCTTGAATCTGAGCCTTGCGGGTCTGTCTATGAAGTCGGTTGAAGAGCAGCTGGCGCTTATCAAGCGCGGTGCGGAAGAGGTATTGGTCGAGTC
>NZ_CP083746.1:4145000-4430000 GCF_020151015.1 Pseudomonas sp. p1(2021b)
CGCCTGCTCGGCCTTGCTCTGGACATCGGCACGGTACTCGGCCACCAGCGGCACCAGTTCCCGACCGAGGCTGACATACAGCGCCACCAGCACCGCCAGCAGGGCGCAGACTCCCAGCCCCCAGCGGGTCAAGGCGCCTAGAACGTGGGTCAGACGTCCCATGGCCATGGCCCTCCAAGTCGTGCCTTAACTATGGCTCGGTGCCGTGGTTTTACCAGTGCCGCCGAACGCAGAAGGGTTTCAGAACGCGTCAGAGCAGCACCACATCGTATTGTTCCTGGGAATACATGGACTCGACCTGGAAGCGAATGGTTCGGCCGATGAATGCCTCGAGTTCGGCCACGTTGCCGGACTCTTCATCCAGCAGGCGGTCGACCACCTTCTGGTTGGCCAGCACCCGATAGCCCTCGGCCTGGTAGGCCCGGGCCTCGCGGAGGATTTCACGGAAGATTTCGTAGCACACGGTTTCAGGGGTCTTCAGCTTGCCGCGCCCCTGGCAGGCGATGCACGGCTCGCACAGCACCTGCTCGAGGCTCTCGCGGGTACGCTTGCGAGTCATCTGCACCAACCCAAGCTCGGTGATGCCGATGATGTTGGTCTTGGCATGGTCACGCTCGAGCTGCTTCTCGAGGGTACGCAGGACCTGGCGCTGGTGATCCTCATCCTCCATGTCGATGAAGTCGATGATGATGATGCCGCCGATGTTGCGCAGGCGCAGTTGCCGGGCGATGGCGGTGGCGGCCTCGAGGTTGGTCTTGAAGATGGTTTCCTCGAGGTTGCGGTGGCCGACGAAGGCGCCGGTATTGACGTCGATGGTGGTCATCGCCTCGGCCGGGTCGACCACCAGGTAGCCACCGGACTTGAGCGGCACCTTGCGCTCCAGGGCACGCTGGATCTCGTCCTCGACGCCATACAGGTCGAAGATCGGCCGCTCGCCTGGGTAGTGCTCGAGACGGTCGGCGATTTCCGGCATGAGTTCGGCGACGAACTGCGTGGTCTTCTGGAAGGTTTCCCGCGAGTCGATGCGGATCTTCTCGATCTTGGGGTTGACCAGGTCGCGCAACGTGCGCAGGGCCAGCCCCAGGTCTTCGTAGATCACCAAGGGGGCACCGCAGGTCTTGATCTGGCTGCCGATCTGCTCCCACAGCCTGCGCAGGTAGCGGATGTCCTGCAGGATATCGTCGGCACGGGCGCCTTCGGCAGCGGTGCGCAGGATGAAGCCGCCGGCGTCCTTGATGTCTTCCTTTTCGACACAATCGCTGACCACCTGCTTGAGCCGCTCGCGCTCGGCCTCGTCCTCGATCTTCAGGGAAATACCCACATGGCTGCTGCGTGGCATGTAGACCAGGTAGCGCGACGGGATCGACAGCTGGGTAGTCAGGCGAGCGCCCTTGGTGCCGATCGGGTCTTTCGTGACCTGCACCACCAGGGCCTGGCCTTCGTGGACCAGCGCGGTGATGTTTTCCACCGCCGAGCCTTCGCGCTGGGAGATCTCCGATGCATGGATGAACGCAGCACGCTCCAGGCCGATATCGACGAAAGCCGCCTGCATGCCTGGCAGCACGCGCACCACCTTGCCTTTGTAGATATTGCCAACGATGCCCCGGCGCTGGGTGCGCTCGACATGCACCTCCTGCAACACGCCGTTCTCCACCACTGCCACGCGTGATTCCATCGGGGTGATGTTGATCAGGATCTCTTCACTCATGGCAGGCTCTCGTAAAAGGTCTTGGGTAATGATGGATCGCCGTCAGGTCGCTGGCTAGCGCGAAGCTGGAACCTCATGTTGCTGCCAGCACGGGATGGAGAACTGCTCCAACAACTGGGCGGTCTCGAACAGGGGCAGGCCGACGACGGTCGAATAGCTGCCCATCAGTTCCCTGACGAACACCGCGCCCAGGCCCTGGATGGCATAGCCTCCGGCCTTGTCCTGTGGCTCGCCGGTGGCCCAGTAGCGCTCGGCCTCTTCAGGGCTGATCGCGCGGAAATACACATGGGTCCCGACGCAGACATCCAGGCAACGCTGGCCGTCGGTCACGGCCACGGCGGTGATGACCTGATGGTGGTCATTGGACAGTTTGGCCAGCATGGCCAAGGCATGCTCGCGATCACGGGGCTTGCCAAGGATCTGGCACGCGTGGGAAACGATCGTGTCCGCCCCGAGCACCACGCCCGGGCCGTCCAACTGGGCAAAACCCGCTGCGGCCTTGGCCCGGGCCAGGCGCACCGCGTAGGCCGAGACACCCTCGTCGGGCAGCGGGGTTTCGTCGATGTCGGCCTTGATGATGGTGAACGGTACGCCGATCTGGGTAAGCAGCTCACGGCGACGTGGCGAGGCGGAGGCCAGGTACAGCGGCTTCATGTCGACATCTCCCTGTCAGTCGGCGGTGCCGTCAGTTGATATGCAAGCGTCGGCGCAGGTCGCGCAGGGCGAAACTGATCCAGGGCCAGAGCAAGGCACTGATCACTGCCGACCAGACCAGCGCCAGCGTTGGCAGGCGGTTGCCGGTCAGGGCGCTAAGCCACAGCTGGATCAACTGGGCGATACCGAAGATCACCAGGATCACCAGGCTCTGCTGCCACATCGGATACATGCGCAGGCGCTGTTGCAGGGACAGCACCAGGAAGGTGATCAAGGTCAGTACCAGGGCGTTTTGCCCAAGTAGCGTGCCGTACAGGACGTCTTCGGCCAGACCCAGGACGAAAGCGGTGGTCATGCCGACCTTGTTGGGCACCGCGAGGGTCCAGAAGGATACCAGCATCGCCAGCCACATAGGGCGGAACACTTCCATGAACTGGGGCATCGGCGAGACGCTGAGCAACAGGCCGATCGCGAAGGTCAGCCAGATGGCCCAGCCGTTCTTGCTGCGGGAACGCGCCATCATTCTCTCCGGGGTGGGTTCGGGGCCGCAGGGGCCGATGCCGGGCTGGCAGGTGCCGCCGCAGGCGCCACGGGCGCGGTGGGAGCAGGTGCGGCAGCAGGCGCCGCAGGTACAGGCGTTGCCGGTGCAGCGCCAGGTGCAGCGGGCGCCGGCGCGGGCGCGGTCTGCCCGTTTCCACCGGTGGCCTGGCCTTGTTCCGGTGCGCCCTTGCGGTCGGCCTCTTCCTGGGCGAGTGCAGCGTCCGTGGCCCGCTCCTCTGGCGTACGCCGGTCGCTGAACACCAGCAGCATGTAGCGGCTGCGGTTGAGCGCGGCCGTGGGAATGGCACGGACGATGGCGAACGGCTGGCCGGAGTCGTGGATCACTTCGTTGACCGTGGCCACTGGGTAACCCGCCGGGAAACGCTGGCCCATACCGGAGCTGACCAGCAGGTCACCTTCCTTGATGTCGGCGGTATCCGCCACATGGCGCAGCTCCAGGCGCTCCGGGTTGCCGGTGCCGCTGGCGATGGCGCGCAGGCCGTTACGGTTGACCTGCACCGGGATGCTGTGGGTGGTGTCGGTCAGCAGCAACACCCGGGCGGTGTAAGGCATCAGCTCCACCACCTGCCCCATCAGGCCCCGGGCGTCGAGCACCGGCTGGCCGAGGAACACGCCGTCGCGCTCGCCCTTGTTGATCAGGATGCGGTGGGTGAACGGGTTGGGGTCGACGCCGATGAGTTCGGCCACTTCGACCTTCTCGTTGACCAGCGCCGAGGAATTGAGCAGCTCGCGCAGCCGCACGTTCTGCTCGGTCAGGGCCGCCAGCTTCTGCAGGCGCCCCTGCAGCAGCAGGGCTTCGGTCTTGAGTTTCTCGTTTTCCGCGATCAGCTCGGTACGGCTGCCGAACTGGCTGGCCACACCCTGCCACAGGCGCTGCGGCAGGTCGGTGATCCAATAGGACTCCATCAGCACCAGCCCCATCTGGCTGCGCACGGGCTTGAGCACGGCGAAACGCGAGTCGACCACCATCAGCGCGACCGACAGCACCACCAGTACCAGGAGACGAACGCCCAGCGAAGGGCCCTTGGAGAAAAGCGGTTTAATGGGCCGTTCCTCGTGGACGACGATTCAGGAGGTCATTGGACATGAAGCAATGCACCGGCCTGCTTGCGGGTTGACGGAAACGGCGCCCGGACGGACGCCAGCCCAGCGCATACAGGTAGCACTGTGTGCGCTACCTGTAAACCGGGGCGAACACCATCCATGCAGGCATGGATGGCGCAGGATCACTCGCTGGAGAGCAGGTCCATGGCGTGTTTGTCCATCATTTCCAGCGCACGGCCACCACCACGGGCGACGCAGGTCAGGGGATCTTCGGCGACGATCACCGGCAGGCCGGTTTCCTGGGCCAGCAGTTTGTCCAGGTCGCGCAACAGCGCACCACCACCGGTCAGCACCAGGCCACGTTCGGCGATGTCCGACGCCAGCTCCGGCGGCGACTGCTCCAGGGCGCTCTTGACCGCCTGGACGATGGTCGCCAGGGACTCCTGCAGCGCTTCGAGCACTTCGTTGGAATTCAGGGTGAAGGCACGCGGTACGCCTTCGGCCAGGTTGCGACCACGGACATCGACTTCGCGCACTTCGCCGCCTGGGTAGGCGGTGCCGATTTCCTGCTTGATGCGCTCGGCGGTGGATTCGCCGATCAGGCTGCCGTAGTTGCGGCGCACGTAGGTGACGATGGCTTCGTCGAAGCGGTCGCCACCCACCCGTACGGATTCGGCATAGACCACGCCATTGAGGGAGATCAGGGCGATTTCGGTGGTACCACCACCGATGTCCACGACCATCGAACCACGAGCCTCTTCGACCGGCAGGCCGGCACCGATGGCAGCGGCCATCGGCTCTTCGATCAGGAACACCTCGCGGGCGCCGGCGCCCAGGGCGGATTCGCGAATGGCGCGACGCTCCACCTGGGTCGACTTGCACGGCACACAGATCAGCACGCGCGGGCTGGGCTGCAGGAAGCTGTTCTCGTGAACCTTGTTGATGAAGTACTGCAGCATTTTTTCACAAACGCTGAAATCGGCGATCACGCCGTCCTTCATCGGACGAATGGCAGCGATGTTGCCAGGCGTACGGCCCAGCATGCGCTTGGCCTCGGTGCCGACCGCGACGACGCTTTTCTGGTTGCCGTGGGTACGAATGGCAACAACCGAGGGTTCATTCAGGACGATACCGCGCTCACGCACGTAAATAAGGGTGTTGGCAGTACCCAGGTCGATGGACAGATCGCTGGAAAACATGCCACGCAGTTTCTTGAACATGGGAAAGTGACCCTAGGCAAAGCGTGGGTAAAAAAGTGCGGCAAACTCTAACAATGGCAGGGATTTTGGGCAAGGAGCCAATATGTTAAATTGGCAGTTTTTCCGAGCACGCCAGCCGATGATCGTCGTCGTATGACCATCAAAATGCTGGCATGTTCCTCACTTCGGACCCCATCCGTTCCGTTTCTCCTGGAGATCCCCATGGCGCTTCAACGCTGCGACGTGGAAAAGATCGCCCATCTGGCCCGCCTGGGCCTGAATGAAGGCGAACTGCCACGCATTACCGATGCCTTGAACAGTATTCTCGGGCTGGTCGACCAGATGCAAGCCGTCGACACCAGCGGCATCGAGCCCCTGGCCCACCCCCTGGAGGCCAGCCAGCGCCTGCGCCCCGACCAGGTCACCGAAAGCAACCAGCGCGACCGCTACCAGGCCATCGCCCCGGCGACCGAAAACGGCCTGTACCTGGTTCCGAAAGTCATCGAGTAAGGGAAAGAGCCTGCCATGCATCAATTGACCCTGGCCGAGATCGCCCGCGGACTCGCCGACAAGTCGTTTTCTTCCGAAGAGCTGACCGGCGCCCTGCTGGCGCGTATCAAGCAGCTCGACCCACAGATCAACAGCTTCATCAGCATCACCGAGGAACAAGCCCTGCAACAGGCCCGCGCCGCCGACGCCCGCCGCGCCAACGGCGAAGCCGGTGCCCTGCTCGGTGCGCCGATCGCCCACAAGGACCTGTTCTGCACCAGCGGCATCCGCACCAGCTGCGGCTCGAAGATGCTCGACAACTTCAAGGCACCCTATGACGCCACCGTGGTCGCCAAGCTGGCCGAAGCCGGCATGGTCACCCTGGGCAAAACCAACATGGACGAGTTCGCCATGGGCTCGGCCAACGAGTCCAGCCACTATGGCGCGGTGAAGAACCCGTGGAACCTCGAGCACGTGCCTGGCGGCTCCTCGGGCGGTTCGGCCGCCGCCGTCGCCGCGCGCCTGCTGCCGGTGGCCACCGGCACCGATACCGGCGGTTCGATCCGCCAGCCGGCGGCCCTGACCAACCTCACTGGCCTCAAGCCCACCTACGGCCGCGTCTCGCGCTGGGGCATGATCGCCTATGCCTCGAGCCTCGACCAGGGCGGCCCGATGGCCCGCACCGCCGAAGACTGCGCCCTGCTGCTGCAAGGCATGGCCGGGTTCGACGCCAAGGACTCCACCAGCATCGACGAGCCGGTGCCGGACTACAGCGCCAACCTGAACGCGCCGCTCGAAGGCCTGCGCATCGGCCTGCCGAAGGAATACTTCGGCGCCGGCCTCGACCCGCGCATCGCCGACCTGGTCCAGACCAGCGTCAAAGAGCTGCAGAAGCTCGGCGCGGTGATCAAGGAAATCAGCCTGCCGAACATGCAGCACGCCATCCCCGCGTACTACGTGATCGCACCGGCAGAAGCTTCCTCCAACCTGTCGCGCTTCGACGGCGTACGTTTCGGTTACCGCTGCGAGGAGCCCAAGGACCTCACCGACCTGTACAAGCGCTCCCGTGGCGAAGGCTTCGGCGTCGAAGTGCAGCGCCGTATCATGGTCGGCACCTACGCCCTGTCGGCCGGCTACTACGACGCCTACTACGTGAAGGCGCAGCAGATCCGCCGCCTGATCAAGAACGACTTCATGGCCGCCTTCAACGACGTCGACCTGATCCTTGGCCCGACCACGCCGAACCCGGCCTGGAAGCTCGGCGCCAAGAGCAGCGACCCGGTCGCCGCCTACCTCGAGGACGTCTACACCATCACCGCCAACCTGGCGGGCCTGCCGGGCCTGTCGATGCCGGCCGGTTTCGTCGATGGCCTGCCGGTCGGCGTGCAGCTGCTGGCCCCGTACTTCCAGGAAGGCCGCCTGCTCAACGTCGCGCACCGCTACCAGCAAGTCACCGACTGGCACACCCGCGCTCCTAACGGCTTCTGAGGAATTCACACATGCAATGGGAAGTTGTGATCGGGCTGGAGATTCATACCCAGCTCGCCACCCAGTCGAAGATCTTCTCCGGCAGCGCCACCACCTTCGGCTCCGAGCCGAACACCCAGGCCAGCCTGGTCGACCTCGGCATGCCTGGCGTCCTGCCGGTGCTGAACCAGGAAGCCGTGCGCATGGCCTGCATGTTCGGCCTGGCCATCGATGCCCAGATCGGCAAGCGCAACGTGTTCGCGCGCAAGAACTACTTCTACCCGGACCTGCCCAAGGGCTACCAGATCAGCCAGATGGACCTGCCGATCGTCGGCAAGGGCCACCTGGACATCGCCTTGGAAGACGGTACCATCAAGCGCATCGGCATCACCCGTGCGCACCTGGAGGAAGACGCCGGCAAGAGCCTGCACGAAGACTTCAGCGGCTCCACCGGCATCGACCTGAACCGCGCCGGCACCCCGCTGCTGGAGATCGTCTCCGAACCTGACATGCGCAGTGCCAAGGAAGCGGTGGCCTACGTCAAGGCGATCCACGCCTTGGTGCGCTACCTGGGTATCTGCGACGGCAACATGGCCGAAGGCTCGCTGCGCTGCGACTGCAACGTCTCGGTACGGCCGAAGGGCCAGGCCGAGTTCGGCACGCGCTGCGAGATCAAGAACGTCAACTCCTTCCGCTTCATCGAGCGCGCCATCAACAGCGAGATCCAGCGCCAGATCGACCTGATCGAGGACGGCGGCAAAGTGGTCCAGGAAACCCGCCTGTACGATCCGAACAAGGACGAGACCCGCTCCATGCGCAGCAAGGAGGAAGCCAACGACTACCGTTACTTCCCCGACCCGGACCTGCTGCCGGTGGTCATCGAGGACAGCTTCCTCGAAACCGTCCGCGCCGGCCTGCCGGAGCTGCCGCAGCAGAAGGTCGAGCGCTTCCAGAGCCAGTATGGCCTGTCGGCCTATGACGCCAACGTGCTGGCCGCCAGCCGTGAACAGGCCGACTACTTCGAGGAAGTCGCCCGTATCGGTGGTGACGCCAAGCTGGCCGCCAACTGGGTGATGGTCGAACTGGGCAGCCTGCTCAACAAGCTGGGCGTGGAGATCGACCAGGCACCGGTGAGCGCCGAACAGCTCGGCGGCATGCTGCTGCGTATCCGTGACAACACCATCAGCGGCAAGATCGCCAAGACCGTGTTCGAGGCCATGGCCGCCGGTGAAGGCGATGCCGACAGCATCATCGAAAGCCGTGGCCTCAAGCAGGTCACCGACACCGGCGCGATCGACAAGATGCTCGACGAAGTGCTCGCCGCCAATGCCGAACAGGTCGAACAGTACCGCGCCGCCGACGAGGCCAAGCGCGGCAAGATGTTCGGCTTCTTCGTCGGCCAGGCGATGAAGGCGTCCAAAGGCAAGGCCAACCCGGGGCAAGTGAACCAATTGCTCAAGGCCAAGCTCGAAGGGTAACGCGGTATTGGGGCCGCTTGGCGGCCCATCGCGGCACAAGGCCGCTCCTACAAAGCCCTGTAGGAGCGGCCTTGTGCCGCGATCGAGGGCAATGCCCTCGCCTGCTGCTTCCTTATAACGGAGCACCTGAATTGATACGCCGTTCTTTCAGCGCCCTCGCGCTCTTCTCCCTGCTGGCCGGTTGCGCCAGCCATGACATCGATTCCCGCGACATCGATTCCCGAGGTTACGACCGGACCGGTGTCGCCTCCTATTATGGCGCCCGCCATCACGGCAAACGCACTGCCAGCGGCGAGCGCTTCAACCAACATGGCCTGACCGCCGCCCACCGCAGCCTGCCCTTCGGCAGCCGGGTGCTGGTCACCAACCTGGCCAACAAACGCAGCGTCGTGGTACGCATCAACGACCGAGGCCCGCATACCCGCGGCCGGTTGATCGACCTGTCACGGGCCGCAGCGGAAAAAATCGGCATGATCCGTAGCGGAACGGCGCGCGTCCGGGTACAAGGGCTAAGCGACTGACCTGACAGGAGTCCCGACCATTTTCGACCTGGCTACCCTCCCCACCTTCAGCCTCCTGCAACTGGGCTTCGGCCTGGTGTTGCTGGTGATCGGTGCCGAGCTGCTGGTGCGCGCCGCGCTTCGCCTGGCCCTGCGCCTGCACGTGCGCCCGCTGATCATCGGTCTGAGCCTGGTGGCCTTCGGCAGCACCGCGCCACAATTGACCGTGAGCCTGCAGGCGGCCTTCCAGGGCGCCCCTGACGTCGCGGTGGGCAGCGTGATCGGCAGCAACATTTTCAATGTGCTGGTGATTCTCGGGTTGGCGGCGCTGGTCATTCCCCTGCGTGTTTCCCGGCAGTTGGTGCGCCTGGATATCCCACTGATGATCGCCGCCAGCGGCCTGGTCTACCTGCTGGCCGGCAATGGCCTGCTGGGCCGGCTCGAAGGCCTGCTGCTGGTCCTCGGCTTGCTGGGCTACCTGGGCATGCTGTGGCACCAGTCACGGCATTACGCCCGTACCTACCCTGCCCCGGAAACCGTGCACACCAGTGCCGGGCGCTTCTGGAGCGGCGCAATACTGCAGGTGCTGCTGGGCCTGGGCCTGCTGAGCCTCGCCGGGCATCTGCTGCTCGAAGCTGCCGTAGAAGTGGCCACCGACCTGGGGCTCTCCGAACGCATCATCGGTCTCACCGTGGTTGCCGTCTGCACGTCCTTGCCGGAGCTGGCCGCCGCCCTGATCGCAGCGCTGCGTGGTGAACGGGAGATCGCGGTGGGCACGGTGATCGGCAGCAACCTGTTCAACCTACTGGCCGTGCTGGGCCTGACCGCAGTGGTCGCGCCAGAGCCGCTGTCGATTTCGCCCAACGCCCTGGACTTCGACCTGCCCGTGATGTTGGGTGTCGCGGTGTTGAGCCTGCCGGTGTTCTATTCCGGCTACCGCGTCACCCGTGCCGAAGGGCTGGTGTTTCTCTGCCTCTACCTGGCCTACGGCCTACATGTGGTGGCCTTCACCACAGGCATGCCCTTGGCCGGGCGACTGGAACACCTGATGTTGTTCTACGTCTTGCCGGTGCTGGCTGCGGTATTGATGTACACCACAGTGCGGGCCTGGCGGCGACAGCACTGATTGATGTAGGGCTTAGGCGGGTCGTTGTGCTCGAGATCGAGCGCCGCGCGGGCGGCGCTCGATCTCACAGGCGCAGACAACCTAACGGCGAACCTGCCGAGCCTTCTTCATCCGGAACGCCACCCACAGCACCGCGATCCACAACGGGATCAACATCACCGAGATGCGAATCGGCGGCGTCAGGTACATCACCACCAGGATCAGCACGATGAACGCCAGGCACAGGTAGTTGCTCACCGGGTGCCACAAGCTGCGGTAGAACGGGGTGATCCCAACGGCCAGCTTGGCCTTGCGGAACTTCAGGTGGGTGATGCTGATGCTTGCCCAGTTGATCACCAGTGCCGACACCGCCAGGGCCATGAGCAGGCCGAAGGCTTCGCCCGGCATCAGGTAGTTGATCAGCACGCACAGGCCAGTGGCGAATGCCGAAACGCCCAGCGCCGTCAACGGTACGCCACGGCGGCTGACCTTGAGCAGCTGGCGTGGTGCATCGCCCTGGCTGGCCAGGCCGAACAGCATGCGGCTGTTGGCATAGACACAGCTGTTGTACACCGACAGTGCAGCCGTGAGCACCACGATATTGAGGACGGTCGCCACCAAGTCGCTGTCCAGTTCATGGAAGATCATCACGAACGGGCTACCGCCCTGCACCACTTTCTGCCACGGGTACAGCGACAGCAGCACGGCCAGCGCGCCGATGTAGAAGATCAGGATGCGGTAGACCACCTGGTTGGTGGCCTTGGGGATGCTCTCGCGTGGGTTGTCCGCCTCGGCCGCGGTGATGCCCACCAGCTCCAGCCCGCCAAAGGAGAACATGATCACCGCCAGGGCCATGATCAGGCCGGTGACGCCGTTGGGGAAGAACCCGCCGAACTGCCACAAGTTCGCCACGCTGGCATCCGGCCCACCATGGCCGCTGCCCAGCAACCAGGCGCCGAAGCCGATCATGCTGACGATCGCCACCACCTTGACCAGGGCGAACCAGAACTCCAGCTCGCCGTAGACCTTCACCTGGGTCAGGTTGATGGCATTGATCACCACGAAGAAGATCGCCGCCGTGGCCCAGGTGGGGAAGTCCGGCCACCAGTACTGGACATAGATGCCTACCGCGGTCAGCTCGGCCATGCCCACCAGCACGTACACCACCCAGTAGTTCCAACCAGAGACGAAGCCTGCGAACTCGCTCCAGTACTGGTGGGCGAAGTGGCTGAAGCTGCCGGCGACCGGCTCCTCGACCACCATCTCGCCCAGCTGGCGCATGATCAAGAAGGCCATCAGGCCGGCAATGGCGTAGCCCAGCAGCACGGACGGACCGGCCAGCTGGATGGTCTGGGCGATGCCCAGGAACAGCCCGGTGCCGATGGCCCCGCCCAGCGCGATGAGCTGGATATGGCGATTCTTCAACCCGCGCTGTAACCGCTCGGGCGTGCTCTGGTCTTGCATGAAGTGTCCTCAGGTCGGGAGGCGTGTTGTTGTAGGTGTCATGTGCAGCGAAGGATCTAGATCCATCCTCCCCACTGCAAGATGAAAATGCCGATATTGGTGGTGATCGCGGCGAGCAAGGTGGTGATCACGATGATCGAGGCCGCCAGTTCGTGGTTGCCGTTCGCCGCCCGCGCCATCACATAGCTGGCCGCCGCGGTCGGGCTACCGATATAGAGGAACAGAATGCCCAGCTCGGCACCACGGAACCCACAGAGCCAGGCGCCCAACGTGCCGATCAGGGGCAGCCAGACCATCTTGGCCAGGCTGGCATCGATGGCCAGCCTGCCACTGTCGCGCAACGCGGCCATGGACAAGGTCCCGCCGATGCAGATCAAGGCCAGTGGCAAGGTCATCTGGGCAAGGTAGTCGCTGGAAGTCAGCAACCAGTTGGGCAGTGGCACCTGGCCGTAGGCCATGGGCGCGGCGAGCAGCACGCTGATGATCAGCGGGTTGCTGAAGATGCTTTTGCACAGGCTCCAGGGGTCTGATTTCAGGTCCGGGCTGTAGACGGCGAGCACGATGCTGGACAGGGAGTTGTACAACAGGATCACCAGGCCGGCGAGCACCGCGCCCAGGGAGATGCCGTAGTCGCCGTACAGGCTGGCCGCCAGAGCCAGGCCGATCACCCCGTTGTTGCCACGAAAGGCGCCCTGGGTGTAGATGCCGCGGTCGGGTCTGGGGCTGCGCCAGATGGCCAGGCCCCAGGACAGCGCGAAACTCGCCAGGGTAGCGATGATGAAATAGAGCAGGACGCCGGGTTTGACGGCAGTGGTAAGGTCAGCGTGGTAGATGCCGAGGAACAGCAGCGCCGGCATGCAGATGTTGAACACCAGCGACGAAGCGACCTTGATGAAGTTGTCGTCGATCAGGCGGATACGCTTGAGGAGCACGCCCAGGAACAGCATGGCGAACACCGGGGCCGTGATGTTCAGCGTCTGGATGAGAAGGGCGAGCATTGCGAGTCCTGAGGGGTTGCCGTTAGGGGGCTGATGATACGCGAACTGGGGGGATTTGCGGGGAACGGAGGCGTTCAGCGAAATTTCACCGGCAACGGTGGCCGCTGCTGGCAGGCTCAGGCCGGTGGGCTGGCTGCCCTGGCCCTATCGCGGGGCAAGCCCGCTCCTACAGGTTCGGCGCTGCAGCCTGTGGAGCGGGCTTCCTGTGGTCGAAGTGGTATCAGCGCCGCACAGGCCGCTTCTGCAACTTGCGCTGCAGCGTACGCCGGTGCATCCCCAGCGCACGCGCCGTAGCCGAGATATTTCCATCATGCTCGGCCAGCACCCGCTGGATGTGCTCCCACTGCAACCGGTCCACCGACATCGGGTTCTCCGGCACCAGCGAATCCAAGTCCGCATGCTCGGACAACAATGCTGCCAGCACATCATCGGCATCCGCCGGTTTGCACAGGTAGTTGCACGCCCCACGCTTGATCGCCTCGACCGCCGTGGCGATGCTGGAATACCCCGTCAGGATCAGCACACGCATCTCCGGGTCCAGCTCCAGCAGCTTGGGCAGCAGCACCAGCCCCGAATCGCCATCCATCTTCAGGTCCAGGGTGGCGTAGTCAGGCACATCCTGCTTGGCCAGCACCAAGCCCTCCTCGGCACTGGAAGCGGTACTCACACGAAAGCCGCGACGGCTCATGGCCCGCGCCATGACACGGGTGAAGGTGGCATCGTCGTCCACCAGCAACAGGTGCGGCAGCTCTTCGCCTTCGACCAGGTTTTCTTCGCTCATCGTTCATCTCCTCGCTTGCCATGGGGCAGGCGCAGCTCGGTGAGGGTGCCGCCCTGTTCATGACTATAGAGTTTCACCGAGCCGCCAGCACGGGTCACGCTGGCCTTGCTCAGGAACAGGCCCAGGCCGAAGCCTTTGCCCTTGGTGGTAAAGAAGGGTTTGCCGATCGCCTCGGCGATCGCCACGGGAATGCCTGGCCCGTGGTCACGAATGCTGATGATGATGTCCTGCTCGTCCCAGTCCAGCTGTACTTCCAGGTCGTCAGGGCAGGCATCGGCGGCATTGTTCAGCAGGTTCAACAGTGCCTGGGTCAGGTCCGGTGGGGGGGTCAGTCGCGGTACCGCGCCATCGCGCAGCCGCTGGAAGCGGTACGTGGTCTCCGGGCGCATCAGGTGCCAGCGGTTGAGCGCCTCGTCCAACCAGGCGCTCACCTCCTGCTCCACCACGCTCATCCGGCGGTTGGCTTCGGCCGCGCGCACCAGCTGCTGCAAGGTCTCCTTGCACAGCTTGACCTGGTCCTGGAGCACCTCCAGGTCTTCCTGCAATTGCGGGTCGGTATGGTCCTGGCGCATCTCGTTGAGCAGCACGCTCATGGTCGCCAGCGGCGTACCCAGCTCGTGGGCGGCGCCTGCGGCCTGGGTGGCCACCGCCAATAGTTGTTCGTCGCGCAGGCTCTCTTCGCGCCGGTCGGCACGCAGCTTCTCCTGACGGCGCAGCTCCTCGGCCATGCGCGCGGCGAAGAAGGTGATTACCCCGGCGGCCAGGGCGATGCTCAGCCACATGCCGTAGACCTGCATCTTGTCCCGCGCCATGGGCAGGGTCTCGAGCGGATAGAACTGCACCAGCAGCAGGCTGTAGGCCACCAGCGCGATGCCCGACAGCACCAGCGAGTAGATCCATGGCAAGGTCACCGCGGCAATCGCCAGCGGCACCAGGTAATAGGAAACGAAGGGGTTGGTCGAGCCCCCCGAGTAATACAGCAAGGCGCTGTGGATCAGCAGGTCGCAGGCCAGCTGGAAGGCATACTCCAGCTCGGTGACCGGCAACGACAGGCGCAGGCGCAAGGCCGTGAACGCGCACAGCAGCGACGAAAGCGCCAGCGTCGCCGCCAGCGACAGCCAGGGCAACGGCAGCAGCTCGGTCCAGTAGGCCACGCCTACGGAGCCGGCCTGGGCGGCCAGGACCAGAATGCGGATGAAGGTCAGGCGCCAGAGGTTCTGGCGGGTAGCGGACAGCGGGTGAACGGCAGCGAGCATGAGCTCTCCTGATGAGTGCTCCAGGACAATCGCCTGGAGTATACCGAAGCCAGGCACCGCACAGCAGCAATGCGGCAAAGCGCCACACTTTGTCACAGGTTCATGATGGCACTTAGGAACCCACTACACTGTTGCCGGTCTGATGGGCCATGCGTGGCAAGGACATCGCCCCCACGCTTTCTTTTTGCCAAGGAGTCAACCATGCAACTACCTCGTCGCAGCACTGCGCTGATCCTGTCCTGTGGCCTGTTGGCCAGCCTGCCGGCGCTGGCAGCCGAAGCGCCCCGCTACAACCAGGTATCGCTGCGCGCCGAAGTCAGCAAGGAAGTGGCACGCGACCTGATGGTCGTGACCCTCTACAGCGAAGCCCAGAACAGCGACCCCGGCAAGCTGGCCAAGGAAATCACCGAAACCATGAACAAGGCCGTGCAGCAGGCGCGCCAGGTCAAGGACGTGAAGATCAGCCAGGGCAGCCGCAACAGCTACCCGGTGTATGACAGCAAGGGCCAGAAGATCACCGGCTGGCGCGAGCGCGCGGAGCTGCGCCTGGAAAGCGCCGACTTCCCTGCCCTGTCCAAGCTCACCGGCGAACTGCTGCAGGACCTGAAGATGGGCGGCATGGACTTCTCCATCGCCCCGGCCACCCGCAAGGCCAGTGAAGACGCCTTGCTCAAGGACGCCGTCGATGCCTTCAAGGCCCGCGCCCAGCTGGCCACCGAGGCATTGGGCGGCAAAGGCTACAAAGTGGTCAGCCTGAACCTCAACAGCAGCGGTTACCCACGCCCGTACCTGCGTAGCGCGCCGATGGCCATGAAAGCCATGGCGGCCGACGAAGCAGCCCCGGCGCCGGACATCGAGGCCGGCACCAGCGAAGTCAGCATGAATGCCGATGGCCTGATCGAAGTACAGATGCCCTGATCGGCCTATGGGCGAAGCGACAGGTGCAACGCTTGTCGCTTCTCTGTTTGCCCACATTGTTGGAACTGTCAGTTCCAAAAGACCTTTCCCACAGCGTTTAAAGCACTTTCCTATTGACTTGCAGATCAACAAATAAACGGCAAATTGCTGGCAAAAAACCATCGCAAACGTACAACTTGCGGCAAAGTTACATGGATGCGACATCCATGTACGTTGGTCCCACTATTTTGACGCCAACTATCCTTCTGCCTGTTGCATTGGCAATCTCGCCTGCATAAGTATCCGCAAGTCGGCTCACGAGGCCACCTCAATCGAAAAAGAACAATGAGGTCACCATGCTAAAACACGCAGTCATTCCGTTTCTGGTCGGCGCAGGCTTGCTCGCCGGCGCACCTTCCGCACTCGCAGCCACCAACCTGGTGTTCTGCTCCGAAGGCAGCCCTGCCGGCTTCGACCCCGGCCAATACACCACCGGAACCGACTTCGATGCCTCGGCTGAGACCGTCTTCAACCGCCTGACCCAGTTCGAACGCGGCGGTACCGCCGTCATCCCGGGCCTGGCCACCAAATGGGACGTTTCCGAGGATGGCAAGACCTACACCTTCCACCTACGGGAAGGGGTCAAGTTCCACAGCACCGACTTCTTCAAGCCGACCCGCGAATTCAACGCCGACGACGTGCTGTTCACCTTCAACCGCATGCTCGACAAGAACCACCCCTTCCGTAAGGCCTACCCCACCGAATTCCCCTACTTCACCGACATGGGCATGGACAAGAACATCGCCAAGGTGGAGAAAATCGACGATCACACCGTCAAGTTCAGCCTCAACCAGGTCGACGCCGCGTTCATCCAGAACCTGGCCATGAGCTTCGCCTCGATCCAGTCCGCCGAATACGCCGATCAGTTGCTCAAGCAGGGCAAGGCCGCCGACATTAACCAGAAGCCGATCGGCACCGGCCCGTTCGTGTTCAGCAAGTACCAGAAAGACGCCCAGATCCGCTTCAAGGGCAACAAGGACTACTGGAACCCCGACGACGTGAAGATCGACAACCTGATCTTCGCCATCAGCACCGACGCCTCGGTGCGCATGCAAAAGCTCAAGAAGAACGAGTGCCAGGTCACCCTCTTCCCACGCCCGGCGGACATCGAGCCGCTGAAGAAGGACCCGAAGCTGCAGATGCCTGAACAGGCCGGCTTCAACCTCGGCTACATCGCCTACAACGTGATGGACAAGGTCAAGGGCAGCAACGAGCCCAACCCCCTGGCCCAGCTGAAGGTGCGCCAGGCCCTGGACATGGCGGTGAACAAGCAGCAGATCATCGAGTCGGTGTACCAGGGCGCAGGCCAGCTGGCGGTCAATGCCATGCCACCGACCCAGTGGTCCTACGACACCACCATCAAGGACGCCCAGTACGACCCGGAAAAGGCCAAGCAGCTGCTCAAGGAAGCCGGCATCAAGGAAGGCACCGAGATCACTCTGTGGGCCATGCCGGTGCAGCGCCCCTACAACCCCAACGCCAAGCTGATGGCCGAAATGCTCCAGTCCGACTGGGCCAAGGTCGGCATCAAGGCCAAGATCGTCAGCTACGAGTGGGGTGAGTACATCAAGCGCTCCAAAGGTGGCGAGCAAGGCGCCATGCTGATCGGCTGGAGCGGTGACAACGGCGACCCGGACAACTGGCTGGGCACCCTCTATGGCTGCGATGCCATGGACGGCAACAACTTCTCCAAATGGTGCTACAAGCCCTACGACGACCTGATCAAGCAAGCCAAGGCCACCCCCGACCAGGCCAAGCGCACCGAGCTGTACAAGCAGGCACAGCACATCCTCAAGGAACAAGTGCCGATCACGCCTATCGCGCACTCCACCGTGTACCAGCCGATGAGCGCCAAGGTGAAGGACTTCAAGATCAGCCCCTTCGGCCTGAACTCATTCTACGGCGTGAGCGTGGAGAAATAGCGCCAGCTCCTGCGCCGCAGGCCTGACGGCCTGCGGCGATACCCAGCGCCACGAACGCAATCTGCAACCCGCGCCCTCCTGATGCCACCCGCATCGGGACAGGACCCCTGTTGCCGCGATTCAACCCATTGCGGCGAAAACAGACGGAAAAAGGACTCGCCATGCGCCACGCCACACTCCTCAGCACCCTGCTCGGCCTCGGCCTGATGACCCAAGCCCCTGCCCTGCTCGCCAAGAACCTGGTGTTCTGCTCCGAAGGCAGCCCCGCCGGCTTCGACACCGCCCAGTACACCAGCGCCACCGACAACGATGCCGCCGAACCGATCTACAACCGCCTGGTCGAGTTCGAACGCGGCGGCACCGCTGTCCAGCCCGCCCTGGCGACCCGCTGGGAGGTCTCCGAAGACGGCCTGCGCTACACCTTCCACCTGCGCGAAGGGGTGAAGTTCCACGGCAACAAGACCTTCACCCCAAGCCGCGACTTCAACGCCGATGATGTGTTGTTCACCTTCAACCGCATGCTCGACAAGCACCACCCGTTCCGCACGGCCTACCCGACCGAGTTTCCCTACTTCATCAGCATGGGCCTGGACAAGAACATCGCCAAGGTCGAGAAGACCGACCCGCTGACTGTGGTATTCACCCTCAACAGCGTCGATGCCGCGTTCATCCAGAACCTGGCCATGAGCTTCGCCTCCATCCTTTCCGCCGAATACGCCGACCACCTGCTGGCCCAGGGCCGCCCCAGCGACATCAACCAGAAGCCGATCGGCACCGGCCCGTTCGTGTTCCAGCGCTACCAGAAGGACTCGCAGATCCGCTACAAGGGCAACAAGGACTACTGGGCGCCGGAGGACGTGAAGCTCGACAACCTGGTGTTCTCCATCAACATCGACCCGTCGGTGCGCATCCAGAAGCTGCGCCGCAACGAATGCCAGGTCACCCTGCATCCGCGCCCGGCGGACCTGCCGTCGGTCAAGGCCGACGACAAGCTGCAGGTGTTGCAAAAGCCTGGTTTCAACCTCGGCTACATCGCCTACAACACCCAGCATCCGCCCTTCGACCGGCTTGAGGTGCGCCAGGCCATGGACATGGCGGTGAACAAGCAGGCGATCATCCAGGCGGTGTACCAGGAGGCCGGCCAAACGGCAGTCAATGCCATGCCGCCGACCCAATGGTCCTACGACACCAGCATCAAGGACGCCAAGTACGACCCGGAAAAAGCCAAGCAGCTGCTCAAGCAGGCCGGGGTCCAGGAAGGCACCGAGCTCACCCTGTGGGCCATGCCCGTGCAGCGCCCCTACAACCCCAATGCCAAGCTGATGGCCGAAATGCTCCAGGCCGACTGGAGCAAGCTCGGCTTCAAGGTGCGCATCGTCAGCTACGAATGGGGCGAATACCTCAAGCGCATGAAGAACGGCGAGCACGACATCGCCCTGATCGGCTGGACCGGCGACAACGGTGACCCGGACAACTGGCTGGGCACCCTGTACAGCTGCGATGCCATTGGCAGCAACAACTATTCCTTCTGGTGCGACCCGCAGTACGACACGCTGGTCAAGAAAGCCAAGCAGGTCACCGACCGCGAGCAGCGCACCCAGCTCTACCAGCAAGCCCAGCAACGTCTCAAGCAACAGGTACCGATCACTCCGGTGGCCCACTCCACGGTCAACCAGCCGATCAGCGCCAAGGTCAACGACTTCAAGGTCAGCCCCTTCGGGCGCAATGACTTTTCCGGTGTGAGTGTCGACTGACCGGACCGCGACCCGCGAACCGGCCGAACCCATCAAAGCGTCGGCCTGGCGAGGGCTTCGCCCTCGATCGCGGGGCAAGCCCGCTCCTACACGGTCTGCGCCAGCAGCCTGTTCTACCGGTTCCCCGAATTTGCCCGGCGATCCCGCGGCGAACCTGGCAGTACCGCTGTACCGCAACATGCCCGGCCCACAAGGCACGGGAATAACTAGAAAACAGAAAGGGAGCTTCACCTTGAGACGTACAACCATCACCGCACTGGCCCTGGCCATAAGCGCAGTTTCCACCGCGGCACAGGCCGACCCCGTCAGCCAGGATTTCGTGCCCATCACCCTGAAGACCAGCAGTGAACAGGCCGAGGCCAGCGGCTTTCTCGAAGGCCAGAGCCTGACCGGCAGCACGCGCAACTGGTACGCCCGGGAACGCGCCACCCGCGCGCCGCTGTTCAAGTACTACAAGAGCGACGGCACCCGCCACGCCACCCACAGCCGCGACAACTGGGTACAGGGCACCATCCTCAACTACAGCTCGGGCTTCACCCAGGGCACCGTGGGCTTCGCCGTGGAAGCCGCCGGCTACAACGCCATCGCCCTGGAACGTGGCCGCGCTGCCGTGGCCGGGCCGAACAACCGTACGCTCACCCACAGCGACGGCGACGTGATCGGCCAATGGAGCAAGATGGGCTTGGCCAACGTCAAAGCGCGGGTGTCCAACACCACCCTGACCGTCGGCCGCCAAACGGTCGATACCCCAATGATGGCCTACATCGGCAACCGTGCGCTGCCGTCGAGCTTCCAGGGTGCCTTCCTGCACAGCGCCGAATTCGACAACCTGTCGTTCGACCTGGGCACCTTCGACCGCGTCTCGCCGCGTACCGAACAGAGCCTGAGCAAGTTCCGCAGTGAGTACAGCGCCACTGGCGTCGAAACCGACCGTGCCAGCACCATCGGGGTCAACTACCAGCCGTTCAAGAGCCTGAACACCAGCCTCTACGCCACCAAGGTCGAGGATTTCTGGAACCAGTACTACTTCGGTGCCAACCATGTGCTGGGCGACAGCGCGGTGCTGAGCCTGACCACGGGCCTGAACTACTACAAGACCGTGGACGCCGGCAGCCGGAAGATGGGCCAGATCGACAACGACACCTACAGCCTGTCGTTCGGCCTCACCCACCAGGCCCACACGCTGTCCGCCTCCTGGCAGCAGGTCAACGGCAATGAGTACTTCGACTACCTGCACGAGACCAACGGCATCTACCTGGCCAACTCGCTGCTGTCGGACTTCAACGGCCCCAACGAGAAATCCCTGCAGATCTCCTATGTACTGAACATGGCGCCCTATGGCGTGCCGGGGCTCAAGTTCAACGTGTACAACGCGCGCGGCTGGGGTATCGACGGCACCCACTACCGAGGCACTGCGTATGACGTCAACGGCATGGACGGCGAGACCCATTATGAATGGGGCATCGGCACCAGCTACGCGGTGCAGAGCGGGCCGCTGAAAGACACCAGTATCCGCGCCACCTACACCGCGCACCGTGCCAGCAAGGCCCAGGCCGATGGCAGCCTGGACGAGCTGCGTATCGTCACCACCATTCCGTTCAACATTCTCTGAGCCGCCTGCCTCGGCCCGCCTTGCGCGGGCCGAGGCAGCTACGCTGGAACAATCTGCAGGGAGGTTCCATGAAATCGCTACCGCTACGTGCCGCCCTGGCGGCCGTCATTCTCGGTGCCGCGACTCACCTGGCGGCCAAGCCGCTGGTGGTGTGCACCGAGGCAGCCCCGGAAGGCTTCGACATCGTCCAATACACCACCGCGGTCACCGCCGATGCCGCGGCCGAGACGATCTTCAACCGCCTGGTCGACTTCAGGCCCGGCACCACCGACGTCCAGCCGGCCCTGGCCGAACGTTGGGACATCAGCCCGGACGGGCTGGTCTACACCTTCCACCTGCGCAAAGGCGTCAAGTTCCATACCACGCCCTACTTCACGCCGACCCGCGACTTCAACGCCGACGACGTGCTGTGGAGCCTCAACCGCCAGCTGGACCCGAAGCACCCCTGGCACGACAAGACCAGCGTCGGCTTCCCCTACTTCGAGAGCATGGCCTTCAAGGACCTGCTCAAGTCGGTGGAAAAAACCGACGACCACACCGTGGTGATCACCCTGACCCGCCCGGAAGCGCCCTTCCTGCGCGACATGGCCATGGCCTTCACTTCAATCTATTCGGCCGAATACGGCGACCAATTGCTCAAGGCCGGCAAGACCGGCGAGCTCAACAGCAAGCCGGTGGGCACCGGGCCGTACATCTTCCAGCGCTACAACAAGGATGCCCAGGTTCGCTACAAGCCCAACCCGGACTACTTCCGTGGCAAGCCACCAGCCGATGCCCTGATCTTCGCCATTGCCACAGACAGCAACGTGCGCCTGCAGAAACTGCGCGCCAACGAATGCCAGATCGCCCTGTACCCCAAGCCTGAAGACGTGCCCACGATCAAGGCCGACCCTAACCTCAAGGTCGCCGAGATCGAGGCGCTGGTCACCGGCTACATCTCGATGAACACCGAGCACACGTACCTGAGCGACGTGCGCGTGCGCAAGGCGATCAACATGGCCTTCGACCGCCAGACCCACGTCGACCAGCTGTTCGGCAAAGGCAACGCCCTGGTCGGAGTCAACCCCTACCCGCCGACCATGATCGGCTACAACACCCAGAACCAGAACCCACCCCGCGACCTGGACAAGGCCCGCGCCTTGCTCAAGGAAGCCGGCGTACCAGAGGGCACGGTCATCACCCTGTTCACCCGCAACGGCGGAGGCCCGACCAACCCCAACCCGCGCCTGTCGGCGGAAATGCTCCAGGCCGACCTGGCCAAGATCGGCCTCAAGCTCGACATCCGCGTGATGGAATGGGCCGAGATGCTGCGTCGTGCCAAGAAGGGCGAGGCCGACCTGGTCTCCACCGGCTGGGCGGGCGACAACGGCGACCCGGACAACTTCCTCAGCCCTCTGCTCAGCTGCGACGCGGTCAAGAGCGGCGAGAACTACGCCCGTTGGTGCAATCCCAAATTCCAGGAGCTGATCACCCGTGCCCGCGAAGTGATCGACAACGCTGAGCGTGCCAAGCTCTATGCCGAGGCATTGAAGGTGTACGATGACGACCAACCCTGGATCAGCATGGCCCACCCGAAGATGTTCACGGCCATGCGCGAGAATGTGGAGGGCTACGTGATCAACCCTCTGACCAACAACAACTTCGCCACCACCAAGGTGAAGTAGAACAACAACGACCGCCGGCGCCCCACGAGGGACCCGGCGGCACCGCCTGACCGGCCGATGAGGTACACCCGACGATGTTGAGTTTTATTGCCCGGCGCCTGGGCCTGCTGATTCCGACCTTCTTCGGCATCACCTTGCTGACCTTCGCGCTCATACGCCTGATCCCCGGCGACCCGGTGGAAGTGATGATGGGCGAACGCAGGGTCGATCCCGAGATGCACGCCCAGGCCATGGAGCGCCTGGGCCTGAACAAACCACTGCCGGTCCAGTACCTGGACTACATCGGCAAGCTCGCCCAGGGTGACCTGGGCGAGTCGTTGCGCACCCGCGAGAGCGTGTGGAACGAATTCCTCACCCTGTTCCCCGCCACCCTGGAATTGGCCTTCGCCGCCCTGCTGTTCGCCGGCATCGTCGGCCTGCTGGCCGGGGTGATCGCCGCGCTCAAGCGAGGTTCGCTGTTCGACCATGGGGTCATGGGCATCTCCCTGGCCGGCTATTCCATGCCGATCTTCTGGTGGGGTCTGATCCTGATCATGTTCTTCTCCGTGAGCCTGAGCTGGACGCCGGTCTCCGGGCGCATCGACCTGCTCTACGACATCGAGCCGAAGACCGGCTTCATGCTCATCGACACCCTGCTCAGCGAAGAAGAAGGCGCATTCAAGGATGCGGTCATGCACCTGATCCTGCCGGCCATCGTGCTGGGTACCATCCCGCTGGCGGTGATCGCCCGCATGACCCGCTCCTCGATGCTCGAGGTGCTGCGCGAGGACTACATCCGTACCGCCCGGGCCAAGGGCCTGTCGCCTTCGCGCGTGGTGTTCATCCATGGCCTGCGCAATGCACTGATCCCGGTGCTGACCGTGTTCGGCCTGCAGGTCGGCACCCTGCTCGCCGGCGCCGTGCTCACCGAAACCATCTTCTCTTGGCCGGGCATCGGCAAATGGCTGATCGAAGCCATCGGTGCCCGTGACTACCCCGTGGTCCAGAACGGCATCCTGTTGATCGCCTGCCTGGTGATCCTGGTCAACTTCGTCGTGGACATCCTCTACGGCCTGGCCAATCCACGCATCCGTCATCAGCGCTGAGGCCCAAGCCATGACTAGCTCGATTCCAAAATCCGTCACCCCGGCCAACCCAGTGGACCAGAGCCTGCTCTACCCCTCTCCGTACAAGGAGTTCTGGCAGGCCTTCTCGCGCAACAAAGGCGCGGTCGCAGGCCTGGCCTTCATGTGCCTGGTCGTGTTCTGCGCCGTGTTCGCCCCATGGGTCGCCCCGCACAACCCGAGCGAGCAGTACCGCGACTTCCTGCTGACCCCGCCGGTCTGGCTCGAAGGCGGCACCTGGCAATTCATCCTCGGCACCGACGAGCTCGGGCGCGACCTGCTCTCACGGCTGATCCAGGGGGCGCGGCTGTCGCTGCTGATCGGCCTGTCGTCGGTGGTGATGTCGCTGATCCCCGGCATCCTGCTGGGCCTGCTGGCCGGGTTCTTCCCGCAGATTCTCGGCCCGTCGATCATGCGCCTGATGGACGTGATGCTGGCCCTGCCTTCGCTGCTGCTGGCCGTCGCCATCGTCGCCATCCTCGGCCCTGGCCTGATCAACACCGTGATCGCCATTGCCATCGTCTCGCTGCCGTCCTACGTGCGCCTGACCCGCGCCGCGGTGATGGGCGAGCTGAACCGCGACTACGTCACCGCCGCGCGCCTGGCCGGCGCCGGCCTGCCACGCCTGATGTTCGTCACCGTGCTGCCCAACTGCATGGCGCCGCTGATCGTCCAGGCCACCCTGAGCTTCTCCTCGGCGATCCTCGACGCCGCCGCCCTGGGCTTCCTGGGCCTTGGCGTCCAGCCGCCCACCCCTGAGTGGGGCACCATGCTGGCCTCGGCCCGCGACTACATCGAACGCGCCTGGTGGGTGGTCAGCCTGCCGGGCCTGACCATCCTGCTCAGCGTGCTGGCGATCAACCTGATGGGCGACGGGCTGCGTGATGCGCTGGACCCGAAACTCAAGAACGCCGCCTGAGGAGAACGCCATGTCACTGTTGCAGATCAACAACCTGAACGTGCGCTTCGGCGACGCCAACGCCGTGCCCGTGGTGGACGGCCTGGACCTTACCGTGGAGGCTGGCGAGATTCTCGCCATCGTCGGCGAGTCCGGCTCCGGCAAGTCGGTCACCATGATGGCCCTGATGGGCCTGATCGACGCCCCCGGGCGCATCACCGCCGACGTGCTCAACTTCGACGGTACCGATATGCTCAAGCTCAGCGGCCGGCAACGTCGCAAAGTGGTGGGCAAGGATATCGCCATGGTCTTCCAGGACCCGATGACCGCCCTGAACCCCAGCTACACCGTGGGCTACCAGATCGAAGAAGTGCTGCGCCAGCACCTCGGGCTCAAGGGCAAGGCTGCCCGCCAGCGTGCACTGGAGCTGCTCAAGAAGGTCGAGATCCCGGCCGCCGAAAGCCGCCTGGACGCCTACCCCCACCAGCTCTCCGGCGGCATGAGCCAGCGCGTGGCGATCGCCATGGCCATCGCCGGCGAACCCAAGCTGCTGATCGCCGACGAGCCGACCACCGCCCTGGACGTGACCATCCAGGCGCAGATCATGGAGCTGCTGGTGAACCTGCAGAAGGAGCGCAACATGGCGCTCATTCTCATCACCCACGACCTGGCCGTGGTCGCCGAGACGGCCAGACGGGTCTGCGTGATGTACGCAGGGCAGGCGGTGGAAGTGGGCCAGGTACCGGAACTGTTCGACATCCCCGCCCACCCCTACAGCGAGGCCTTGCTGGCGGCCATCCCCGAGCACAGCATCGGCGCCGAACGCCTGGCCACCCTGCCCGGTATCGTCCCCGGTCGCTACGACCGGCCCAAAGGCTGCCTGCTGTCACCGCGCTGCCCCTACGTGCAGGAAAACTGCCGCCAGCAGCGTCCGCCCCTCGATCCCCAGGCGCACAGCCTGGTGCGTTGCTTCTATCCGCTGAACCAGGAGGTGGCGTGATGACCGTCGTCCTATCCGCCCGTGAACTGACTCGTCACTACGAAGTTTCCCGCGGCCTGTTCAAGGGCCATGCGCTGGTGCGCGCACTCAATGGCGTGTCGTTCGAGCTGGAGGCCGGCAAGACGCTGGCCGTGGTCGGCGAGTCCGGCTGTGGCAAGTCGACCCTGGCCCGCGCGCTCACCCTGATCGAGGAGCCGTCCTCCGGCTCCCTGCAGATCGCGGGCACCGAAGTGAAGGGGGCCAGCAAGGCCGAGCGCAAGCAGCTGCGCCGCGACGTGCAGATGGTCTTCCAGAGCCCCTATGCCTCGCTCAACCCGCGCCAGAAGATCGGCGACCAGCTGGCCGAGCCACTGCTGATCAACACCGCCCTGGGCAAGGCTGAGCGCCGAGAGAAGGTGCAGAAGATGATGGAGCAGGTCGGCCTGCGTCCCGAGCACTACCAGCGCTACCCGCACATGTTTTCCGGCGGCCAGCGCCAGCGCATCGCCCTGGCCCGGGCGATGATGCTGCAGCCGAAAGTGCTGGTCGCCGACGAGCCGACCTCGGCCCTGGACGTGTCGATCCAGGCCCAGGTGCTGAACCTGTTCATGGACCTGCAGAAGGAGTTCAACACCGCCTACGTGTTCATCTCCCACAACCTCGCGGTGGTGCGCCACGTGGCCGACCAGGTGTTGGTGATGTACCTGGGCCGCCCCGCGGAGATGGGCCCGAAGGAGGATATCTACGACAAGCCCCTACACCCGTACACCCAGGCCTTGCTGTCGGCGACCCCGGCCATCCACCCGGACCCGCTCAAGCCGAAGATCCGCATCGCCGGTGAACTGCCCAACCCGCTCAACCCACCGGATGGCTGCGCCTTCCACAAACGCTGCCCCTATGCCACCGAGCGCTGTGCCAAGGAAGTGCCGGCGCTGCGCCAGGTGGGGACACGGCAGGTGGCGTGCCATTATGCCGAGCAGTTCCTCTAACCCCTGGATAGCTGGGGCTGCTTTGCAGCCCTTTCGCGGCGCAAGGCCGCTCCTACACCCGCGATAGCGCCAGCTCCGGCAGCGCCTGCCCTGGCCTTGTCACCCATGCCCGGCCAGGGCACTATCGCGTCATGAGCCTCCCCGACACCCCCGAGCACACCCCGCTCACCGCCGACACCGTGCTGCGCTACCACTTGTGCTGGAAGCACCGCGACCTCGACGGCGTCATGGCGCTCTACCACCCGGACATCCAGTACCACGACTTCTTCCAGAACCGCGTGCTCGGCTTCGATGAGCTGCGTGACTATGTCCGCGCCTCGCTGCCCCATCAGGCGGGCGAGGACATTGTCCACAGCGACCGTATCCGCGTGGACGGCTGCACCGCGTTCATCCAGTACCAGGTGACGGTCCAGGGCGGCGACGGGCTGGTGGCGTTCCAGTCCAGCGAGGCGATCACCGTCAAGGATGGCTTGATCTGGCGCATCAACGAGTACGCCACCCTGGTACGCCGCGACGCCAAGGGCACCGACCGCGCCAGCCCACGGCCGGCCACCAGCCGCCTGGGCCTGTCGCCCCGCCAGCTATCCACCATGGCCCAGGACCTTGAACACTACTTCCAGCGCCAGCGCCCCTACCTCGACCCGGAACTGGACCTGCAGCAGGTCGCCGAGGCCAGCGGCTACAGCCGCAACCAGATCTCCTACCTGCTCAACCAGGTGCTGGGGCAAAGCTTCTACCGCTACGTCAACCAGGCGCGCCTGCAGCACCTGCTGGCCAGCCTGGACGACAGCTGTACACACATGTCGGTCGATGACCTGGCCTTCGCCGCCGGCTTCAACTCGCTCTCGGCCTTCTACAAGTGCTTTCGCGAACACACAGGGCTGTCGCCCAAGGCCTATGTGAAGCAAATTTCCCTGCGTGCACGCACGTAGGACAGCCATCGCCCCGTCCCACTAGGATCGCCACAGACCTTTACGGATGTGGAGCCGCAGTACCATGCAACCCTGGCGCACGATCAGCCTCTGGATGGACCAGCTCGACGAGCCCCTTTGCAGCCGCCCGGCCCTGGGCCAGGACCTGACGGTGGACGTTTGCATCATCGGTGCCGGCTACACCGGGCTGTGGACGGCCTACTACCTCAAGCGCCAGGCGCCGCACCTGAGCATCGCGGTGATCGACGCCCATACCGCAGGCTTCGGCGCCTCCGGGCGCAACGGCGGCTGGTTGATGGGCAACCTGCTGGGCGAGGACCGGATGCTCGCCAGCCTTTCGCCGCAACAACGCCGCGCCAGCATCGAGCTGCTGCACGGTATTCCCGATGAAGTCCACGGCATCCTGCAACGCGAAGGCATCGACTGCGACTATCGCAAAGGCGGCGTACTCTATTGCGCGGCCCGCTACCCCGAACAGGAGCGCAGCCTGCGCGCCTACCTGGACGACCTCTACCGCCAAGGCATGACCGAGGACGACTACCGCTGGCTGGGCCCAGAACAACTCGACGGCCAGCTGCGGGTGAGCAACGCCTATGGCGCGATCTACAGCCCACACACCGCGACCATCCAGCCAGCCAAGCTCGTCCGAGGCCTGGCCCGTACGGTGCAGAACCTCGACGTTGCTCTCTACGAGAACACCCCCGCCATCGACTGGCGCCCCGGCGAGGTACGCACACCACAGGCCACGATCCGCAGCCATTGGGTGGTGCCGGCGGTGGAAGGCTACGCCGCCAGCCTGCCCCCACTGGGCCGCCACCAGCTACCGGTACAAAGCCTGCTGGTGGCGACCGAACCGTTGCCGCAATCGACCTGGGCCCGGATCGGCCTGGCCCAGGGCCAAGCGTTCAGCGAAAGCAGCCGCCAGGTCACCTATGGCCAGCGCACCGCCGACGACCGCCTGGTGTTCGGTGCCCGTGGCGGCTACCGCTTCGGCGGGCGACTGCGGGAAGACTTCAGCCTCACCGATGCCGAGATCGCCCTGCGCCGCTACCTGTTCAGCGAGCTGTTCCCACAGCTCAAGGACGTGCGCATCACCCACTCATGGGGCGGCAACCTGGGCATGGCTCGACGCTTCCACCCGCACATGCTGTGCGACCGCCAGCGTGGCATCGCCCTGGCCGGCGGCTACGGCGGCGAAGGCGTCGGTGCCACCAACCTGGGCGGGCGTACCCTCGCGGCGTTGATCCTCGACCAGCACAACGCCCTCACCGCACAGCCCTGGGTGTACGACAACCGCCCGCTGTCGAGCCTGGCGACCTGGCCCCCCGAACCCTGCCGCTGGCTGGGCTACAACGCGATCATCCAAAGCTTCGTGCACGAAGACCAGACCCTCGCCAACCCCGGCAGCGCCCCCTGGAGACGGCGCCTGGCCATCGCCCTTGCCGACTTCATGGAAGGTTTCATGCGCTGATTTCCCAAAACCGCCACACAGGATCCACGGTATGAGCATCACCCAGTTCAAACACACCGCCAGCGTCCCCCTGGCACACAGCAACCCTGTCGCCGCCCCGCTCGGTGAACCGGTCGCGGTCACCTCGGTCACCTGGGTCGAACGCAGCGATGGGGTCGAGACCGGCATCTGGGAGTGCACGCCAGGTCGCTGGCGTCGGCAGATCGTGCAGCAGGAGTTCTGCCACTTCGTCAAAGGCCGCTGCACCTTCACCCCCGATGGGGGCGAGCCTTTGCACATCGAAGCTGGCGACGCCCTGATGCTACCGGCCAACAGCACCGGCACCTGGGATATCCAGGAGACGGTGCGCAAGACCTACGTGCTGATTTTCTGATTCACCACTCGCCTGCCGCCCTTCGATAACAACAAACCAAGCAAGGTATACCGGACATGCGCACGCTTCTTCTCGCCCCCCTGATGCTCGCCGCCTGCGCGGCCAATGCCACCGACTCGGTGAAGATCTACAACTGGTCCAGCTACATCGCCCCCGATACCCTCAAGCAGTTCCAGCACGCCACCGGCATCGTCCCCACCTACGATGTGTTCGACAGCAACGAAACCCTCGACGGCAAGTTGATGACCGGTAATTCCGGCTACGACGTGGTGTTTCCCTCCAACCATTTCATGGCCCGGCAGATCCAGGGCAAGGCGCTGAAGAAGCTCGACAGAAGCCAGCTGCCCAACTGGCACAACCTCAACCCGGTGTTGCTCAAGGCCCTGGAAGTGAACGACCCGGGCAACCAGTACGGCTTCCCGTACCTGTGGGGCAGCACCGGCATCGGCTACAACATCGACAAGGTCAAGGCCGTGCTTGGCGACCACGCGCCGATCGACTCCTGGGACCTGATCTTCAAGCCCGAATACATTGCCAAGCTCAAAAGCTGCGGCGTCGCCGTGCTCGACAACGGCCCCGAACTGCTGCCGATCGCACTGCACTACCTGGGCCTGCCGCACCACAGCCGCAACCCGGCCGACTACGACAAGGCCAAGGCGCTGTTGATGCAGGTACGCCCCTACATCAGCTACTTCCATTCGTCCAAGTACACAGGCGACCTGGCCAATGGCGATGTGTGCGTGGTGGTGGGGTTCTCGGGGGATGTGCTGCAGGCGAAGAACCGTGCCGAAGAGGCACAGAACGGGGTGAAAGTGGGTTATTCGATACCCAAGGAAGGTGCACCGCTGTGGTTCGACATGGTGGCCATGCCAGCCGATGCCCCGGACGAGAAAGCCGGCTATGCCTACATGAACTACCTACTGCAACCAGAGGTGATGGCCGCGATCAGCGACCATGTGCAGTACGCCAACGGCAACCTCAAGGCTGACGCCTTGGTGGCCCCGCAGCTCAAGGCCAATGAAATGATCTACCCCAGTGACGAGGTGCTGGGCAAGCTCTATGCCCTGGAGGCGATGCCGGCGAAGATCGACCGGATCAGGACGCGGATCTGGACCAGTATCAAAGCGGGGAATTGAATCAGAAGGGGCCGCTTTGCGGCCCATTCGCGGCACAAGGCCGCTCCTACAAGGGCATGCGATCTCCTGTAGGAGCGGCCTTGTGCCGCGAATGGAGGGCAATGCCCTCCCCTGCAATCAATGATGCTCGCGGGTAGCGCGGAAGGTCACATCCGGCCAGCGCTCTTCCATCAGCGACAGGTTGACCCGGGTCGGGGCCAGGTAGGTCAGGTGACCGCCACCGTCGATGGCCAGGTTCTCCATGGCCTTGTTCTGGAATTCCTCGAGCTTCTTCTTGTCATCGCAGCTGATCCAGCGTGCCGACCACACGGTGATCGGCTCGTAGGCGCACTCGACCTTGTACTCTTCCTTCAGGCGGCTGGCGACCACGTCGAACTGCAGCACACCGACCGCACCGAGGATGATGTCGTTGCTGCGCTCGGGGAAGAACACCTGGGTCGCGCCTTCTTCGGCCAACTGTTGCAGGCCCTGGCGCAGCTGCTTGGACTTGAGCGGGTCCTTCAGGCGCACGCGGCGGAACAGCTCCGGGGCGAAGTGCGGGATACCGGTGAAGCCCAGCGCCTCGCCTTCGGTGAAGGTGTCACCGATCTGGATGGTGCCGTGGTTGTGCAGTCCGATGATATCGCCGGCATAGGCTTCCTCGAGCTGTTCACGCTCGGAGGAGAAGAAGGTCAGGGCGTCGCCGATGCGCAGGTCCTTGCCCAGGCGCACATGGCGCATCTTCATGCCCTTCTCGTACTTGCCCGAGCAGATGCGCATGAAGGCGATACGGTCGCGGTGCTTGGGGTCCATGTTCGCCTGGATCTTGAACACGAAGCCGGTGAATTTTTCTTCCACGGGCTCGACGGTCCGCTCGTGGGCGACACGGCCCAACGGGCGCGGCGCCCAGTCGACGACAGCATCGAGCACATGGTCGACACCGAAGTTGCCAAGCGCGGTACCGAAGAACACCGGGGTCAGCTGGCCGTTGATGAACTCTTCCTGGTTGAATTCATGGCAGGCGCCCTGCACCAGCTCCAGTTGCTCGACGAACGATTCGTACTGGTCGCCCAGGTGCGCGCGAGCTTCGTCGGAGTCGAGCTTCTGGATGATCTTGGCTTCGGTGCGCTCGTGGCCGTGGCCCGGGGTGTAGACCACGATGTAGTCGCCGGTCAGGTGGTACACGCCCTTGAAGTCGCGGTAGCAACCGATCGGCCAAGTGATCGGCGCGGCCTTGATCTTCAGCACCGCCTCGATCTCGTCGAGCAGTTCGATAGGGTCGCGGATGTCCCGGTCGAGTTTGTTGATGAAGCTGACGATAGGCGTGTCACGCAGGCGGCACACGTCCATCAGGGCGATGGTACGCGGCTCTACGCCCTTACCGCCGTCGAGCACCATCAGCGCCGAGTCCACCGCGGTCAGGGTGCGGTAGGTGTCTTCGGAGAAGTCCTCGTGGCCGGGGGTGTCGAGCAGGTTGATCATGTGCTCGCGATAGGGGAACTGCATCACCGAGGTGGTGATGGAGATGCCGCGCTGCTTCTCCATTTCCATCCAGTCGGAGGTGGCGTGGCGGTCGGACTTGCGCGACTTCACGGTACCGGCAACGGCAATCGCCTTGCCCATCAGCAAGAGCTTCTCAGTGATGGTCGTCTTACCGGCGTCGGGGTGGGAAATGATTGCGAAAGTGCGGCGCTTCGCGACTTCGGCGGCCTGGTTGGTCATGGGAAATCGCCTGACTGGGGATCAAAAAGGGGCAGTATCATACCTGAAGTCGAGCCGCCGGCCAAAATCCGGCGAATGAGCGGCAGCCCTGGACAGGCACTGCCGGCCCAATCTCGGGACAAGCCCCCCACAGGGATCGGTCAGGGGCCGTGCAGGCCTGTAGGAGCGGCCTTGTGCCGCGAAAGGGCCGCAAAGCGGCCCCGCTCGACATCAGAACCCTACACTGGCCTGCACATAGAACGTACGCGGCTCGCCCACATAGAGCCCGGCGTTGTTGTCGCTGGAGCGGGTGTAGTACTGCTTGTCGAAGAGGTTCTTCACCCCCGCGGCTGGGCCTGGATCTGGATGGCCGCCGGGGCTTGTTCGGCGTCTGCATTGGCAGTGGCGGCGCTGACCGCCAGGGCCATGGCGAGAATGCGAAAACGCAGGAAAGGCTTGTTGTTGTTCACGTCGTCGAAAGATCCTGAAAACCGGGATAAACGCCAACCGCACGCAAATGGAAATGCTTGGCAGTTGCAGCTGGCGAGGAAGACGAACGAGCGGAAAAAAACCTGAATCTATTTCGAAATAATTTCGCTGGAGCCGTCAGGGTGGGCCTTGATCGCCACCGGCAGGATGCTTGGCAGGGCCCGCAGCAAGGCGTCGGTGTCATCGATATTGAAGGTGCTGGAAAGCCTGAGCCCAGCCACCTTGCCCGGAGCCACGCGCAACGGCCGGGCCCGGTAGCGGGACACTTCGGCGACCACCTCGGCCAGGGTGGCATCGTCGAACACCAGCTTGCCCTGGCGCCAGGCGGTCAGGGCCGCCGCATTCACCGGATAGGGTTCGGCCACCTGCCCCTGCGCGCCGATGTGCGAGCCCAGGCCCGCCGTCAGTTGCGCCAACGAACCCGAAGTACCCTGCACCCGCACGGCACCCTGCTCGACCGCCACCCGGGTCTGGCCAGGGTCCAGGCGTACATCGAAGCGGGTACCGGTCACGGTGACCGTGCCCTGGGCAGTTTCGACCACGAATGGCCGCGTGCTGTCGTGGGCGACGTTGAACATCACCTCACCAGCCTCGAGCACGACCTGACGCTGGCCCGCGCCGAAACGCACGCCCAGGCGGGTACCGCCATTGAGTTCGAGCCGCGAACCATCCGGCAGCTCGAGCTGGCGGCGCTCGCCCTGTGCCGTCTGCAGGTCCTGCCGGTGATACTCACGCTGGTAGTGCCAGCGCCAGCCCAGCCCCAGGGCGGCAACGCCCACACGTAACCGTCCACTGCGATATTGCGAGCTGTCTGGTGCAGGTAGGCGCGCGGCTGCTCGACGGCCTGGTGTGGGTTTTCCAGCACCCGCACGAAGGCATCATGGGCGAGGTCCTCGGCCTGGGGGCGACTGCGCAGCTTGCGCGTCCAGGTGCCGATCAGCTCATGGTAGTGGTCGAGGAAGCCTTTGGGTCCGGACACAGTCGGGGTCATCAGGGAGGCGGAGAAGGCTGCGAATAGTAATGTTTCTCATCAAGCACAGCAAATCCGTCAGTCGGTAACAAAAATTTTATGCGTCGCTACAGGCACCGACGTACCAGATGGATGTGGCCATAAATATGAACACCTCTGGCTTTTTCGCGGGTGAACCCGCTCCCACAGGGAACTTGAAAACCTTGTGAGATCGGGCTTATCCGCGAACAGGCCATCGCCGTCCATTCCACAATTTTTTACGCCTTCCAACCCCTGGGGAACATCAGCCGGTCACATGAGTCGGTTATTCCATGAGCTGGTCGTCGATCCGCGGCCAACACGCCGGGATTGCCTGTTGATCTTGCTTTGTTCACGCCCTAAAGTGCGCGCCGAACGTCCATGCTGGAAACGATCCATCCGGCTCAAGTACTGACGACGAGACAGCAAGGTCACCCGCCGCTCCGCTTCACGGGCACGGTTGACCTTTTTGCTTTCGGCGACATGCCTTGGGAAGTAGGCGAACCAAAGTGGGGATACGGAGGACGTTCAGTTTGCTGCCACTTACCTTTTCAGTTTGCCCATGGAGTCCCTCAGCATGTCGATCCAGGTCGAAGACTATTTCGCGCGCGAAACCTTCCAGAAAATGAAGGCGTTCGCCGACAAGCAGGAAACCCCGTTCGTACTCATCGATACCCAGATCATCAGCCAGGCCTACGATGACCTGCGCGCCGGTTTCGAATTCGCCAAGGTGTACTACGCCGTCAAGGCCAACCCGGCGGTCGAGATCATCGACCTGCTCAAGGACAAGGGCTCGAACTTCGACATCGCCTCGATCTACGAACTGGACAAGGTGATGAACCAGGGTGTCAGCGCCGACCGCATCAGCTACGGCAACACCATCAAGAAGTCCAAGGACATCCGCTACTTCTACGAGAAGGGCGTGCGCCTGTACGCCACCGACTCCGAAGCGGACCTGCGCAACATCGCCAAGGCTGCCCCGGGCTCGAAGGTCTACGTCCGTATCCTGACCGAAGGCTCGACCACCGCCGACTGGCCGCTGTCGCGCAAGTTCGGCTGCCAGACCGACATGGCCATGGACCTGTTGATCCTCGCCCGCGACCTGGGCCTGGTGCCTTACGGCGTGTCGTTCCACGTGGGCTCCCAGCAGCGCGACATCAGCGTCTGGGACGCGGCCATCGCCAAGGTGAAGGTGATCTTCGAGCGCCTTAAGGATGAAGACGGCATCGAGCTGAAGATGATCAACATGGGAGGCGGCTTCCCGGCCAACTACATCACCCGCACCAACAGCCTGGAAACCTACGCCGAGGAAATCATCCGCTTCCTCAAGGAAGACTTCGGCGATGACCTGCCGGAAATCATCCTCGAGCCAGGCCGCTCGCTGATCGCCAACGCCGGCATCCTGGTCAGCGAAGTGGTGCTGGTGGCGCGCAAGTCGCGTACTGCGGTGGAGCGCTGGGTCTACACCGACGTGGGCAAATTCTCCGGCCTGATCGAAACCATGGACGAAGCCATCAAGTTCCCGATCTGGACCGAGAAGAAAGGCGAGATGGAAGAAGTGGTCATCGCCGGCCCCACCTGCGACAGTGCCGACATCATGTACGAGCACTACAAGTACGGCCTGCCGCTGAACCTGGCCATCGGCGACCGCCTGTATTGGCTGTCGACCGGCGCCTACACCACCAGCTACAGCGCGGTGGAGTTCAACGGCTTCCCGCCGCTGAAGGCGTACTACCTGTAACGCAGAACGGGGCCGCGAGGCCCCGTTCTTCATTGTGCCGCTTAACGGCGTCGATATTGGTCGAAGCTGACGAACTCCGGCACGTTCGTTTCCTGGATGTCCATCCGGAAGTACAGCGTGTTCGGCCTGCCGATCCCGACATAGTGTTCCTCCCACGGCGCCCGGGTGGCCACGCTCATCATCGCTTGCCCGGGTATGGCCAGCGTGACGTCTTCATAGATGCGGGCTTCGGGCATCTTCAGCTTCGCGCCCTCCACTCGCACCCGCCAGAGGATCGGCTTGTCGCTCTTGGTGTAGTACCCCACTGACTTGTTGAAGTTCAGGCCCCAGATATCGTGGTGGGAGTCGTTCGCTCCCGACATCACCGTGCGCACCTGGTAACCTGCGTCCTGCCCCTCGAAATACCCGAACCAGAAACGCTGCGGGTCCTGGACCTTGCCTGGCGGCGCAATGGTCAGCCAGGCATTCTTGCGCTCCCCGGGAAGCCCCTCGACCGAGTCGAGGACGCCGAGATAGCCTGGTGTCACGGAGGTGAAGGTTGCGATGAAGGAACGTTCTTGTATGAAGCGCATGGTCGCTTTCCTCAGTTGCCATGTAGGAGCGGCAACGATCCATGCTTCCCGGCAGCGGATTAAGCCTGAGCGGCTTCCCTGCATGGCAAGGGCGGCCGCGGAACAGATCTATGGAGCGGGCTTGTCCCGCGATTGGGCCAGCCAGTCAGGCTTCGCGCGTTTCCAGCTCAGCGGCATAGGCTGCCGCATGCTCAGCCAGTAAGGGTCCGGCACCGCGCAAGGTGGCCACTGCGCTGCGCAAAAAGTTGTGATTGCCCTCGACACGCGCACGCTCCAGCCAAGGGCCGGCTTCATGCATCTGCCCTCGCTCGATGAGGACCATCGCCAGGCTGAACATGCCCCGGAAATCCCCCGCCTCGGCCGAACGGCGATACCAGCGCACCGCCCGTGCCGGGCTGGCTGCGGTGGCAATGCCCTGTTCCAGGTAGCGACCATAGAGGTTCATCGACTTGGCATGCCCCAGCTGCGCGGCCTTCTCGTAACAGACCAATGCCTGGGCCTGGTCAGCCGGCACCCCGCGCCCGGTGGCCAGCAGGTTGCCCAGGTTGTAGAGGCCCCAGTCCAACCCGGCATCGGCTGCCCGGGCATAATGAATGGCCGCCTGCGCCAGGTTGCTCGCCCCACCCCAGCCATGCTCCAGGCATCGCCCCAGCATGTTGTGCGCCATGGCACTGCCGGCCTGGGCGGCGATACCAAACCATTGACGAGCCAGGGCAGGGTCACGCTCGATGCCCCGCCCATCGAGCAGGATCTGCCCCAATAACAATTGCGCCTGCACCACGCCCTGCCCTGCTGCCGCCAGGATCGCCTGGGCAGCCTTGCCGGGGCTGTCTTCGAGCATGGCCTGCAGGCTCGCGACATCCACCACTTCCTCACGACGCAACGGGTAGGACACGGCTCAGACCTCGGCCCAGCGGCGCAGCAGGTTATGGTAGGTGCCTGTCAGTTGAAGCAACGAGGGGTGGTCGGGCACGTCGACGGTCAATTGCTGGATGGCGTTGTCCATCTCGAACAGCAGCGCCCGCTGGCTGTCCTCGCGTACCAGGCTCTGGGTCCAGAAGAACGCCGCGTAGCGCACGCCACGGGTCACCGGGTTGACCTTGTGCAGGCTGGTGCCGGGGTACAGCACCAGATCGCCGGCCGCCAGCTTGACCTGGTGCACGCCGTAGGTGTCCTGGATCACCAGCTCACCGCCGTCGTAGCTGTCGGGGTCGCTCAGGAACAGGGTCGAAGACAGGTCGGTACGCACCCGCTCCGGGCTGCCCTTGGGCTGGCGCAGGGCGTTGTCGATGTGGAAATCGAAATTGCCGCCTTCGCGGTAACAATTGATCAACGGCGGGAAGACCTTGTGCGGCAAGGCCGCGGACATGAACCGCGGGTTGCGCCACAGGCGATCGATCAAGGCGCTGCCGATCTCCTTGGCCAGCGCATGCCCCTCGGGCAACTGCAGGTTGTGCTTGGCCTTGGCCGACTGGTAGCCCGCCGTGACCTTGCCATCGGCCCAGTCGGCCTGCTCCAGCGCCTCGCGGATACGAGACAGCTCGTCGGCGTCGAACAGACCGGGGATGTGAAGCAGCATGGCGGCGGCACCTGGTAGGAGGAGGTCGCCAATGATATTGATTACCTTTTACTCCCCACAAGCCCCACTCGCCGCTTCAGACGTTCCAGTCGTGAAAAACCGTAAAGAGAAATTGTAAAGATTGTAAATTCCTCACCAATGTTAACGGTTCTCAATTGTTAGTCACAATTGCTTACATTAAGATCCGCGCAGTTCATACCTTGGGGAAGGTTCATCGAAATGCGTCACGTGCCATCTGCTGTGAGTTCACCTCGTCTGCTTGCCTCTGCCATTGGCGTGGCGATCAGCGCCACTTCCGCCTATGCGGCAGACCCTGCTGCCAGCAATGCCATCACCCTGGACGCCACCAGCATCAACGGCAAGGCAGAACAGGCCAATACCGAGTACAAGGTCGACAAAGCCTCCTCGCAGAAGTACACCGCTCCGCTGGTGGACACTCCCCGCTCGATCACCGTGATTCCGCAGCAAGTCATCAAGGACACCAATGCCCTGACCTTGCAAGATGCCCTGCGTACGGTCCCAGGCATCACCTTCGGCGCAGGTGAAGGCGGTAACCCCCAGGGCGACCGCCCGTTCATCCGTGGTTTCGATGCCCAGGGTGATACCTACCTGGACGGTGTACGCGACACCGGTGCACAAACCCGCGAGATCTTTGCCATCGAATCGGTGGAAGTGGCCAAGGGCCCGAATTCGGCCATCGGCGGCCGTGGTGCTGCAGGCGGCACGATCAACCTGGTCAGCAAGCGCGCGCACCTGGGCAACTCGCTCGACGGCGCCTGGACATGGGGCAGCGACCAGACCCAGCGCTACACCTTCGATGGCAATTACCAGTTCAGCGACACCGTCGCCGGTCGTCTCAACCTGATGACCCACGAAAGCAACGTCGCCGGTCGCGACAAGGTCAACTATGACCGCTGGGGTATCGCACCTTCGCTGGCCTTCGGCCTCGGCACACCGACCCGGTTGAACCTCGACTACTACCACCTGGAAAGCGACGACCTGCCGGATTCTGGCATCCCATACAGCATTCCACGCGCAGGCAGCAACGCACGCACATCGGCGCACCCAAGCAAGCCCACCGACGGCGGTGACAGCGATAATTTCTACGGCCTGACCGACCGCGACTTCCGCAAGACCCGCACTGATATCGCCACCATCGCCATCGAGCACGACCTGACCGACTCGCTGACGATCAAGAACACCCTGCGCCATGGCAATAGCATGCAGGACTATGTCCTGACCCAGCCTGACGACAGCGCGGGTAACGTCAACAACAACGGTGTCTGGCGCCGCGCCAATACCCGGGTAGGCAATACCGCTACCACAACCAACCAGACCGACCTGTTCGGCGAGTTCTACGTCGGCGGCTTCAAGAACAGTTTCTCTACTGGTGTCGAGTTCACCAAGGAAGAATCCGACCGCCAAAGCTACACGGTTTCGCCGAACAGCAAGATCACCGACTGCACCGGGCCGAGCCATGGTGGCAGCTGCACATCGCTGAGCGATCCGAACCCGGACGATGCCTGGGACGGCACTGTCACGCGCAACTATGCAGGTACCAAGACCAGCAGCAAGACCCGTGCGATTTATGTATTCGACACCCTGGAGCTGACACCCCAATGGTTGCTGAACATGGGCTTGCGCTACGACCACTTCGACACCAAGTTCCGCAGCTATGACGCCTCCGGCGCCACTGCCGTGAACAAGGACGGTACGCTCAACAAAGGCCGGGACACGAGCGAATTCTTCACCGGCCAGCTGGGCCTGGTCTGGAAACCGGCCGAAAACGGCAGCATCTATGTCTCCTACGCCACCTCCGCGACCCCGCCGGGCGCCATGCTGGGCGAAGGTACCGAAGCCAACCCGTTGCCGGGCACCCCAGACCGTGGCGGTAACATTTTGAGCAGCGACCTGGAACCGGAAGAGACCACCAACTACGAGATCGGCACCAAATGGGACCTGCTTGACGAGCGCCTGTCCCTGGCAGCAGCCCTGTTCCGAACCGAAAAGGAAAACGCCCGCGTCCAGGTCGACACCACCAGTTACGAGAACGTTGGCGAAACCCGCGTCGAGGGTATCGAGCTGTCGGCCAGCGGCAAGCTCACCGACAAGTGGCAAGTATTCGCCGGCTACACCTACATGGAAGCCCGACAGATCGATGGTGGCCCACGTGGCAAGGCCAATGATGGCAACCAGTTGCCAAACACCCCGAACAACAGCGCCAGCCTGTGGACCACCTACGCGGTCACGCCAAAGCTGACGATCGGTGGCGGTGCCTTCTATGTGGATGACGTGTACGGCAGCGTTGCCAACACCACCATGGTCGACAGCTATGTGCGCTACGACGCGATGGCGGCCTACAAGCTGACCAAGAACATCGACCTGCAATTGAACGTGCAGAACCTCACCAACGAGGTCTACTACGACAAGGCGTACTCCACCCACTTCGCCAACCAGGCTGCAGGCCGCACTGCCCTGCTGACCACCAGCGTCCACTTCTGAGGAAGCTGACCGAAAGCCCCGCCCATTCCGGTGTGCGGGGCTTTCGCGTACCAAGGCATAATGCACGCCGCGCCCTGCCCGGCGCCAAGACAAGGTGATCGATGTGGTGAAGAAGTCGCTGTTCCAATTGCACTGGTTCTTTGGCATCACCGCCGGCCTCGTGCTGGCACTGATGGGCATCACCGGCGCGCTCTATTCGTTCCAGGACGAACTGCTGCGCCTGCTCAACCCGCACGCGTTGAAGGTAGAGGTGCGCAAGGAAGGCGTGCTGCCGCCGGCCGAGCTGGTACGCCGGGTCGAGGCGACCCAGGGCGACAAGGTGGCGATGCTGTGGGTCGATACCCGCGACGGCAATGCCGCACGCCTCTTCTTCACGCCCCCGCCAGGGGAGCGCCGCGGCGAGCTGCGCTATGCCGACCCATACACAGGTGAGCTCAAGGGCGAAGTGACCGGGCTGGGCTTCTTCAACCTGATGTTGCAGCTGCACCGTTTCCTGGCCATGGGTGACACCGGGCGGCAGATCACCGGCGCCTGCACCTTGATGCTGATCTTCTTCTGCCTCTCCGGCCTGTACCTGCGCTGGCCGCGCCAGGCTTTGAACTGGCGCACCTGGCTGACCTTCGACTGGGCCAAGAAAGGCCGCGCCTTCAACTGGGACCTGCACGCAGTGGCAGGCACCTGGTGCTTGCTGTTCTACCTGCTGTTCGCCCTCACCGGCCTGTTCTGGTCCTACGAGTGGTACCGCGAGGGCCTGAACAAGCTGCTGGCCGATGCGCCGGCCGCCGGGCAGCAGCAAAAACGTGGCGAAGGCCGCGGGCGTCACGGCCCACCAAAGGTGGACAAGAACGCTCCGCCATTGGTGGTCGACTACGACGCGATCTGGGCCAACCTCAAGGACGCCGCAGGCCCCGGCCTGGCCATGTACAACCTGCGCCTGCCCCCGGCGGGCGGCCAGCCGGCCAATCTGTTCTACCTGCTGGAGGATGCCGACCACCCGCGTGCGTTCAACACGCTGGTGCTGGACCCGGCCACCGGCCAGGTGAAGCGCCACGACCGCTACACCGACAAATCCTTCAAGGCCCAGCTGCTGCAGAGTGTCTATGCCTTGCATGTCGGCGAATACTTCGGCCTGCCAGGGCGCATCATCGCCACCCTTGCCAGCCTCACCATGCCGCTGTTCTTCGTCACCGGCTGGCTGTTGTACCTCGACCGTCGCCGCAAGAAACGCCAGGTCCTGGCCGCACGCGGCAGCGTCACGCCCACTGCCACGACCCCTGACAGCTGGCTGATCGGCTTCGCCAGCCAAAGCGGTTTCGCCGAGCAGTTGGCCTGGCAGAGCGCCGGGCAACTGCAGGCGGCCGGCCTGCCGGTGCAGGTGCGCCCGCTGGCCGAGCTGGGCGAGGCCGAGCTACGCCAGGCCAGGCGAGCGTTGTTCGTGGTCAGCACCTTCGGCGACGGCGAAGCGCCCGACAGCGCGCGCGCCTTCGAGCGCAAGGCCCTGGGCCAGCCGTGGGCGCTGGACAACCTCAGCTATGCGGTACTCGCCCTGGGCGACCGCCAGTATCCGCACTTCTGCGGCTTCGGTCGCAGGCTCCAGGCCTGGCTGGCCGAACGCGGCGCCACCCGCGCCTTCAGCCCGGTGGAAGTGGACAACGCCGATCAAGGCGCACTGCAACAATGGCAGCGAGAGCTGGCACAACTGACCGGCGCCCAGCCGATCGATGCCTGGCAACCGCCGAGCTTCAGCAACTGGACTCTGCACCACCGAACGTTGCTCAACCCTGGCAGCCAGGGCGCGCCGGTCTACCTGCTCGGCCTGCAACCACAGGTACCTCAGCCCTGGGAAGCCGGCGACCTGGTAGAAGTGCTGCCACGCAATGGCCAGCCACGCGTTGATGCCCTGCTCGCCGGCCTGGGCCTGGATGCCGCTACCCCCGTCCAACTCGACGGCCTGACCGAACCCCTCGGGCAGGCCCTGGCCAGCCGGCAATTGCCCAGAAGCCGCGAACACCTGGTAGGCCTGCATGCCCAGGCCTTGGTCGATGCCCTGATCCCTATCACGGCCCGGGAATACTCCATTGCCTCGATTGCCAGCGATGGCGTGCTGGAACTGATCGTACGCCAGGAACTGCACCCTGACGGCACCCTGGGCCTGGGCTCGGGGTGGCTGACCGAGTACCTGCCCGTGCAGGGCAACGTCAGCGCGCGCCTGCGGCGCAACAGTGGCTTCCGTCTGCCTGATGCGCCAGCGCCGATGATCCTGATCGGCAACGGCACTGGCCTGGCCGGCCTGCGCAGCTTGCTCAAGGCACGCATCGCCGAGGGCGAACAACGCAACTGGCTGCTGTTCGGCGAGCGCAACCGGGCCTACGACCTGTTGTGCGGTGACCAGCTGCAAGCGTGGCTGGCCAAGGGTGACCTGCAGCGGCTGGACCTGGCGTTCTCGCGGGACCAGGCGCAGAAGGTGTATGTGCAGGATGTATTGCTGCAGCAGGCCGAGACGCTCAAGCGCTGGGTGGCCGATGGGGCATGCATTTATGTCTGCGGCAGCTTGAAGGGCATGGCGGCCGGTGTGGATACGGCGCTCAACGGCATGCTCGGGAGTGAAGTGGTACAGCAGCTGATTGAGGATGGGCGGTATCGGCGGGATGTGTATTGATGTAGGCCGTACTGGCCCTGTCGCGGGACAAGCCCGCTCCTACAGGTACAGCGTAGTCCATGGGGGCAGCGCGATACCTGTAGGAGCGGGCTTGTCCCGCGATAGGGCCGGTATTGTCGGTCAATGCAACTCGAAGGTATCGGCATCCAGGTTGGCCGGGAACCGCGCCCGGTAGGCGGCCAGCTCCGCCGCTCGCAACACCACGGTGAACACCCCATCGGCCTCGCCCGCACTGAGCAAGCTCTCGCCCTGGAAGTCCAGCACCTGGCTGTCGCCCGAATAGGCAAAGCCCTTGCCATCGGTGCCCACCCGGTTCACCGCCGCCACGAAGCACAGGTTCTCGATGCCCCGCGCCGGCAACAGCCGGTTCCAGTGCTGGCGACGCGCGGCCGGCCAGTTGGCGGTATACAGCAGCAGGTCGGTATCCTGGGCGTCGCGGCTCCACACCGGGAAGCGCAGGTCGTAGCAGATCAACGGGCGCACCCGCCAGCCCTTGAGCTCGAACTGCACTTGGCGCTCGCCCGGGGTGTAGTGCTTGTGCTCGCCGGCCATGCGGAACAGGTGGCGCTTGTCGTAGTGCAGGATCTCGCCATCGGGCCGGGCCCAGAGCAGGCGGTTGCGGTGGCTGCCGTCGGCCGCCTGGATGATCACACTCCCGGTGATCACGGTATCGTGCTTCTTGGCCTGGGCCTTGAGCCATTTGTAGGTCGGCCCGTTCTCCGGCTCGGCGAGACGCTCGGACTCCATGGAAAAGCCGGTGGTGAACATTTCAGGGAGGATCACCAGGTCCGCATCGCCGGCCTGCGCCAGCAGTTCCTCGAAATGGGCATAGTTGGCCTCGCGGTCGTGCCAGACCAAGGTCGTCTGCACCAGGGCGATTTTCAGGTTGGGCAGTGCACTCAGATCGCGCATAGTCTTTCCGCTGCCTGACGCAGCGTCTCCTCGCGTTTGGCAAAGCACAGGCGTACCAGGCGTTGCTCGGGAATGGGTTGCTGGTAGAACACCGAGACCGGGATGGCGGCTACGCCATGCTCACGGGTCAGCCACAGGGACATCTCGACGTCGCCCAGGTCCGGGCGGATCTGCGAATAGTCCACCAATTGGAAATAGGTGCCCGGCGTGCGGGTGAAGTTGAAACGCGAGCCCTGCAACAAATCGCAGAACAGGTCGCGCTTGGCTTGGTAGAAGCCTGGCAGTTCATCGATGTGCGCCGGGTGCTCGGCCATGAAGTCGGCCAGGGCACACTGCAAAGGCGTCACACCACAGAAGTTGACGTACTGGTGGACCTTGCGCAGCTCGGCGCTCAACGCCGGGGGCGCCACCACGTAGCCGGTCTTCCAGCCGGTGACATGGTAGGTCTTGCCGAACGAGCTGATCACGAACGCCCGCGAGTACAGCTGCTCGTGGGCCAGCACGCTGGCATGGCGCACCCCGTCATAGACCAGGTGCTCGTAGACCTCGTCGCTGACCAGGTAGATATCCCGGCCTTCGATCAGCCGCGCCAGCTGGTCCAGGTCCTCGCGGCTGATCAGCGCACCGCTGGGGTTGTGTGGCGAGTTGAGGATGACCATACGCGTGCGCGGGGTCAGGGCATCGCTGAATGTCTGCCAATCGATGCGGAAATCGCCGTCGGTGAGCTGCACATGCACGCAGCGGCCACCAGCCAGCTCCACGGACGGCTCGTAACTGTCATAGGACGGGTCGAAGACGATCACCTCGTCGCCAGCTTGGATCACCGCTTGGATGGCGCAGAAGATCGCCTCGGTGGCACCTGGGGTGATGGTCACTTCCTGGTCGGCATCGACCTTGGCGCCATAGAGCCGGGCGATCTTGGCCGCCACCTGCTGGCGCAACGCCGGCAGGCCGGTCATCGGCGAATACTGGTTGTGCCCTGCCAGCACATGGCGACAGACGGCATCGAGCAACGCCTGGGGCGCGTCGAAGTCGGGGAAGCCCTGGGAGAGGTTGAGCGCACCGGTCTGTACGGCCAACTGCGACATAGTGGTGAAGATGGTCGTGCCGACGTTCGGCAATTTGCTGCGGATCATGACGCCCTCTTTCCTCGACACTGCATTCGGCACGGGGTAGAGGCCGAGCATAGCGGATCGGGCGGTCAGGAAAAAGGTTGAAACAAGATGGGCTGCTACGCAGCCCAATCGCGGGACAAGCCCGCTCCTACAGACTTACCGCGGCCGGTGAACCTGTGGGAGCGGGCTTGTCCCGCGATGGGGCTGTAGCAGAGCGCGGGGCTTACTTGCGCTTGTCCTTGCGCTTCTTCTCGGCCTTCTTGTGGTGCGACATCAGGCGGCGCTTCTTGTTGACCTGGCGGTCGGTGAGGGTGTTCTTCTTGCCCTCGAACGGGTTGTCGCTGCCCTTGTACTCGATGCGGATCGGCGTGCCGACCAGCTTGAGTACCCGGCGGTAGGTGTTTTCCAGGTAGCGCGAGTAGGAGCGCGGGATCTTGTCGGTCTGGTTGCCGTGGATCACGATCAGCGGCGGGTTCGCGCCACCGAGGTGGGCATAGCGCAGCTTGATCCGGCGACCGTTGACCATCGGCGGCTGGTGCTCGCTGATGGCATCCTCGAGGATCTGGGTCAGGCGGCTGGTCGGCCAGCGGGTGACGGCAGATTTGAATGCAGCCTGCACCGACTTGTACAGGTGACCTACGCCCGTGCCGTGCAGGGCGGAGATGAAGTGGATGTCGGCGAAGTCGACGAAGAACAGCCGGCGCTCCAGCTCGGTCTTGACGTAGTCGCGCTCGCTCGGCTCCATGCCGTCCCACTTGTTCAAGGCGATGACGATGGCACGGCCGGCTTCCAGGGCAAAGCCCAGCAGGTTCAGGTCATGGTCGACCACGCCTTCGCGGGCATCCATGACGAAGATCACCACGTTGGCGTCCTTGATCGCCTGCAGCGTCTTGACCACCGAGAACTTCTCGACTTCCTCGTGGATCTTGCCGCGCTTGCGCACCCCAGCGGTGTCGATGAAGGTGTACTTCTCGTCGTCGCGCTCGAACGGGATGTAGATACTGTCGCGGGTGGTACCCGGCTGGTCGTATACCACCACGCGCTCTTCGCCGAGCATGCGGTTGACCAGGGTCGACTTGCCGACGTTGGGGCGGCCGATGATGGCGATCTTGATGCCATCCTTCTCGCTCGGGCCCGGGATGCGCGTGGCCTCCTCGCCTTCGGCGACTTCCTCGTCGAGGGCTTCCTCGACCTTGTCGCGCGGGATATGGCCGAGCACGGCTTCCATCAGCGCGTTGATGCCACGGCCCTGGGAGCCGGCCACCGGAATGGCGTTGCCCATGCCCAAGGGCGAGAACTCGGCGCGGGCGACGTCCGCATCGATGTTGTCGATCTTGTTGGCGACCAGGATGGCTTCCTTGTTCCGCTTGCGCAGGTGCTCGGCGATCATCTGGTCGGCAGCGGTCATGCCGGCGCGGGCGTCTACCAGGAACAGGACATAGTCGGCTTCCTCGATAGCCATCAGCGACTGCTCGGCCATCTTCTCGTCCATGCCCACTTCGTCGCCGGTGATACCGCCGGTGTCGATCAGGATGTAGGAGCGACCCTGCCAGGTGGCATCGCCATACTGGCGGTCACGGGTCAGGCCCGACAGGTCGCCGACGATGGCATCGCGGGTCTTGGTCAGGCGGTTGAACATGGTGGATTTGCCGACGTTCGGCCGTCCCACCAGGGCGATTACGGGAACCATGCGGCTCTCCACTCTTGAATTCTTGAAAATGCAAAGGCCGCTGCAAGGCAGCGGCCGGAGTTCGTGCGGCGCATCATGCGCCGCCGCTCGGGACCGAATGCGACCCCAAGCTTAGCTTCAGCGCAGGGTCAGTGCCTCGAGCTTGCCGCTGTTGCCGAAGACGTAGATGGTGTCGCCGACCACCAGGGGCCGGGCGCGCAGGCCATCGCTGTCGATCTTCTCACGGCCGACGAAGCGACCATCGACCTGGCTGAGCAGGTGCAGGTAGCCTTCGAAGTCGCCCACGGCCACATAGCTGGAAAACACCTCCGGGGCCGACAACTGGCGGCGCGCCATGCTGTCGTTGCTCCACAGCGCGGTGGACGAACGCTCGTCGATGCTCTCGACGGTGCCCGACGCCTCGCTGACGTAGACGTTGCCGAAGCCCTGGGCGACACCCACGTAGCTCGACGCATCGCGTTGCCACAGCACGCGGCCGCTTTCCAGGTCCAGACCGGCGACGCGGCCCTGGTAGGTGCTCACGTAGAGGGTGCCGCCGGACAACAGCAGGCCGCCGTCGATATCGACCACGCGGTCCAACTCGGAACGGCCCTGGGGGATGGCCACACGGCTTTCCCACACCGGCACACCGTTGCGGATGTCCACGGCGATCACCTTGCCGGTGGACAGGCCGGCAACGGCCAGGCGGTTGGTCACGACCGGCGCGCCGGTGCCACGCAGGGTCAGTACGGCCGGGGTGTTCTCGTAGATCCACAGGCGGTCGCCGGTCGCGGCATCCAGGCCGATCAGGCGATCGTCCTGGGTCTGCACCACGACCACATCGCCATTGTTGGCCGGCGGAGCCAGCACTTCGCTGGTCACCCGCGAACGCCAACGCTCTTCACCGGTGCTGGCATCCAGGGCGATCACCTCACCCTTGAGGGTACCGAGCATGACCAGGCCGTAGCCAACGCCCACAGCGCCGGAAACCGGCAGGTCCAGGTCCTGCTTCCACACCACGTCGCCGTTGATGCGGTCCAAGGCCATGACCCGGCCGTTGACGTCCGAGGCGTAGATGCGGTCGTTCTCGATGGCCGGTACCAGGGTGTTGTAAGTCTTGCCCTGGCCGTCACCGATCGAGCGGCTCCATTGCTTCTTGAGCACCACTTCCTCGGTGAACTTGGTCAGTTCGGCCGGGGGCAGTTCCTTCTTGCTGTTGCTGCTGCAACCTGCCGCCAGCACGGCCAGGGTCAACACTGCTGCTTGTTTCCAACCGATCACGTCAGGCGTCCCCTTTGGCCAGGTCATCCAGCTTCAGTTGCAGGCCACCGATCGCGGCGTCGTCAGACAGCGCGGCCTTGGCTTTTTCATAGGCACCGTGGGCATCGTCGGCGCGGCCCAGCTGGACCAGCAGGTCGCCTTTGAGCTCTTCGCGGCTGGCCTGGAAGGCTTTGTCGGTATCGCCATCGAGCAGCTTCAGGGCTTCCTCGGCCTTGTCCTGGGCAGCCAGAACGCGGGCCAGGCGCTGACGCGAGATCTCGCCCAGGGTGGCATCGGCCGGCTTGTCCATCACGCCCTTGAGCTCGGCAGCGGCGTCGTCCAGCTTGCCGCTCTCGACCGCGACCTTGGCCACGAAGAGGCTGCCGTACTGGGCGTAGGCCGAACCACCGAACTCGCTCTTGAGCTTGCCGGACAGCTCGGCGACCTTGGCCGCGTCGGGCTGGCCGTTCGGCGTCAGGCTGGTTTCCAACAAGGCCTGGTACAAGGCCGAGGCACCCTGGGACTGGTTGGTCTGGTATTTCTGCCAGGTCTGCCAGCCCATCACCACCGCGGCGGCCAGCAGGGCACCGGTCAGCAGCGGCTTGCCGTTGCGGTTCCACCAGTCCTTGGCTGCGGCCAGGCCTTCATCATCGGTACTCGACACCCCAATACTCCTTTTCAGCAATTCGGCTGGTTGGTCCGCTTCACGCCGGGGCGAAAGCGGCTTGCAGATGCTCGGCCAGAGCATCCCAGGCAATGTTCTGTTGTTCGCCCTGGCCACGCAGGGGCTTGACGCCGATCACGCGCTGCGCGAGCTCGTCGTCGCCGAGGATCAGGGCGAACAGCGCCCCGCTCTTGTCGGCTTTCTTGAATTGGCTCTTGAAGCTGCCGCCACCGGCGTTGACCGCCAGGCGCAGGCCCGGCAGGCGATCGCGCAGGGTCTCGGACAGGCGCAGGCCGGCGAGCTCGGCCTGCTCGCCGAAGGCGCACAGGTACACGTCGATCTGGCGGCTGATGGACTCAGGCACCTTGCCCAGGGTCTCGAGCAGCAGGATCAGGCGCTCGATGCCCATGGCGAAGCCCACGCCCGGGGTCGGCTTGCCGCCCATCTGCTCGACCAGGCCATCGTAGCGGCCACCGGCGCAAACGGTGCCCTGGGCCCCGAGCTTGTCGGTGACCCACTCGAACACGGTCTTGCTGTAGTAGTCCAGGCCACGAACCAGCTTGGTGTTGATCACGAACGGAATGCCGGCGGCGTCCAGGCGGGCCTTGAGGCCCTCGAAGTGCACGCGGGATTCTTCGTCCAGGTAGTCCTCGAGCTTCGGTGCGTCGACCAGTACCGCCTGGGTGCCCTGGTCCTTGCTGTCGAGGATGCGCAGCGGGTTGCTCTTGAGGCGGCGCTGGCTGTCTTCGTCCAGTTGCTCGAGGCGAGCCGACAGGAACTCGACCAGTGCGTCACGGTAGCGCGCGCGGGCTTCGCTGGTACCCAGGCTGTTGAGCTCGAGCTTGACCGCGTCCTGGATGCCGAGCAGGCCCCACAGACGCCAGGTCAGCATGATCAGCTCGGCATCGACATCGGGGCCTTCCAGGTTGAACACTTCCACACCGATCTGGTGGAACTGGCGGTAGCGGCCCTTCTGTGGGCGCTCGTGGCGGAACATCTGGCCGATGTACCAGAGCTTCTGCACCTGGCCGTTGCCGGTGATGCCATGCTCGAGCACGGCGCGCACGCAGGCGGCGGTGCCTTCGGGGCGCAGGGTCAGCGAGTCGCCGTTGCGGTCCTCGAAGGTGTACATCTCTTTTTCGACGATGTCGGTGACTTCACCGATGGAGCGTTTGAACAGCTCGGTGAACTCGACGATCGGCGTGCGGATCTGGCTGTAGCCGTAGGTGTCCAGCAGGCCGGCCACGGTGCCCTCGAAGTAGCGCCACAGGGGCGACTGCTCGGGCAGGATGTCGTTCATGCCACGGATGGCTTGCAGCGATTTGCTCACGAAAAATCCTTACGAATCTGGGTATCAGCCGCGGGCGATCAGCGCCGCGTCGGCCTCGGCCTTTTCGGCCGCTTTCTGGCGGATGAGTTTTTCCAGCTCATCGACCAAGTTGTCATTGGTCAGCTTCTGCGACGGCTTGCCATCGATGTAGACCAGGTTCGGCGTACCGCCGGTCAGCCCCACGTGGGACTCCTTGGCTTCGCCCGGGCCGTTGACCACGCAGCCGATCACGGCCACGTCCATCGGCACCAGCAGGTCTTCCAGGCGCCCTTCCAGCTCGTTCATGGTCTTGACCACATCGAAGTTCTGCCGCGAGCAGCTGGGGCAGGCGATGAAGTTGATGCCACGCGAGCGCAGGTGCAGCGACTTGAGAATGTCGTAGCCGACCTTCACTTCCTCGACCGGGTCGGCGGCCAGGGAAATGCGGATGGTATCGCCGATGCCTTCGGCCAGCAGCATACCGAGGCCGACGGCGGATTTCACCGTCCCCGAGCGCAGGCCACCGGCTTCGGTGATGCCCAGGTGCAACGGCTGGACGATCTCTTTGGCCAACAGGCGGTAGGCTTCGACAGCCATGAATACGTCGGAGGCCTTGACGCTGACCTTGAAGTCCTGGAAGTCCAGGCGGTCGAGGTGCTCCACATGGCGCAAGGCCGACTCGACCAGTGCGGCCGGGGTCGGCTCGCCGTATTTCTTCTGCAGGTCCTTTTCCAGGGAGCCGGCGTTGACGCCGATGCGGATCGGGATGCCGCGGTCACGGGCGGCATCGACCACTGCGCGCACACGGTCTTCACGACCGATGTTGCCCGGGTTGATGCGCAGGCAGTCGACCCCCAGCTCGGCCACGCGCAGGGCGATGCGGTAGTCGAAATGGATGTCGGCGACCAGCGGCACGCTGACCTGCTGCTTGATGCGGCCGAACGCCTCGGCGGCGTCCATGTCCGGCACCGAGACACGGACGATATCGACGCCGGCATCGACCAGGCGCTGGATCTGCGCCACGGTGGCCGCGACATCGTTGGTGTCGGTGTTGGTCATGCTCTGCACTGCGATGGGCGCATCACCGCCCACCGGTACATTGCCGACCCAGATCTTCCGGGATTCGCGACGTTTGATCGGAGATTCGCCGTGCATGACTTACTGTCCCAACTTCAGGCGAGCGGTCTCGCCACTGGTGAACGGAGCTACATCGACCGCCTGGCCGTTGTAGCTGACCTGTGCGCCACGGGCGAAGCCCAGGCGCACTGCGAACGGAGGCTTGCCGCTCAGGTCGAGGCTGTCGCCCTTGCGCTTGATCGCGCTGAAGAGCACCTTGCCGTTGCCGTCGGTGACCTGGGTCCAGCAATCGGCGGTGAACTGGATCTGTACCTTGCCGCTGCCGGCCGGGATTTCGGCCGGAGCAGCCTGGGACGTGGTTGCAGCCGCAACAACGGGGGCAACCGGAGTGGCCGGGGCAGCTGGCGCGGCGGCAGCAGCGGGAGTACTGGGGGCCGGCGCGACCGGGGTGGCCGGTGGCGTCGAGGCCGCCGGGGCTGCAGCTTCGGCCGGTGCCGGGGCTACCGCCGGGGCAGCGGGCGCAGGCGTGGCAGCCGGCTCGGCCGGCGTCGCGCTGGCGCTGCCTGCCTCTGGCGCTGCAGCGCTTTCGGCTTGCTCCAGCGGCAGCGGTGCAGCTTCAGGCTGTTGGCCCGCGGTCACCGCCTGGTCTTCAGGCTCGTCCAGCGGGTGGATCTGGGTGGTGCCGTCGGCGCTTTCGACTTCGACGTGCTCCAGGGCCATCTTGGCCAGGTCCTTGCCGCGCAGGCTGCTTTGGTCCTGCCACCAGAAGAAGCCACCGCCGACCACGACCACCAGCAGCAACAGGCTGACACCGCGCAGGATATTGTGCGAAAGGCGCACCGGCTCTTCGATACGGCCCAGCGAATGAACCTCGCTGCCCTTGGCATGGGTGCCGGTGTATTGGTCGAAAGCCTCGACCAGCGGCGCCTGGTCCATGTCCATCAGCTTGGCATAGGCACGGATATAGCCGCGGGCGAAGGTATGCCCCGGCAGCTTGTCGAAGGCGCCGTTTTCCAGGTTGTTCAACGAACTGACCGTGAGGTTGAGCTTGCGGGCCACCTCGGCTTGCGACCACGCCCGGTTCTCGCGGGCCTGGCGCAAGACCTCACCGGGATTCTGGCGAGTCGCTGCTGCTACTTCGGGGTGCGCGGCTTTCATCGTTGCTCCGACAGGTATTGCTGATATTCCGGCGTACCGGGATAAAGTCGTTGTAATTGCTGGCCCAGCTCTGCCACGGTGCCCGGCTCATCGAAGGCCCTGGCAAGGCGGCTGCCCAACAGCAGGCTTCGGGCATTCGCGTCGCTCAGCTGGCTGAAACGATCGTAGTAGTCCCGGGCCGGCACATAATGCCTGTTTTCGTAGGACAACTCAGCCATTTCCAGCAACGCTTTCGGTTGCCGAGGGTCGAGTTGCAGGGCCTTGCCCAGGTATTCGCGTGCCTGGTCACGACGTCCCAGCGTCAAGGCGACCAGGCCGAGGTTCTCGTAGACCCGCGAGCGCTCAGGATACAGGGTATCGGCCGCGGCTTGGCGAAACATCTGCTGGGCCTGGCGAAATTGCCCCTGAGCATAAAGGAAACTGCCGTAGTTGTTGCGAATTCGTGTGTCGCCCGGGCGGGCCGACAGGGCCTTGCGAAAGTGCGTCTCGGCCAGGGCCGGCTCGCCTTCGACCTGGAACACCAGGGCCAGGGCGGCGTGGGCATCGGCGTCGTTGCCGTCGAGGGCCAGGGCCTTGACCAGCGGCGCCTTGGCCTGCCCGGTCAAACCTTGTTGCAAATAACCCAGGCCCAACTGCACGTAGGCCCGCCCTGCTTCCTCCCGCCCCTGGCGACTGGCCAGGGGGTCGCCCGCGCCACCGGACACGCAGCCGGCCAGCAGCGAAAGCGTCAGGATCGACAGCGCGGCGCGCAAGGTCATGGCCGGGTCCTGTCAGTGGCGCACGGCGTTGTCTTGGAGCTCCGCGTCGGCGCTCAGCTGGCGCACGGCGATGTAGCGCTCGCTACGACGGGTGCGGTCCATGACCTGGCCCACCAGCTGGCCACAGGCAGCGTCGATGTCCTCGCCGCGGGTGGTACGGGTGGTGACGTTGAAGCCGCCGTGGTGCAGCAGGTCCTGGAAGCGGCGGATGGCGTTGTTGCTCGGCCGCTCGTAGCCCGAATGCGGGAACGGGTTGAACGGGATCAGGTTGATCTTGCACGGCACGTCGCGCAGCAGCTCGATCATCTGCGCCGCATGCTCGGGCTGGTCGTTGACGTCCTTGAGCAAGGTGTACTCGACGGTCAACACGCGCTTGCCACCCAGGGTGGACATGTAGCGCATGCACGAGTCCAGCAGGACCTTGAGCGGGTACTTCTTGTTGATCGGAACCAGCTGGTTGCGCAGTTCGTCGTTCGGCGCGTGCAGCGACAGCGCCAGCGACACGTCGATGTGCTTGGCCAGTTCGTCGATCATCGGCACCACGCCCGAGGTGGACAGCGTGACGCGGCGCTTGGAAATGCCATAGCCCAGATCTTCCATCATGATCTTCATGGCGGCGATGACATTGTCGAAATTCAAAAGCGGTTCGCCCATGCCCATCATGACCACGTTGGTGATGGCGCGGTCGATCTTGGCCGGGACGGTACCGAAGGATTTGTTGGCAAGCCACACCTGGCCGATCACTTCGGCGGCGGTGAGGTTGCTGTTGAAGCCCTGCTTGCCGGTGGAGCAGAAACTGCAGTCCAAGGCGCAGCCGGCTTGCGACGAGACGCACAGGGTGCCGCGGTCGTCGGTGGGGATGTAGACGGTCTCGACGCAGCTGCCGGAGGCAACGCGGACCACCCACTTGCGGGTACCGTCGGCGGAAATGTCTTCGCTGACCACCTCTGGGCCCCGAATCTCGGCAACGGCCTCGAGCTTTTCGCGCAAGGCCTTGCCGACATTGGTCATGGCGGCGAAATCATCGACGCCGAAGTGGTGAATCCATTTCATGACCTGACCGGCACGAAAACGCTTCTCTCCGATGGACTCGAAGAATTTTTCCATTTCCTGCAGGGTCAGGCCCAACAGGTTGATCTTGCCAGTCATGTCACTCATGGAATCACCCAAGACCTGCTTCGCTTAGCGAATGCGGTCGCACAGCTCGGTAGCGGAGAAGAAGTAAGCGATTTCGCGGGCAGCCGAAGCTTCCGAGTCGGAACCGTGAACAGCGTTCTCGTCGATGGAAACGGCGAAGTCGGCGCGGATGGTGCCGGCAGCAGCTTCTTTCGGGTTGGTGGCGCCCATCAGTTCGCGGTTGGCCAGAACGGCGTTTTCGCCTTCCAGAACCTGAACGATGACCGGGCCCGAAGTCATGAAGGCAACCAGGTCGGCGAAGAAGCCGCGCTCTTTGTGCTCAGCGTAGAAGCCTTCAGCCTCGGCCTTGGACAGTTGCTTCATCTTCGAAGCGACGACGCGCAGGCCGGCTTTTTCGAAGCGAGTGGTGATCTCGCCGATGACGTTCTTGGCGACGGCGTCAGGCTTGATGATGGAGAAGGTACGTTGAACAGCCATGGATAACTCCAAAATTGAGTGTTGCGAAAAATTAAACCCGCGAATTATACGCGGGTTCCAGGGGATTGCCTAACCTGCAGGTGACGCTCAGTCGGCTTCTTCGATCCAGGCCGCCTGGATGGCCTCGAGCACTTTCTCACCGCCGCGTGACGGATCGTCGCTGAATTCTGGCAAGGCCAGCACCCAGCGGTGCAGATCGACGAAATTCACATAACGAGGATCGACGTCCGGCTTGCTTTCCGCAAGCTGGATGGCGATTTCAAGTACATCAATCCATTTCAGGCTCATGCTGGAACCTCAGTGCGGCGCTTCGGCGGCGTGGTTGAGGGAGTATTTGGGGATTTCGATCGTCAGGTCTTCGTCGCCGACGATCACCTGGCAGGCCAGGCGCGATTGCGCTTCCAGGCCCCAGGCCTTGTCCAGCATATCCTCTTCCAGCTCATCGGCTTCTTCCAGCGAGTCGAAACCCTCGCGGACGATGCAGTGGCAGGTGGTGCAGGCGCAAACGCCACCACAGGCGCTTTCCATCTCGATGTGATGCTCGTGGGCCAGCTCCAGGATGTTGGTGCCTGGCTCCACCTCTACCACCAGCCCCTCCGGGCAGAACTTCTCGTGCGGCAGGAAAATCACCTGGGGCATCGGTTACTCCTCGATCTCATTCAGGTTGCGCCCGGCCAGTGCGGCTTTGACCGTCGAATCAAGGCGACGGGCGGCAAAAGCATCGGTCACCTGCGACAGACGCTTGGTCTGCTGCTCGATGGCCGCGCCATCGGTGCCGGTGAGCAAATCACGCAATTCTTGCATCTGGTACTCGATCGCTTCGCGCTCCTCGGCGCTGAGCAACCGCTCGCCGTCGGCATCCAGGGCGCCCTGCACCGCCTCGAGCAGGCGCTCGCCGTCGACCTGGTGCTCGCGCAGCTGGCGCGCCTGCTTGTCGGAGCCGGCGTGCTCGAACGAATCCTTGAGCATGCGGGCGATCTCGCCATCGGTCAGGCCATAGGACGGCTTGACCTGGATGCTCGATTCCACGCCAGAACCCAGCTCGCGGGCCGAGACGCTGAGCAGGCCGTCGGCGTCGACCTGGAAGGTGACACGGATCTTCGCCGCGCCGGCGACCATGGCCGGAATGCCGCGCAGTTCGAAGCGTGCCAGGGAGCGGCAGTCGCTGATCAGCTCGCGCTCGCCCTGCAGGACGTGGATCATCATGGCCGACTGGCCATCTTTATAGGTGGTGAACTCCTGGGCGCGGGCCACCGGGATGGTGGTATTGCGCGGAATCACCTTTTCCATCAGCCCGCCCATGGTCTCCAGGCCCAGGGACAGCGGGATGACGTCCAGCAGCAACAGCTCGCCACCCTCGCGGCGGTTGCCGGCCAGGGTGTCGGCCTGGATGGCGGCGCCGATGGCCACCACCTGGTCCGGGTCGATCGACGTCAGCGGGGTACGGCCGAACAGCCCACCTACGGCCTCGCGCACACGCGGGACGCGGGTCGAACCGCCCACCATCACCACGGCCCCCACCTCTTCGAGCTCGACACCGCTGTCGCGCACGGCGCGGCGGCAGGCCTTGAGGCTGCGGGCGACCAGTGGTTCGATCAGGGCTTCGAAAGCGGCGCGGGTCAGCTCACCCTGCCAGGTACCGTGGCGTACGCTGACCACGTCGGCGTCGGTCAAGGCTTCCTTGGCGGCGCAGGCAGCCTGGAGCAGCTGGCGTTGGGCGCTGGGGTCGAGGTCGGACGACAGCCCGGCCTGCTCGACGATCCAGCCGGCGATGGCATGGTCGAAGTCATCGCCCCCCAGGGCGCTGTCGCCACCGGTGGCCAGCACTTCGAACACGCCCGCCGTCAGGCGCAGGATGGAAATGTCGAAGGTACCGCCACCCAGGTCATAGATGGCTACCACGCCTTCGGCCTTCTCATCCAGGCCATAGGCCACGGCAGCGGCGGTCGGCTCGTTGAGCAGGCGCAGCACGTTGAGGCCGGCCAAGCGTGCGGCATCCTTGGTGGCCTGACGCTGGGCGTCGTCGAAATAGGCCGGCACGGTGATCACTGCGCCCACCAGTTCGCCGCCGAGGGTTTGCTCGGCACGCTGGCGCAGCACCTTGAGAATGTCGGCGGACACCTCCACCGGGCTCTTCGCCCCCTGGACAGTGTCGATGAACGGCATGTGCGACTCGCCACCGACGAAGCGGTACGGCAGCTGTTCGCCCAGCTGCTTGACGTCGGCCAGGCCGCGCCCCATCAGGCGCTTGACCGACAAGATGGTGTTCAGCGGGTCGCTGGAAGCCGCTTCGCGGGCCGCCAGGCCTACGTCGATGCCGCCGTCGAGGTAACGTACCGCCGAGGGCAGGATGACATTGCCCTGCGCATCGGGCAGCGGTTCGCTGCGACCGCTGCGTACGGCGGCGACCAGGGAATTGGTGGTGCCCAGGTCAATCCCCACCGCCAGGCGGCGCTGGTGCGGTTGGGGGCTTTGACCGGGTTCGGCGATCTGCAGTAGGGCCATGCTTATCTGAGTACCTTAGGCGTCGTCACGTGCAACGCCGGGGTTAATCGTCGAGGCGCTCTTCGAGTTGGCGCACTTCCTGGGCGAGCTTGTCGAGGAACTGCATGCGGCGCATCAGGCGCTCTGCCCTGTCACGCTCGGCAGCCACATCCCAGCAGGCGGCGAAATCCTCGTTCAACGTCTCCTGGGCGGCTTTCAGGCGTTTCTTGAAGACAGCGACACCGTCGAGGTCGGCTTCGTCCTGCAGCTCTTCGAGCTCTTCGCGCCACTGCATCTGCTGCAGCAGGAAGTCCGGGTCGTGGACCGTGACTTCCTGGGGCACTTCGTGGCCGCCGATGGCCAGCAGGTAGCGGGCACGCCGTGGGGCGCTGCGCAGGGTCTGGTAGGCCTCGTTGAGGGCCGCGGATTTCTCCAGCGCGACGCGCTGCTCGCGCTCGGAGGCATCGGCGAAGCGGTCCGGGTGGACCTCGCGGGCCAGCTCGCGATAGCGCGTGGCCAGCTTGTCGAGGTCCAGACGGAAGCCGGGCTGCAGGTCAAACAGGGCGAAATGGCAAGGAGTACCCACGTCAAGCCTCAGACATTGAAGCTTTCGCCGCAGCCACACTCACCGCGCACGTTGGGGTTGTTGAACTTGAAGCCTTCGTTCAACCCTTCCTTGACGAAGTCCAGCTCGGTGCCGTCGAGGTAGACCAGGCTCTTGGGGTCGATGATGACCTTCACGCCATGGTTCTCGAAGACCTGGTCTTCGGCCGCCACTTCATCGACGAACTCCAGCACATAGGCCAGGCCCGAGCAGCCGGTGGTGCGCACGCCCAGGCGGATGCCCTCGCCCTTGCCGCGCCCTTCGAGGGAACGCCGCACGTGGTTGGCGGCGGCTTCTGTCATGCTGATAGCCATCGGAACTCTTTCCTCAACTTCAGTTAGCGCACACGCGTCTTAGACCAAGCCTTTCTTCTGCTTGTAGTCGCGAACAGCGGCCTTGATGGCGTCTTCCGCGAGCACCGAGCAGTGGATCTTGACCGGCGGCAGCGCCAGTTCTTCGGCCAACTGGGTGTTCTTGATGGTCTCGGCTTCGTCCAGGGTCTTGCCCTTCATCCACTCGGTGGCCAGGGAGCTGGAGGCGATGGCCGAGCCACAGCCGTAGGTCTTGAACTTGGCGTCTTCGATGATGCCCTGCTCGTTGACCTTGATCTGCAGGCGCATGACGTCGCCGCAGGCCGGCGCGCCGACCATGCCGGTACCGACATCAGGGTCGTCGGCGTTCATCTTGCCGACGTTGCGCGGGTTTTCGTAGTGGTCGATGACCTTTTCACTGTATGCCATGGTGCAATTCCTTCCTCATCAGGGAGCCGCTCTTGCCGGCGACTGCTTAGTGGGCGGCCCACTCGATCTTGGAGATGTCGACGCCGTCTTTGTACATGTCCCACAGCGGCGACAATTCGCGCAGTTTGTTCACTGCCTCGCAGACTTTCTGCGCGGCGTAGTCGACTTCTTCCTCGGTGGTGAAGCGGCCGAAGGAGAAGCGGATCGAGCTGTGCGCCAGCTCGTCGTTGCGGCCCAGGGCGCGCAGCACGTAGGACGGCTCGAGCGAAGCGGAGGTGCAGGCCGAGCCGGACGATACGGCGATGTCCTTGAGCGACATCAGCAGCGACTCGCCTTCGACGTAGTTGAAGCTCAGGTTCAGGTTGTGCGGCACGCGAGCCGTACGGCTACCGTTGACGTACAGTTCCTCGAGGTTGGATACCTGCTCGAAGAAGCGGTCGCTCAGGGCTTTGATGCGCACGTTCTCGGCGGCCATCTCCTGCTTGGCGATGGCGAAGGCCTCGCCCATGCCGACGATCTGGTGGGTCGGCAGGGTACCCGAGCGCATGCCGCGCTCATGGCCACCGCCATGGATGATGGCTTCCAGGCGTACGCGCGGCTTGCGGCTGACGTACAGCGCGCCGATACCTTTCGGGCCGTAGACCTTGTGCGCCGAGAACGACATCAGGTCGACCTTCAGCTTCTGCAGGTCGATCTCGACCTTGCCGGCGGACTGGGCGGCATCGACGTGGAACAACACACCGCGCGAGCGGGTCAGTTCACCGATGGCGGCGATGTCGTTGATCGAGCCGACTTCGTTGTTCACGTGCATCAGCGAGACCAGGATGGTGTCTTCGCGCAGGGCCGCCTCGACCATGGCCGGGGTGACGATGCCGTCTTCACCGGGCTCGAGGTAGGTGACTTCGAAACCTTCGCGCTCGAGCTGGCGAGCGGTGTCCAGGACCGCCTTGTGCTCGATCTTGGAGGTGATGATGTGCTTGCCCTTGGTCTGATAGAAGTGCGCCACGCCCTTGAGGGCGAGGTTGTCGGACTCGGTGGCACCACTGGTCCAGACGATCTCGCGCGGGTCGGCGTTGATCAGCTCGGCAACCTGGCGACGGCCGTTCTCGACGGCTTCCTCGGCCTTCCAGCCGAACACGTGGGAACGCGAGGCCGGGTTACCGAAGTTCCCGTCGACCAGCAGGCAGTCGGCCATCTTCTGGGCGACGCGCGGATCGACCGGAGTGGTCGCGGAGTAATCGAGGTAGATCGGCAACTTCATTGGGTATCTCCTATCAGGCGGTGGCGTCGCTCGTCGCTGCGATCAGTCGACGGCGGACGTCTCAATCTTGTCCATCCGGGCGGTACGGCCCGAGACGCGGCGCAGGTCCTGGCGATGGGCGACTTCCTGCACCTCGCGGCGCTCGACCAGGTCGGCCAGGCTGATGCCGCTGAGGAACTCATGGATCTGCTGGCTGAGGTCGCACCACAGGTGGTGGGTCAGGCAGGTGTCGCCGGCGTGACAGTCCCCCAGGCCCTGGCAACGGGTGGCATCGACCGATTCGTTGACCGCGTCGATGACCTGGGCCACCTGGATGGTTTCCATGCCCCGCGACAGCTGGTAGCCGCCGCCCGGGCCGCGCACGCTGGAAACCAGGCTGCCGCGGCGCAGCTTGGCGAACAGCTGTTCCAGATAAGAAAGGGAAATGCCCTGGCGCTCGGAAATGTCGGCCAAAGACACCGGCCCATGCTGCGCATGCAACGCCAGGTCAAGCATGGCGGTCACGGCATATCGGCCTTTGGTAGTCAGTCGCATGGCTAATGGGTACCACGGGAGTTACAGGATGTGTGCGAGTATGCGATTCCCGAGCATTTAAGTCAACTATTAGACCTAGTGCTTTAGTCGGGTATGCATCGGGGAGGCGGGCGCGAGTCTAACAGACCAGGGGCGTGAGCACACGCCCCATATCTCATCGCGCCGCAATCAATGCGCCTGGGTGTCGCTCTGCGCGGTCTGCTTGACCTCGACGAAGTCGTCCTCGGGCAGCGCGGGCAGTTCCTTGCCGCAATAGTCGCTGCCCAGCTTGGTCAACGCACCGCACATGCCTTCGAGCCGTTCGTCGACCGCCTGCAGGTGATCGAGCATCTGGCCGATGGCGCGGGCCACTGGGTCGGGCATATCACCACTGACACCGTAGGCATCGAAGCCGATCTTCTCGGCCATGGCCTTGCGCTTGGCCTCGACCTCGCTGTCCTCGGCCTTGACGATGATCCGCCCCGGGATACCCACGGCCGTGGCACCGGCAGGCACCGCCTTGGTCACCACGGCATTGGAGCCGATCTTGGCCCCGGCACCGACGGTGAACGGGCCGAGCACCTTGGCCCCCGCCCCGACCACCACGCCGTTCTCCAGGGTCGGGTGGCGCTTGCCCTTGTTCCAGCTGGTGCCGCCCAAGGTCACACCCTGGTACAGGGTGACATCGTCACCGATCTCGGCGGTCTCGCCGATGACGATGCCCATGCCGTGGTCGATGAAGAAACGCCGGCCGATGGTAGCGCCGGGATGGATCTCGATGCCGGTCAGCCAGCGACCGAAGTTCGACACCAGGCGTGCCAGCCACTTGAACTCGCGTACCCACAGGGCATGGCCCAGACGGTGCAGCCAGATGGCATGCATGCCCGGGTAGCAGGTCAGCACCTCGAAGGCATTGCGCGCCGCCGGGTCACGATGGAATACGCTCTGGATATCTTCGCGCAGACGTTCGAACATCTTTTTCTAGTCCTTCCGCTTATGCGGCTCGCCCCGTGCGACTTTCTGGGTCTCGGTGAGGATGCCGCGCAAAATGCTCATTTCCGAACGATTGACCGAACTGCGCCCATAGAGCCGGCGCAGGCGCGGCATCAGGTGCTTGGGCTTCTCCGGGTCAAGGAAGCCGATCTGCACCAGGGTTTTTTCCAGGTGCTCGTAGAACAGCTCCATCTCGTCCATGGTCGCCAGCTCGCCGCTGCGCAGCGAGTTGGCTTCGAACTTCTCGACCTTCGTCGGCGCGCCCTGGGCCGCCAGCCAGGCCATGCGCACCTCGTAGGAGAGCACCTGGACCGCCGCGGCGAGGTTGAGCGAGCTGAAGTCGGGGTTCGAGGGAATGTGCACGTGGAAGTGACATCGCTGCAGCTCTTCGTTGGTCAGGCCGGCGTGCTCGCGACCGAACACAAGGGCGATTTCCTCACCGACGCCGGCATGCTCGACGACCTTGGCACCGCATTCGCGGGGGTCGAGCAACGGCCAGGGGATGCTGCGCTCGCGGGCACTGGTGCCGATCGCCAGGCTGCAGCCGACCAATGCTTCTTCGAGGCTGTTGACGACTTGGGCGTTGTCCAGCACATCGTCGGCGCCGGACGCGCGCGCCGTGGCATCCACGGCAGGGAAATCCAGAGGCTGGACCAGCACCAGGCGCGACAGGCCCATGTTTTTCATGGCACGTGCAGCGCCGCCGATATTGCCGGGGTGGCTGGTATTGACCAGAACAACACGAATATTCTGCAACAAGGTGTTGAGCTCACGGATGTGGATAACAGGGCAAACGATCTTACAGAAGCGACGGACGTAACGCCACGAAAGCACATGTCACCCTTCTGCCGAAGCAGATTTCTGATAGACTATGCGGCTTTCCTCTTTAACATCCCAGGTGAAACGCCCATGCAGCCTATGCTGAATATCGCCCTGCGCGCCGCTCGCAGCGCCAGTGAATTGATTTTCCGCTCCATCGAACGCCTGGACAGCATCAAAGTCGACGAGAAAGAAGCCAAGGACTACGTGTCCGAGGTTGACCGCGCCGCCGAGCAGACCATCGTCAACGCCCTGCGCAAGGCCTACCCGAACCACTCCATCCAAGGTGAAGAAACCGGCCTGCACGCCGGTACCGGTGAAGAAGGCAAGGACTACCTGTGGATCATCGATCCACTGGACGGCACCACCAACTTCCTGCGTGGCGTTCCTCACTTTGCGGTCAGCATCGCCTGCAAATACCGCGGCCGCCTCGAGCATGCCGTCATCGTCGACCCGGTTCGCCAGGAAGAATTCACCGCCAGCCGCGGTCGCGGCGCCCAGCTCAACGGTCGTCGCCTGCGCGTCAGCTCGCGCACCAGCCTGGAAGGCGCCCTGCTGGGTACCGGCTTCCCGTTCCGTGACAACCAGATGGCCGACCTGGACAACTACCTGGGCATGTTCCGCGCGCTGACCGGCCAGACCGCTGGCATCCGCCGCGCCGGTTCCGCCAGCCTGGACCTGGCCTACGTGGCCGCCGGCCGCTTCGACGCCTTCTGGGAGTCGGGCCTGTCCGAGTGGGACATGGCCGCAGGCGTGCTGCTGATCCAGGAAGCCGGTGGCCTGGTGAGCGACTTCAATGGTGGCCACGACTTCCTCGAGAAGGGCCACATCGTCGCGGGCAACATCAAGTGCTTCAAGGCCGTGCTGACGGCCATCCAGCCGCACCTGCCCGAGTACATGAAGCGCTAAGCGCTGCGTACATGCCACAAAAAAGCCCGCATCGCTGCGGGCTTTTTTGTGGCCGTTGTCCAAGGCGTAGCGCAACTCCCTGTAGGAGCGGCCTTGTGCCGCGAAAGGGCTGCAGAGCAGCCCCGGCAATTTCTGCCAAAGCTCAAACCCTAGGGGCGCTTCGCACCCCTTTCGCGGCGCAAGGCCGCTCCTACAAAAAAGCAGATCGCGGTTTACTGCCCAGCCTGGTTCTCGCTCAACACCAGGTTGCCGTTCTTGTCCAACGGAATGGTAGAACCCGGCTCATGATTCATCTTCACTCGGCCAACCTTATCGCCGATGGAGTAGGTCACGTTATAGCCGACCACCTTCTCGCTCAGGTCATTGACGGTGTTGCAGCGGGTTTGCGTAGTGGTATAGGTGTCACGCTCCTGCATGCCCTCCTGCACCTTGTTGCCCGCGTAACCACCGCCCACGGCACCGGCCACGGTAGCGATCTTCTTGCCCGAACCACCACCGATCTGGTTGCCCAGCAGGCCGCCAGCAATGGCACCGACCACGGTACCGGCGATCTGGTGCTGGTCCTTCACCGGTGCCTGGCGCGTCACGGTGACGTCCTTGCACACCTGGCGCGGCGTCTTGATGGTTTCCTTGATGGGCTGCACGTCCGTAACCTGGGCGTACTCCGGCCCCTTGTTCACCAAGCTGTAGGTGGCGACAGCACCTCCGGCGGTCACACCGACAGCACCCAGTACCGCACCCACAAGCATTGATTTATTCACGTGAACCTCCTGATATACCGGCGGGGTTAGCCGCCTTCTCCCAGCCTTGGAGCATAAAAAAAGGCGCGAGTTCAATACCCGCGCCTTTCTTTGCGCCAGACGGTGGCCTGGAACAGCTTACGGACGGTCGTCCTCGCCCTCGGCCTTGACCGGCGGGATCAGGTCTTCGCTGCTCAGGTTCAGCCAGATCAGCACCACGTTGGCGATGTAGATCGACGAGTAGGTACCGGCCATGACGCCAATGAACAGCGCCAGGGAGAAGCCGAACAGGTTGTCGCCACCGAAGAACAGCAGCGCAGCGATGGCCAGCAAGGTCGACACCGAGGTGGCCACGGTACGCAGCAGGGTCTGGGTGGTCGAGACGTTGATGTTCTCGATCAGCGACGCCTTGCGCATCACACGGAAGTTCTCACGCACCCGGTCGAACACCACGATGGTGTCGTTGAGCGAGTAGCCGATGATCGCCAGCACCGCCGCCAACACCGTCAGATCGAAAGTGATCTGGAAGAACGACAGGATACCCAGGGTCACCACCACGTCGTGGATCAGCGAAACGATGGCGCCGACGGCGAACTTCCACTGGAAGCGGAAGGCCAGGTAGACCAGGATGCCGCCCAGGGCCAGCAGCATGCCCAGGCCACCCTGGTCACGCAGTTCCTCACCCACCTGCGGGCCGACGAACTCGACGCGCTTGACCGTGGCCGGGTTGTCGCCCCCGGCCTTCTGCAACGCCGCGGCAACGCGGTTGCCCAACTGCGGGTCGTCGCCAGGCATGCGCACCAGCAGGTCGGTGGTGGCGCCGAAGCTCTGCACCACGGCCTCGTCGAAACCGGACTGGACCAGCTCGGCACGCACCGCCTTGAGGTCGGCCGGGCGCTCGTAGGTCAGCTCGATGAGCGTACCGCCGGTGAAGTCCAGGCCGAAGTTCAGGCCCTTGTGCCACCAGCTGAACAGCGCCAGGACGGTGAGGAGCACGGTGATGGCGAACGCGACATTGCGCACGCCCATGAAGTTGATGGTTTTCATCGCAGCTCCCTCAAACCCACAGCTTCTTGATGTCACGCCCGCCACAGGTCAGGTTGACCAGTGCACGGGTCACCATGACGGCGGTGAACATCGAGGTGAAAATCCCGAGGGACATGGTGACCGCGAAGCCCTTGACCGGGCCGGTACCCATGGCGAAGAGGATGCCGCCGACCAGCAGGGTGGTCAGGTTGGCATCGACGATCGCCGAGTAGGCGCGGTTGAAGCCCTCGTGGATGGCGCGCTGCACCGACATGCCGGCGGCGATCTCTTCGCGGATACGCGAGAAGATCAGCACGTTGGCGTCCACCGCCATACCCATGGTCAACACGATACCGGCGATGCCCGGCAGGGTCAGGGTGGCGCCCAGCAGCGACATCAGCGCCAGCAGCAGGACCATGTTGCCCGCCAGGGCGATGGTGGCCAGCACGCCGAAGGCGCGGTAGATGGCGATGATGAACAGCGAGACGAACAGCATGCCCCACAGGGACGCGTCGATACCCTTGGTGATGTTGTCGGCACCCAGGCTCGGGCCGATGGTGCGTTCTTCGGCGAAGTACATCGGTGCGGCCAGGCCACCGGCGCGCAGCAGCAAGGCAAGCTCGGACGACTCGCCCTGGCCGTTCAGGCCGGTGATGCGGAACTGGCTGCCCAGCGGCGACTGGATGGTCGCCAGGCTGATGATCTTCTTCTCTTCCTTGAAGGTCTGGATCGCCACGTCCTTCTCGACGCCATCGACCACTTGCTTCTCGTAGCGGGTCATCGGCTTCTGCTCGATGAAGATCACCGCCATGCTGCGGCCGACGTTGCTGCGGGTGGCGCGGCTCATCAGCTCGCCACCGTGGCCGTCCAGGCGAATATTGACCTGCGGACGGCCATGCTCGTCGAAGCTGGCCTGGGCGTCGGTCACCTGGTCACCGGTGATGATCAGGCCACGCTCGACCGCGGCGGAACGGCCGCCTTCGCGGAACTCGAAGACCTCGGTGGTGGCCTTGGAGGCACCCGGCTCGGCACCGAAACGGAACTCCAGGTTGGCGGTCTTGCCCAGGATACGCTTGGCTTCGGCGGTGTCCTGCACGCCTGGCAGCTCGACCACGATACGGTTGGCGCCCTGGCGCTGGACCAGCGGCTCGGCCACGCCCAGCTCGTTGACCCGGTTGCGCACGGTGGTCAGGTTCTGCTTGATCGAGTATTCGCGGATCTCGGTCACTTTCGCCGGGGTCAGCGCCAGACGCAGCACGGCGAGCTCGTTGCGCTCGGTGGTGGTCAGGTCGAAATCATTGAAATTCTTGCGGATCAGGCTACGGGCCTGCTCGCGGGTGGCATCGTCGGCGAAGCCCAGCATGATGCCGCCATCCTGCTGGGGCAGGCTGCGGTAGCGGACGCGCTCTTTGCGCAGCAAGGTCTTGACCTCGCCTTCGTAGACTTTCATGCGGGCACTCATGGCCTTGTCCATGTCCACTTCCAGCAGGAAGTGCACACCACCGGACAGGTCCAGGCCCAGTTTCATCGGGCTTGCGCCCAGGTTGCGCAGCCATTGCGGGGTGGTCTGGGCCAGGTTCAGGGCCACGACGTAATCATCGCCCAGTGCCTTGCGCACCACATCCTTGGCCGGGAGCTGGTCTTCCTGGTTGGTCAGGCGCACCAGCGCACTGCCCTTCTCGCCCAGGCTGCCGCCCTTGACGGCGATACCGGCATCGGTCAGCGCCTTGGTGGCGCGGTCCAGGTCGGCCTGGCTCACGTGCAGCGCGGAGCTCGCACCGCTGATCTGCACCGCCGGGTCATCCGGGTAGAGGTTGGGAGCGGAATAAATAAAGCCGATCGCCAGTACCACCAGGATCAGCAGGTATTTCCACAGAGGGTATTTGTTCAGCATCACGCCGCCCGTTCAAGACGCGGGGCGCGTTGCGCGCCCCGACTGGAAAAGAAAACCGGTAACTCAGATAGCCTTGAGCGTACCTTTTGGCAGGGTCGCAGCCACGGCGCCCTTCTGGAACTTCAGCTCGACGTTGTCGGACACTTCCAGGACCACGAAGTCGTCGGCCACTTTGACGATCTTGCCAGCGATGCCGCCGTTGGTGACAACTTCGTCACCTTTTTGCAAGTTGCTCAGCAGGTTCTTCTGCTCCTTGGCACGCTTGGCCTGCGGGCGCCAGATCATCAGGTAGAAGATGACCAGGAAACCGACCAGGAAGATCCATTCGAAGCCGGTACCGGCTGGGCCGGCGGCAGGGGCAGCAGCGTCCGCGTAGGCGGCGGGAATCAGAAAGCTCATTGGGCACTCCAGTTGCTATAAGTTTATAAGTGCAAACAGTCAGTCCAAGGGCGGCACGGGCAGCCCGCGCTTGGCGTAGAAGGCGTCGACAAAGGCGGCCAATTTACCTTGTTGAATAGCCTCGCGTAAACCGGCCATCAAGCGCTGGTAATGGCGCAAGTTGTGGATGGTATTCAGCATGCTGCTCAACATTTCGCCACATTTATCCAGGTGATGGAGATAGGCGCGGGAGAAGTTGGTGCAGGTATAGCAGTCACAGGTCGGATCCAGCGGCGAATCATCATGGCGATGGAACGCGTTGCGGATCTTGATCACCCCGGTATCGACGAACAGATGGCCGTTGCGCGCATTGCGCGTGGGCATCACGCAGTCGAACATGTCGACGCCGCGGCGCACACCCTCTACAAGATCCTCGGGTTTGCCTACCCCCATAAGGTAACGAGGTTTGTCAGCGGGCATCTGGCCGGGCAGGTAATCCAGCACCTTGATCATCTCGTGCTTGGGCTCACCCACCGACAGGCCACCGATGGCCAGGCCGTCGAAGCCGATATTCTCCAGCGCTTCCAGCGAGCGCATGCGCAGGTCCTGGTACATACCGCCCTGGACGATACCGAACAGCGCCGCAGTGTTGTCGGCGTGGGCGTTCTTCGAGCGCTGGGCCCAGCGCAGCGACAGCTCCATCGAGGCGCGCGCCACGTCGTGCTCGGCCGGGTACGGCGTGCATTCGTCGAAGATCATCACGATGTCCGAGCCCAGGTCGCGCTGGACCTGCATGGACTCCTCCGGCCCCATGAACACCTTGGAACCGTCGACCGGCGAGGCGAAAGTCACGCCCTCTTCCTTGATCTTGCGCATGGCGCCCAGGCTGAACACCTGGAAGCCGCCGGAATCGGTGAGGATCGGGCCCTTCCACTGCATGAAATCATGCAGGCTGCCGTGCTTCTTGATCACCTCGGTGCCTGGGCGCAGCCACAGGTGGAAGGTGTTACCCAGGATGATCTCGGCGCCGATGGCCTCGATGTCGCGAGGCAGCATGCCCTTGACCGTGCCGTAGGTACCCACCGGCATGAACGCCGGGGTTTCCACCGTGCCACGGGGGAAGGTCAGGCGACCGCGACGGGCCTTGCCGTCGGTGGCCAGCAGTTCGAACGACATTCGACAGGTGCGACTCATGCTTGATCCTCGGGGCCGCGTGGCGCCGGATTGCGGGTGATGAACATGGCATCACCGTAACTGAAGAAGCGGTACCGCTGCTCGACCGCCGCCGCGTAGGCAGCCATGGTCTCGGGGTAGCCGGCGAAGGCCGAGACCAGCATCAGCAGCGTGGACTCCGGCAGGTGGAAGTTGGTGACCAGGGCATCGACTACATGGAACGGCCGGCCCGGGTAGATGAAGATGTCGGTGTCACCGCTGAAGGCCTTCAGCTGGCCGTCACGAGCGGCACTTTCCAGCGAACGCACGCTGGTGGTGCCCACCGCGATCACCCGGCCCCCTCGGGCACGGCACGCCTGGACGGCGTCGACCACGTCCTGGCTGACCTCCAGCCATTCTTTATGCATGTGGTGGTCTTCGATCTTGTCGACTCGTACCGGTTGGAAGGTACCGGCGCCCACATGCAGAGTGACGAAGGCCCGCTCGACGCCCTTGGCAGCGATCTTCTGCAGCAGCGCTTCGTCGAAGTGCAGGCCGGCGGTCGGCGCGGCCACGGCACCGGCGCGCTCGGCGTAGACAGTCTGGTAGCGCTCGCGGTCGGCGCCTTCGTCCGGGCGGTCGATGTAGGGCGGCAGCGGCATATGGCCGACACGCTCGAGCAGCGGCAGCACTTCTTCGCTGAAGCGCAGCTCGAACAGAGTCTCATGGCGCGCCACCATCTCGGCTTCGCCGCCGCCGTCGATGAGGATCTGCATGCCCGGCTTGGGCGCCTTGCTGGCGCGCACATGGGCAAGTACCCGATAGGTGTCGAGCACGCGCTCGACCAGCACTTCCAGCTTGCCGCCGGAGGCCTTCTGGCCAAACAGCCGCGCCGGAATCACCCGGGTATTGTTGAATACCATCAGATCACCGGGGCGCAGGTAATCGAGCAGGTCGGTGAACTGACGGTGCGCCAGCTCCCCGCTCGGCCCATCGAGGACCAGCAGACGGCTGCCATGGCGCTCGGCCAGGGGGTGGCGGGCGATCAGGGAATCGGGGAGTTCGAAGGAAAAATCGGCGACGCGCATGATGGTGTTCGGTTCGACAGGGTCGGAAAGTTTAGCCCAAAGAGCGAAAATTGACCATGAAACCCGATTGACCGACCCACGGAGGCTCTCTATACTGCGCCCCCACAAGCCCTGATGGCGGAATTGGTAGACGCGGCGGATTCAAAATCCGTTTTCGAAAGGAGTGGGAGTTCGAGTCTCCCTCGGGGCACCAAGATCCGAAAGAAACCGACCTTATGGTCGGTTTTTTTATGCCTGGGATTTGAAAGGCCATGGCGCCGTCTCTGTAGGAGCGGGCTTGCCCCGCGATTGGCCAGGCCTGGAAACGTGCCGGCATGGCAAGGGCTTCGCCCTTGATCGCGGGACAAGCCCGCTCCTACAGGGTATGCGCGACTACTTCAAATTTTCAGATTTTCCGTATTCCCGCATCAATTCGCTTTTATGGCGGTTGTACGTGGGGCGCCTTCGGGCGCGCCGAGTGCCTAGCTTCCTCGGTCTGTCAACCCGCGTACTGCCGCCACCCTCTTGTTTGACAGCAAATGGTGGTGGCGCCTTCTCGAAGCTAGGAGACCACCATGTTAAAGATCGTCCCCGACCCACCCTACCCCACCGAACTCGCCCATTCGCTCGAAGACATTCTGATGCAGACCTCCGAATACCTGGTTTGCGCTCTCTCCATCGCCCAGCAGAACACCCTCTCCCATCAGGCCTCATCCGCTCAGGCACTGACCCTGGCCACGATGCACGAGATCGAGGCGGCTCGCGGCATGGTGGAAATGGCGCTGAGCAAGGTTCAGGTACGCCACTGACAAGGAGCATGACGATGACAAGCAAGACAGTAGGCGTGACCTGCTTTGGCTACGGCACGGGTGATGCGCCTTTGTTTCGGGTGGAACCGGGACAGGACGCGATCCTCGCGTTGGACCAGGCCTCGGCGATGCTGCAGTGCGTGCGGCGAATGACGCTGCTGGCGGCGACCGATGGCGAGGCGGACCTCGGCTGGGCGGCGCATCTGCTCAGCGACATGGCCAAGGCGATCATGGATGACGTGGAGGTTGGGCGCCAGCGCGCACAGCCATAGGCCCATCACCGGATAAGCCCGCTCTGATTGAACGATGCATAGCCCTTTGATCCGCAGAGCCTTTGGGGCGGGCTTATCCCGCGATTGGCCAGGCCTGGAAACGCGCCGGCATGGCAAGGGCTTCGCCCTTGATCGCGGGGCAAGCCCGCTCCTACAGGGGGACAGTGCAAGGGCACGCATTCGCCTTCGATCAAGCTGATCTTCTCAACACGGGATAACGGCACACAGGCACTCAAGTTCAACGATGTATCCTTGAAGTGAGCCCCACTGATCCAAGGCATACCCCATGAAGCTGACACACCGCCCCGTGCGCCACGACGATATCGCCGCCATCTGCTGTTTCCCGCAAGGTGCGGATGAGCTGTTCTATATGTTCCCCAAGGCCACCTACCCACTCACGCCGGACCAACTGAGCGATGCCATTGCCCAGCGCAGCGGGTCGACGGTGATCGAAGGGGATGGCGTAGTGCTGGGCTTTGCCAATTTCTACAAGGCCGACCACGGTGGCGTATGTGCATTGGGCAACGTGGTGGTCGCTCCGGCCGCCCGTGGCCATGGCGTAGCACGCTACCTGGTGCAGTGCATGATCGACTTGGCCCGCGAACAGTTCGCCGCGCGCGAGGTGTGGGTGTCGTGCTTCAACCACAACACGGCGGGGCTGCTGCTTTATCCGCAGTTGGGGTTCGTCCCGTTTGGTATCGAGGAACGGCAGGCACCGGACGGCAGCCGGGTCGCGCTGGTACAGATGAGTCAAACGCTCATATGAGCACCTACGTCAGCGCGATACGAAATGGGGTCGTGCCAAAAGGTCGATTCCCAACGCACGGACCACCCTCAGAACAGTATCGAAGCGAGGCTTAGCACCTGGCGTTAGCGCCTTGTAAAGGCTTTCACGACCCAGGCCGCTGTCTGCTGCGATCTTGGACATTCCCCGCGCCCTGGCGATATGCCCGAGTGCACGAATGATCTCATCGCTGTCACCATCGGCCAGCACCTGGCTCAGGTATTCACTGATGGCCTCATCGCTGTCCAGCAATGTAGCCATGTCAAACGGGATCAGCTTCTCTTTCATTTCATCTCCTTCGCGAGCTGCCTGGCTTTGAGGATATCGGAGGCCTGAGAGGACTTGTCTCCACCTGCCAGCAGGAGAATCGTATCCTTATGGATACAACGCAACAAGATTTGGAAGTGGTTCACTCTGACAAGCGCTCCAGCGATGAGATAGCCAGTGCGGTCTCACGATTGGGTGAGCTTTATCGTCGCTACTCGAGAGACATCAGGTAACGGGCGCTACGCTCGATCGCGGGGCAAGCCCGCTCCCACAGGGGCACTGCCGCCCTCGAGACCAGCGCCATATCTGTGGGAGATTGTATGGGCTGGACACGCCTTCGGTGGGTTCAATACTTCTCAGCCGTGCCAATACGGCCCAGGCTCCGCTTGCGTCGTGGGAGCTGGCGACAGCCCACCGAGATCGTGCCGCTCTCAAGACTTGCGAAATCCATGTGGGGCCGCAAGGCGGCCCCAGGGATGGCTCAGGCGCGCACGTACCGCTGGCGCAGCACGTCGCTGAAGGCATCCACCAGCAGCACCAACACCAGCATGCCGATGATCACGGTGCTGGCCTGGGCTTCCTGGAACAGGCTCAGGGTGGTGTAGAGCATCTGCCCCAACCCACCGGCACCGACGAAGCCCAGCACGCTGGCCATGCGGATGTTGTTCTCCCAGCGGTAGAGGCTGTAGGCAAGCAATTGCGGCCAGAGGTTGGGCAAGGTGCCGAAGCAGAACGCCGCAGCCTGGCTGCCACCTTGCAGACGGATGGCGGCGGCAGGCTCGGCGGGTGCGTTTTCCAGGGCCTCGGCGAACAGCCGGCCCAACACGCCAGCGGTATGCAGGGCCAGGGCCAGGGTGCCGGCGTTGGGGCCCAGGCCTGCGGCGAGCACGGTCAGCGCGGCCCAGACCAGCTCAGGGATTGCACGCAAGGCATTGAGCAGCAGCCGCGCAGCGCCCTGCAGCGGCCAGCCGAAGCGGCCGGCGGCCGGCAACGCCAGTAACAGGCCGAGCACCATGGCCAGCAGCGTACCCAGGCCAGACATGGCCAGGGTCTCCAATGCACCCTTGCCTACGGCCCGCAGGTGCTCGGCGGACAGGTCCGGGCTCAGGAAGCGGTGTGCATATTCGCCCATCTGCGCCAGCCCGCCGTTGCCGACCACCGACGCCATGTCCAGCTCGAGGTAGCCGAACGACGCCACCACGGCGGCGAGAATCGCGACCACCACCAGCAGGTTGATCACCCGGTTCATGCCAGCCTCCCCCGCAGCACGCGGCTGAGCAGATCGGCGAGCATCACCAGCACCAGGAATGCCAGCAGCATGCTCGCCACCTCGGCCCCGGCGAACATGCGCATCGACAGGTCGATCTGCTGCCCCAACCCACCGGCACCGACGAAGCCCATCACCACCGAGGCGCGCACGGCACATTCCCAGCGGTAGACGGTATAGGAGACCACCTCCGCCGCCGCCCCCGGCAGGATGCCGTAGAAGAATGCCGTAAGCCGCCCACTGCCCGCCTGCAACAAGGCATGGGCCGGGCGCTGGTCCACCGATTCGAAGATTTCCGCATAGACCTTGCCCAGCATGCCGGCATAGGTGATGGCGATGGCCAGCACCCCGGCGGTCGGCCCCAGCCCCACGGCGCGGACGAACAGCAACGCCCAGACGATCTCGGGCACGCTGCGCAGGAATACCAGCAACCCGCGCACCGGCAGACGCAGCAGCCGCGACCACAGTCCCGGTCGCCCGCCGCGGGAGGCCGCACGCAGCGACAGTGCACGGCTGGCCAGCAAACTGGTCGGTACCGCCAACAGCAAGGCCAGGGCCATGCCGGCCGTGGCCACGGCCAGGGTTTGCAAGGTCGCCTCGAACAGCAGCGAGAGGAAATCGGCATCATGGGCCGGTGGCCAGAATCCGCTGGCGAAGCTGGCCATCTGTTGGCGGTTTTCGGCTTGCAGCAGCACGCCGGGGTTCAGTTCGCTCAGACGCAGCCCAGGCCACAACAGGGCCAGGGCGAGCAGGGTCAGCAACAGCCGGGGCCAGGCCGCCGGGTCACGGGAGTCAGCCCTCAGCATCGTGGGATCTGTACCGTCAGGGTCGGCCCCGGCGTGGGCGGCGAGCCCAACTGCTCGTTGGCGTACAACGCGTCGAGCAGGCTCTCGGTCACCGCCTGGGCCGGGCAGTCGAACGCCACCTGGCCATTGCGGATACCCACCACCCGAGGAAAATGCGCCAACGCCAGCTCCACTGCATGCAGGCTGGCCACCAGCGTTACGCCGTTGGCCTGGGCGTGGCGGTTGAGCAGCGCCAGGCTGTGGTCGGCGAGCACCGGGTCCATGGCTGACACCGGCTCGTCGGCCAGCAAGACGTCAGGGCGCTGGTACAACGCGCGGGCAATGCCGACGCGCTGCAACTGGCCACCGGAGAGCTGGCCGCACTGGACGAACAGTTTGTCGGCCAGGCCCAGTTCCGCCAGGGCCTGACGCGCGCCCGGCACGTCGGTTGGGTAGACCAGGTTGAGCAGGCCCCGCAACGTGCCCCACTGCCCCAGTCGCCCGGCCAGCACTGCGGTCACCACACGCTGGCGTGGCGGCAAAGGCGGCGCCTGATGCACCAGCCCCACCCGCGCGCGCAGGCGCTGCCGGGCCCTGGCCGACAGCGCCCAGGGTTGCTCGCCGAGCAGTTCCAGGCGCCCGGCGCTGGGCTGTACAGCCGTGGCCATCACATGCAGCAGGCTGGACTTGCCGGCCCCCGAAGGGCCGATGATCGCAACCCGCTCACCCTTGTCGATACGCAGGCTCACCGCATCGAGCGCGCGGACCTGGCCATGGCGCAGGCCCGCACCGTGCAGATGGATAGTCACTTGAGCAGACCGGCCTCGCGTGCAGCTTGCTCGGTGCCTACGTAGTTCTCAGGCTTGGTTTCGATGAAGCGGCTGGCAGCCTGCAAGTCGAGGATCGCCTTGTGCTCGGGGTTGGCCGGGTCCAGGGCGAGGAAGGCGGCCTTGATCTTTTCCTTCAGGGCCGGGTCCATGTTGCCGCGCACGGTCCAGTTGTAGTCGAAGTAGGTCGGGGTGGTGGCGAAGACCTTGACCTTGCTGGTATCGACTTTGCCGGCGTCGACCAGCTTCTGCCAGACGCTGGCGTTCAGTACACCGCCGTCGACCTTGCCCGCCTGAACCCAGGCGACCGTGGCATCGTGGGCACCGGAATAGGCCACACGGCTGAAGTAGCCTTCAGGCTTGATGTTGTCCTGCTTGAGCATGAAGTAGCGCGGCATCAGGCTGCCGGAGGTGGACGAGATCGAGCCGAAGGCGAACGACTTGCCCTTGAGGTCGGCCAGGCTCTTCACATCCGGGTTGGCGGTGATGAACTTGGAGGTGAACTGAGCGTCCTGTTCACGCTGCACCAGTGGCGTGGCGGTCGGGTCCTTCAGGTGCACCTGGACGAAGGTGAAGCCACCCAGCCAGGCCATGTCCAGGCGGTTGGACGCCAACGACTCGACCACGGCCGGGTAGTCGGCCACCGGTACGAACTTCACATCCATGCCCAATTGCTTGGAAAGGTATTCACCCAGTGGCTTGAACTTGCGCAGCAGTTCGGTCGGTGCCTCATCGGGGATGGCACTCACCCGCAGGGTATCAGCAGCCTGGGCAATGACGGCACAGCAAGACAGCACGAGGCCGGCGGCGACCGCCAGGGGACGTTTGAGCATGGGATTCTCCGGTTCAATAGCGGGGAAAGGGCCGGCGACGCGCCGACGGAGGGGAATTATAAGAGTCGCTGGCGCAAAGGCCAGCTTTGCTACAATCGCGCATCACGAAAATTCGAGGTGCGTATGAGCGAACCGATTCGTCTGACCCAGTACAGCCATGGCGCTGGCTGCGGCTGCAAGATTTCCCCCAAGGTGCTGGATGTGATCCTCGCCGAGAGCGGCACCCAGGCCCTGGACCCGAAACTCTGGGTCGGCAACGCCTCGCGCGACGACGCGGCGGTCTATGCGCTGGACGATGAACGCGGCGTGGTCTCGACCACCGATTTCTTCATGCCCATCGTCGACGACCCGTACGACTTCGGCCGCATCGCCGCCACCAACGCCATCAGCGACATCTACGCCATGGGCGGTGACCCGCTAATGGCCATCGCCATCCTCGGCTGGCCGGTCAACGTGCTGCCACCCGAGGTGGCCCGCGAAGTGATCCGTGGCGGTCGTGCCGTGTGCGCCGAAGCGGGCATCCCGCTGGCTGGCGGCCACTCCATCGATGCCCCTGAGCCGATCTTCGGCCTGGCCGTCACCGGCGTGGTCGGCAAGCGCCACCTCAAGCGCAACGACACCGCCAGCGCCGGCTGCCGCCTGTACCTGACCAAACCACTGGGCATCGGCATCCTCACCACCGCCGAGAAGAAGGCCAAGCTGCGCGAGCAGGACCAGGGCCTGGCCCGCGACTGGATGTGCACCCTAAACACCCCCGGCAGCCGCTTCGGCAAGCTCGACGGGGTCAAGGCCATGACCGACGTCACCGGCTTCGGCCTGCTCGGCCATCTGGTGGAGCTGGCCGAAGGCAGCGGCCTGACCGCGCACCTGCGCTACGACGCCGTGCCGCGCCTGCCCAGCGTCGATCACTACCTGGCCGAGGGCTGCATCCCTGGCGGCACCCTGCGAAACTTCGACAGCTATGGCCACAAGATCGGCGCCCTGAGCGATGACCAGAAACACCTGCTGTGCGACCCGCAGACCAGCGGTGGGCTGCTGGTGGCGGTCAGCCCCGAGGGCGAGGCCGAGTTCCTCGCCGTGGCGGCAGAGCTGAACCTGGCGCTCTCGCCGATCGGCGAGCTGGTCGAGCGACAGACCCACGCGGTCGAGGTGCTTTGATGCGCAACGACTGCACCGATTACCGCCAGCTGTTCCTCGACGACGTGCCGATGATGGACATGCGCGCACCGGTCGAATTCGCCAAGGGCGCCTTCCCCGGCGCGGTCAACCTGCCGCTGATGAACGACCAGGAGCGGCAGAAGGTCGGCACCTGCTACAAGCAACAAGGCCAGGCCGCCGCCATCGCCCTGGGCCATCAACTGGTCAGCGGCGCGACCAAGCAGGCGCGCCTGGAGGCTTGGGCGGCGTTCGCCAAGGCCCACCCCGACGGCTACCTGTACTGCTTCCGCGGCGGCCTGCGCTCGCAGATCGTCCAAGGCTGGCTGAAGGATGAAGCCGGCATCCAGTACCCGAAGGTCAAGGGTGGCTACAAGGCCATGCGCAACTTCCTGCTGGACACCACCTTGCAGGCGGTCGAGCAGTGCGATTTCGTGCTGGTGGGCGGGCTCACCGGCACGGGCAAGACCGATGTGCTGGTCCAGCTGGACAACGTCCTGGACCTGGAAGGTCATGCCAACCACCGCGGCTCCAGTTTCGGCAAGCGCGCCACCGCGCAGCCGGCGCAGATCGACTTCGAGAACCAGCTGGCCATCGACATCCTCAAGAAGCGCGCCCGCGGCATGCAGCAGTTCGTGCTGGAGGACGAAGGGCGCATCGTCGGCAGCTGCTCGGTACCTCTGGAGCTGTACCAGGGTATGCAGCACTATCCGCTGGTGTGGCTCGAGGACAGCTTCGAGAACCGCGTGGAGCGCATCCTGCGCGACTACGTGATCAACCTGTGCGCCGAGTTCGTCGTGGTCCATGGCGAAGAACAAGGGCCGACGCTGTTCGCCCAGCGTATGCGCCAGAGCATGGCCAATATCCACAAGCGCCTCGGTGGCGAACGCTTCCAGCGGTTGTCCGCATTGCTGGAACAGGCCCTCGAGGAACAACTGCGTAGCGGCGATGTGAGCCTGCACCGGGGCTGGATCGAAGGCTTGCTCAACGAATACTACGACCCGATGTACGCCTACCAGCGCGAGGCCAAGGCCGAGCGCATCGAGTTCGCTGGCGATGGCGTGGAAGTGCGCGAATACCTGAAGGCCCGGGCCAGGCGGGAACCCCGCTAGCGCTCCAGCGGATGCACGAACTTCCTGATGTTGCGCAGAACCTGTAGGAGCGGCGGTCCGATTTGCCCCCCGATTGGGCCGACCCTGTCGTCGCGACTGTATGGCAAGGGCTTCGCCCTTGATCGCGGAGCAAGCCCGCTCCCACAGGACTGGCTTGTCATTGCGCGGGGCTTAGCACCCGTTCCAGCTCCGCCGCCCGCTCCCGGGTCAGGTCCATCATGCACATGCCGCTTTCGAGTTGGCGGGCGGTACCGCCGCTCACCTGCCCATGAAACGCGCAGTTTTCATCACGGTACTTGATCCACGTGCGCTGCACATCGCGCAGCGCCCTCTGCTGGCTTGGCTCCAGCTTGGCCATCAATTGCTTGTAGACGCGATTCAGGCGCTCATCCTGCACCTGGGTCTCGGCTACGATGCAGTTGCTCATGGCCAGGGTGCTCATGGCCTTGTCCATGCACTGCGAGTAGGACGACGACGGCGCCTCCGCCTGGGCCTGAGTGGCACAGCAGGCCAAGACGATGGCAGCCAGGGAATATCGGGTCATGTGCGCTCCTTGTACGTTGGCATAGGGGCCAGAGCCTAGCACTCCCACCCGCCGGATCAGCCGCGTCTTGGAAAAATCGGATACGTCCTACTCTTGCGCCTGATCCGCTTCGCACAAGGCGCGGATGCGCTCGCGCAACCATCGATGGCCGGCATCGCCTTCGCGTCGCGAATGCCAGGCCTGGGTAAAACCAAAGGGCGCAATGGCCAGCGGTGGCTCGAAACTACGCAAGCCCGGCGCCAGACGGGCGCCTGCCAGGCTACGACGGGCCACGGTAAGCACCAGGTCAGTACCGATGATCAGCCCCTGGGCCACGCCCCAGTGCGGCAAGGTCAAGGCAATGCGACGTCGCTCGCCCAACGCCTGGAGTGCCAGGTCGATCTCGTTGTCGATGCCCGGCCGTACGGCCACCAATACATGAGGGCGAGCCAACCAGCGATCCAGCGGCAGCCCACCTCGGGGTGGCAAGGTCTGGCGGTCGGCCAGGCACACGAAAGACTCTTCGAACAGTACCTGCACCTGGATCTCGGACGGCAATTCGGGGAACACCCCCAGGGCGAGGTCCACCTCGCCATCGATCAGTTGCCCAAGCATCGCTTCCCGGCTGCCTTGGGAAACCACCAGATCGATCCCCGGCGCCTCGGCCCTGAGCAGAGGCATCAGCCCAGGCAATACGACCCGCGCGCCATAGTCCGACATGGCCAGGCGAAAGGTTCGCCGCGCCCGGCTCGGCTCGAAGCGTGGGCTGCCCAGCAAGCCGTCCAACTGCTCCAGCGCCTGTTCGAGCGGCTCGCGCAAAGCCTGCGCCCGGCTGCTCAGGTGCAGGCGGCCGCCTCGGCGCACCAGCAGGGGATCGGAGAAGATTTCACGCAGCTGCGCCAACGCATGGCTGACTGCGGGCTGGCTGCGGTGCAGGCGCACCGCGGCGCGGGAGACATGCTGTTCGCTGAGCAAGGCATGCAGGGTCAGGAGCAGATTGAGGTCGATGCGGCGAAGATCATCCATGGTACGAATAGAGCCTGTGCAACGTTCGAATTTCCATCATTGAAATGGATAAACAACACTGCGCCTAGCGTTTTTCCAAAGGAGTTCCCGATGCCACAGGCCTTCACGCTGTCCGCCCTCCTCCCCTTGCTCGTTGCCCTGCTGGCCGGCGCGGCGGTGCCCTTCCAGGCCGGCAGCAACGCTGCCCTGGGCCGCCTGCTGGGTCACCCGCTGTGGGCGGCCGGGGTATCGCTGATGGTCAGCCTGTTGATGCTGGTACCGGCCTTGCTGGTCATGCGCGCGCCTGCGCCGCAGTTGCAGAATCTCGCCCAGGCCCCTTGGTGGGCCTGGTTCGGTGGCGTAGCGGGCGTGCTCTACATCACCGCTGCGCTGGTACTGACGCCCCGGCTGGGGGCGGCGGGGTTCATCGTCTGCGTGATCGCCGGGCAGGTGCTGTCGTCGCTGCTGATCGACCAGTGGGGGTTGATGGGGCTGCCGGAGCGGCCGGTCAATGCGATTCGCCTGGCCGGGGTGGGCATGATCGTGATCGGCATGCTGGTCGTGCAATGGGGTACGTCGCGTGCCTGCTAGCGCTGCGCGCGAACGCTACAAGGCCTGCGGCTGTTCTGGCGGCATCAGCACCTTGTCCACATCGAAATGCAATGCAGGCATCTGGGTGCCGGCATACATCACCACGGCCAGCGCCGCGATCAGCCCGACATCGAGCCAGTGCCAGGCCGGCATGTCGTCGGCGCGCCTGGCCTTCCAGCACCACCAGGCCTGGCCCAGGCAGAACGAGGCGATCGCCAGCAACCACAGGTAGAAGCCGGCACCAAAGCCGGTGACATCCTGGAACGCGTAGCTCTGGTTGTCCGGCAGCCGTTCGATACCCAGGCTGCTGGCGGCCAGGTAAAGGGCCCCCAGCCCCAACAGCAGCGCCAGGCGGCGAAAGCGCCGGTGCGCCAGGACCGCCAGCGCCAGCAATGGGTTGGCGAACCACTGGTACAGCCCGAAGGGTACGCCCCAAGGCCCGTAGAGCAGCATTTGCAGTGCGGGCATGTGCCGGCCGGCGCTGGTCAAGGCGCCGTCGAAACACAGGCCCAGCAGGTAGAGCGCCAGGCTGAAGGTGAGGTAATAGGCAGGCAACCGCGAGCTCCATCGGATAACGACAAGCCCATGACCATACCGCACCCAGCCGTCAGGTGACAGGCAGAACCAAGGCCACGACCTGTCTCACCTATGGCTCAGGCGACTTCGGCGCCGTCATCCTCCGGCCAATGCGGCTCATTGGCTTCCAGCGGCGGCAGCCCATAGTGAGCGCGCGCGGCATCGCAGCTGGGGTTGTGCACGCCATTGACCCAGGAGGCCTCGAACTCACGGCATGGGGAAGCGCGGTTTTCATAGATGGTGCAAGCGACCTGCTTGCCGACCTCGCCATCCAGGGCGGTACAGCGGCAGGGCTTGGCATCGGTGCCGATCATCGCGACGCGGGTCGGGTTGATCTGCACCACCAGGTCATCGGGCACCAGGCCACCGGCGGACTGGCATTCGCCCCAGAAGAAAGACACACGGAAGTACCCGCAGCAGGCGCCGCAGTCAAGGCAAGGGTTGTATTCGGACATGATGGCACGGAGGGAAAGTTGTTGTTTTCGGGGCTGGGCCCGCGCGCCATTTTCAATCCAAGCCGGGTGGCTGAGAAGAGGGGTAAAGCAAAAATAGTTTGCCACTTATCCGGGAAGAACGGGGCCGTTTCGAGACCCCGTTTTCGCCGTCACTTGCGGGTCAGGCCATCGGCCCGGAACATCTGGCGAATGCCCCGGATCGCCTGACGGATACGGTCTTGGTTCTCGATCAGGGCGAAGCGCACATGGTCGTCACCATAGTCGCCGAAGCCGATGCCGGGTGATACGCAAACCTTGGCCTCGGCCAGCAGCTTCTTGGAGAACTCCAACGACCCCAGGTGAGCATAGGCCTCGGGGATCTTCGCCCAGACGTACATCGAGGCCTTGGGGTTCTCGACTATCCAGCCGATCTCGTGCAGCCCCTTGACCAGCAGGTTGCGCCGCTGGCGGTACTGCTCGGCGATATCGCGCACGCATTGCTGGTCACCTTCCAGGGCCGCGATGGCCGCGACCTGCAGCGGGGTGAAGGTGCCGTAGTCGTGGTAGCTCTTGATTCGCGCCAGGGCGCTGACCAGCTCCGGATTGCCGACCATGAAGCCGATGCGCCAGCCGGCCATGTTGTAGCTCTTGGACAGGGTGAAGAACTCCACGGCGATGTCCTTGGCGCCCGGCACCTGCATGATCGACGGGGCCTTCCAGCCATCGTAGACGATGTCGGCGTAGGCCAAGTCATGGACCACCAGCACATCGTACTGCTTGGCCAAGGCCACCACGCGCTCGAAGAAATCCAGCTCCACGCATTGGGCAGTGGGGTTGGACGGAAAGCCCAGGATCATCATCTTCGGCTTGGGGATCGACTCGCGAATCGCCCGCTCCAGCTCGTTGAAGAAGTCCACACCCGGAACCAGCGGCACCGAACGCACCTGGGCGCCTGCGATCACCGCACCATAGATATGGATCGGGTAGCTGGGGTTGGGCACCAGCACCGTGTCGCCATGGTCGAGGGTGCCGAGCATCAGGTGTGCCAGGCCTTCCTTGGAGCCGATGGTGACGATGGCTTCGCTTTCCGGGTCGATCTCGACGTCATAGCGGTCCTTGTACCAATGCGAGATGGCCCGGCGCAGGCGTGGAATACCACGGGAGGTGGAGTAGCCGTGGGTATCTTCGCGCTGGGCGACCTGCACCAGTTTCTCGACGATGTGCGGCGGGGTGGCGCCGTCGGGGTTGCCCATGCTCAGGTCGATGATGTCCTCGCCACGACGGCGGGCCGCCATCTTGAGCTCGGCGGTGATGTTGAAGACGTAAGGGGGGAGACGATCGATGCGCGCAAAACGGCGCGGCGAACCTGGGTTGGCCATGGCTTCCTCTGAGTACGTAAGCGCCCGGAACCGTCCGAGCGACGCTGGCCGCTGCGGCGGCCTGGAACAGAAGATAGTGCCGAAACCTGGACTCTGTAAAGGGCAATTTCCTGTTTTATCAGATATTTTTAGATCTATTTTTTGTAAATATTGAATAGAGAGTTTCAGGGGCGCCCTATCGCCGGCAAGCCGGCTCCCACCTGCCATGCGCTGTTTTCAGGGACACCGCCATACCTGTGGGCTGGCTTGCCAGCGATGGGCCCGAACAGATAAAAAAAACCCCGGCAACATTGGCCGGGGCTTTTCGTGTAACAGGCGACTGTCAGCGTGCGTAGGTCATGAGCACGTCGGTAGCGGTCTGGCTGTCCACCGACATCATCACGCTCAGGGCGGTGACGGTGAGAATGGAGAAACCGAATACCTTGCGTGCCCACTTGCTGTCGTCCTCAGCCTTGTAGCCACCCCAGGCCATATACAGCCAGTACAGGCCCATGGCGGCGGCAACGGCCAGGTAGCCAAGCCCTGCATAGCCACCCAGGGTGAGCATGAGGGTGGCCAGCACGAAGGCCAGCACGTACAGCACGATTTGCTTCTTCGCCGCCAGGATACCGCGCGCCACCGGCAGGACCGGGATGTTGGCGGCACTGTAGTCCTTGAAACGGAAGATGGCGATGGCGAAGCTGTGCGGCATCTGCCACAGGCTGAACATCACCAGCAGGGTCACTGCAGCCAGGTCGAAGCTGTTGCTCACGGCGCAATAGCCGATCACCGGAGGCATGGCACCGGACAGGCTGCCGACCAAGGTGCCGTGCACCGACTTGCGCTTGAGCCAAAGGCTGTAGAAGCCCACGTAGACGACGAAGCCGACCAGCGCGCAGAACGCCGACAGCGGGTTGGCCTGGACATACAGCAAGCTGAAGCCCGCCACCCCGAGCAGGGTGGCATAGGCCAGCGCGAAGGGCAGCGACATGCCGCCCTGGACCATGACGCGGTTCTTGGTGCGCTCCATCTTCTGGTCGATATCGCGGTCGATGCAGTTGTTGAACACGCATCCGGACGCGACGACCAGGGAGGTACCTACCACCACCGCCAGGAACAGGGCGAAGTCCACATGGCCCTTCGCGGCAAGGAAGAAACCGCCTGCCACGGAAAGCACGTTACCGAAAATGATCCCCGGTTTGGTGATTTGGATAAAGTGCTTCACGGACATGCAGTCTTACCTCACTTGGCCATCATTTCGATGTGGATGCTGAACATGATCCACAGCGACAGGCCGACCAGCAGAGCGATTACGAGAGTGGTGAACAGGAACGTCGACACATTGGAACGCTGCTCTTTCGAGCGGTCCATGTGCAGGAAGTACACCAGGTGTACCACCACCTGGATGACGGCCATGGCCACCACGATCAGGACGGTCAGGTTCTTCGGCAGGCTCGGGTACATCACCAGACCGAACGGGATCGCGGTCAGGATGATCGACAGGATGAAGCCGATCGCGTACGACTTGACGCTGCCGTGGTTGCCTTCGTGATGAGTGTCGTGTGCGCTAGCCATTACAGAACTCCCAGCAGGTAGACGACGGTGAAGACGCAGATCCAGACCACGTCCAGGAAGTGCCAGAACAGGCTCAGGCAGCTCATACGGGTCTTGGCGGTCGGGGTGATGCCCTTGGTGCTGATCTGGTACATCAGGACAGCCATCCAGATCAGGCCGGCAGTCACGTGCAGACCGTGGGTCCCTACCAGGGCGAAGAAGCCCGACAGGAAGCCGCTGCGGTTCGGGCCGTAGCCTTCGCCGATCAGGTGATGGAATTCATAGACTTCCATCGCGATGAAGCCGGCACCGAACAGGAAGGTGATGGCCAACCAGCCCAGCACGCCACCCTTGTTGCCTTTGAACATCTGCAGCATGGCGAAGCCGAAGGTGATCGACGACAGCAGCAGCAGTGCGGTTTCAACAGCTACGAAATCGAGCTGGAAGATGTCATGACCCGACGGGCCGCCGGCAAAACTGCCGGACAGCACCGCGTAGGTGGCGAAGAGCGACGCAAACAGGATGCAGTCGGTCATCAGGTACAGCCAGAAACCCAGTACGGTCATCTGGCCCGAGTCGTGGTGGTGGTCGTCATGCCCATGGTCGTGACCATGAGCAGCACCGTGCATTACTTGACTGGACATTGATTACACCCGCTCAAACGATTCGACACGTGCGCCGGCAGGCAGAGCACCTGCTTTGGCCAGCGCTTTCATGCGCTCGCCTTCGATGCGCGCCACTTCTTCGGCCGGAACCATGTAGCCCTGGTCGTCACGGGCAGCGTGGCGAACGAAGACAGCGATGGTTGCAACCAGGCTCGCACCAACCAGCCACCAGATGTGCCAGATGAAGGCGAAGCCGAAGACGGTCAGGAACAGGCCCATGAACAGACCGGTAGCAGTGTTGCTCGGCATGTGGATAGGCTCGTACTTGGCCGGAACCTTGTAGGCGACACCGGCTTCCTTGGCTTCATGCCAGGCGTCCAGGCCAACCTTCTCAGGCATGTGGGCGAAGTTGTAGAACGGAGGTGGCGACGAAGTCGACCATTCCAGGGTACGGCCGCCCCACGGGTCGCCAGTGACGTCCAGGTTCTGGTTGCGGTCGCGAACCGATACGTACAGCTGGATCAGCTGGCAGGCGATACCGAACAGGATCAGCACGGCGCCGACGACGGCAACGTACAGGTACGGTTCCCAAGCCGGGTTGTCCGAGTGGTTCAGACGACGGGTCATGCCCATGAAGCCCAGGGCGTACAGCGGCATGAACGCTACGTAGAAGCCGGAGATCCAGAACCAGAAGGCAGCCTTGCCCCACTTCTCGTTCAGGGTGAAACCGAAGGCTTTCGGGAACCAGTAGGCGAAGCCGGCGATGTAGCCGAATACCGCACCACCGATGATCACGTTGTGGAAGTGGGCGATCACGAACAGGCTGTTGTGCAGAACGAAGTCAGCACCTGGAACAGCCAGCAGGACGCCGGTCATGCCACCGATGGAGAAGGTGACCATGAAGCCCAGGGTCCACATGATCGGCGCGGTGAAGCGCAGACGGCCCTGGTAGATGGTGAACAGCCAGTTGAACAGCTTCACACCGGTCGGAATGGAGATCAGCATCGTCGCCAGGCCGAAGAAGGTGTTGACGCTGGCGCCGGCACCCATGGTGAAGAAGTGGTGCAGCCAGACCGCGAAGCCGAGAACGGCGATCGCGCCCGATGCGTAGATCATCGAGTGGTGACCGAACAGGCGCTTGCCTGCGAAGGTCGAGGTGACTTCCGAGAACACGCCGAAGGCCGGCAGGATCAGGATGTAGACCTCAGGGTGGCCCCATGCCCAGAACAGGTTGACGTACATCATCGGGTTCCCACCAAGCTCGTTGGTGAAGATGTGGAAGTCCAGATAACGGTCAACGGTCAGCAGGGCCAGCGCAGCAGTCAGGATCGGGAACGAAGCGACGATCAGCACGTTGGCCCAGGTGCAGGTCCAGGTGAAGATCGGCATGTCCATCAGCTTCATGCCAGGCGCGCGCATCTTCATCACGGTGACGAGGAAGTTCACGCCGGTAAGCGTCGTACCCAAGCCGGATAGCTGTAGCGCCCAGATGTAGTAGTCGACACCCACGCCCGGGCTGTACTGGATGCCCGCCAGCGGCGGATAGGCAACCCAACCGGTCTTGGCGAATTCGCCAACGCCCAGGGAGATGTTGACCAGCAGCACGCCTGCCAGCAGCAGGTAGAAGCTCAGGGAGTTCAGGAACGGGAAGGCAACGTCACGTGCACCGATCTGCAGAGGAACCGCCAGGTTCATCAGGCCGGTGAAGAACGGCATCGCCATGAAGATGATCATGATCACACCGTGGGCGGTGAAGATCTGGTCATAGTGTTCAGGCGGCAGGTAGCCTTCGGCGCCACCGGTAGCGGCAGCGAGCTGGGTACGCATCATGATGGCGTCGGCGAAGCCGCGCAGCAGCATGACCATCGCGACGATGATGTACATCACCCCGATCTTCTTGTGGTCGACCGTGGTCAGCCACTCGCTCCACAAGTAGGTCCACTTGCGGAAATAGGTGATAGCACCGACGAGAGCGATACCACCGAGCGCAATCATGGCAAGCGTCACCATGACTATCGGCTCGTGATAGGGTATCGCCTCCAGACTTAGTTTACCGAACATCTCTTACTCCTCTGCCCCGGCAGCTGGTTGCATACTCGACTCCACACCCTTGGTAGTGGCCAGTTCCTTGCTGCCTACTTCTTCGTGGCTCGGGCGACCGCGGTTCATGCCTTCGTACTTGTCGACGATGATCTGGAACTGGTCAGCCGAAGCCTCGCTGTACAGCGTGACTGGGTTGTTTTCGCTAGGTTTGGCCAAGGCTTCGTATTCAGCCTTATCCAGCTTCTTCGGCGACTGCTTGACTTCGGCGACCCACTTCTCGAAGTCTGCCTGGGAGGTTGCAGTAGCCTTGAACTTCATGCCGGTGAAACCGGCGCCGCTGTAGTTGGCGGAGATACCGTCGAACTCGCCGTTCTCGTTGGCGATCAGGTGCAGCTTGGTGGTCATGCCGGCCATGGCGTAGATCTGGCCGCCCAGGCCCGGGATGAAGAACGAGTTCATCACGGCATCGGAGGTCACGCGGAAGTTGACCGGGGTGTTGGCCGGGAAGACGATCTTGTTGACCGTGGCGATGCCCTGTTCCGGGTAGATGAACAGCCACTTCCAGTCCAGCGCGACCACGTCGATCTGCACCGGCTTCACGTCGGAATCCAGTGGACGGTACGGGTCCAGCTTGTGGGTAGAGTGGTAGGTGACATAGCCCAGGGCGATGATGATCAGGATCGGGATGATCCAGACAGCCGCTTCGATCTTGGTCGAGTGCGACCAGTCGGGGGTGTAGGTGGCAGCCTTGTTGGAAGCACGGTACTTCCAGGCGAACGCGATGGTCATGATGATGACCGGGACGACGACCAGCAGCATCAGGCCGGTGGCGATCAGGATCAGGTTCTTTTGCTCAATGCCCACCTGGCCCTTTGGATCGAGCAGGGTCCAGTTGCACCCACTGAGTAAAAGCATGCCTAAAAAGGGCAATATGCCAAACAGTCTGGGGTAACGCTTTTTACTCATCTCACGACCTCTAGATCAGCTTGCTTCAATGCAATTTGTGTTTTGGTCGCCAACACTTCGTCCTGCCAAGCGTCAGCATTTCGGGCTCGAATTCGCTCCTGCCTGTGGTCCGACTGCTGGACCTGGGCGCGAGCGGGTTTACGGTGCTTTATGGTTCGTAGGCTAACGGCCTGTACTTCAGACCAAGTCCATTTGGTGCGGGAAAACGCGGAGGGGGGTCCGCCCGGTATCGCCGTTGGGCGAAACTTGTCGAAGTCAGCAAAAGAAAGCGCTGCGGCTTCCTCCAATCCTGCGACTCGCAAGCAGTGCCGAACGGAAATTGGGGGCGATTGTAGATAGGTCGCCCCCCCTTGACTATGACTTATTGAGCAACAGTCTTTTACAGTATCGGTAACAATACTGCTCAAAAAATCAACTTCGCGACAGTTTGTCGCACCCCGCTTGATAGCCCTGGAGCCCGCATACTGCAAGGCTTTGTCGTTGATCTGGATCAAGCGTGAGGCGAGGTAAAGATGTTATCTCACCATGCAACAGAGGGGCCTCGAAGGGGGACTTTTGTCTAACCCCGGCGACGGTTGCGGTAGATGCCCAGTGGCACCAGAACTGCGGTGAGGACGAACGCCAGAAGTGCCCATTGCGCCAGGGACAACCCCAGGATCGGCGGGTAGGGCGTGGAGCAGAAACCATCGACCTGGAATGCCAGCGGCCACACGTGCGCCAGCGGCAGGTCGTCGACGATCGGCTGCAGGGTGTCGATACCGCAACTGACCATCGGGTGGGCGAGTATATACACATGGTTGCCAGCCGCAACGATTCCGCCGATTGCGCTGAGCACTACCAATACTTCGAAGAAGGTCAGGCTGCGACGCCCGGGCATGGCCGCGGCGAGGAAGGCGAACACCGCGATCAGCAGCAGTGCATAGCGCTGCAGGATGCACAGCGGGCATGGCGCCTCGCCGAGCACCACCTGCATGTAGAGGGCGCCGCAGATCAGCGACAGGCAGATCACGCCCAGCAACACCAGGAAGCGCCGTTCGCGGTTCAGGTGCGAGGTTTGTTCGTTCATTACCGGTTCCTTCGATGGATAGTGGCAGTGCCTGGTGGGCGTTGGCCTGCCCGGCGACAGTCTACACGTGCGTCGAGGAGCGGCGTGCTGGCACTGCGCAGGGGCTATCCGATGACGATTTCTGACCAGACGGAGCGACGTCGGTTCAACGACGACCGCCAAAAGCGACAGCCCGGATGTCAGGCAGGGGCAAGCCCCTCGACACCCGGGAGTGAAGGATACCGTGATTAATGGAAGATTAAAGATGAAATTGCGCCTGCTTATTTCATCTCCTTCTATATAAAGGAAGGCCAACAAGGCCCAATCGCTGGCAAGCCAGCCCCCGTACGTGCGATGTCACGTTCGTTTCGTCTCGATTACCCACGTTCGGGAGCACCGCGTACGAGAGCTGGCTTGCCAGCGATTGGGGGTAAGCATTCGACCGGGTGACCGCTATCGCGGGACAAGCCCGCTCCCACAAGTAGCTTGTGGGAGCGGGCTTGTCCCGCGATGGAGCCAGCACTGCCGGCCGATTACTCCAGCGCCGCCGCCGGCCCGAAGAACTCGTAGCGGCTCTGCTGCTCCGGCACACCCAAGCCCTTCAGGTGGCGCTTGACCGCTGCCATGAAGCCTTTCGGACCCAGGAAGTAGGCATCCAGGTCACGCTCGCCGGGCAGCCACTGGCCCAGTTGTTCCTGGCTCAGCAGGCCCACGGCATCGGCCTCGCCATGGCCGGCCTGCTCGTAGCAGTAGAAGCGCTTGAGCTGCGGGTGACGCGCGGCCAGGCCATCGATCCAGTCGCGGAAGGCATGCACCGCGCCGTTGCGCGCACAATGAATGAAATGCACCGGACGCTGGGTCTGCAGGGCAGCCTGGAGCATGGCCAGGGTCGGGGTGATGCCCACGCCGCCGCTGATGAGCACCAGCGGCTTGTCGCTGGCGGCCAGGGTGAAGTCCCCGGACGGCGGGAACAGCTGCAGGGTCTGGCCGACCATCAACTGGTCATGCAGGTAGTTCGAGACCTTGCCGCCCTCTTCGCGCTTGACGCTGATGCGGTACTGCTCGCCATCGCACAGGGCCGACAGGGAATAGTTGCGGCGTTGCTCGGTGCCGTCGACGAACAGCTGCAGGCCGATGTACTGGCCAGGCTCGGCCTTGAGCACTGGCTTGCCGTCCACCGGGGCGAAATAGAACGAGGTGATTTCGCTGCTTTCCTGCTCGCGACGCACCAAGCGGAATTCACGGGTACCGCGCCAGCCGCCGACGGCCTCTTCCTTCTGCTTATAGAGGTTTTCCTCGGCGCCGATGAGGATGTCGGCCAGTTGACCATAGGCTGCGCCCCAGGCGTCGATCACTTGCGGGGTGGCAATGTCCTTGCCCAGCACTTCTTCGATGGCGCGCAGCAGGCAGCTGCCGACGATCGGGTAGTGCTCGGGCAGGATCTGCAGGGCGACATGCTTGTTGATGATCTGGCCGACCAGGCCACCAAGCTGTTCCAACTGGTCGATGTGGCGGGCATACATCAACACGCCGTTGGCCAGGGCACGCGGCTGGTCACCGCTGGCCTGGTGGGCCTGGTTGAACAGCGGGCGTACTTCGGGGTACTCGCTGAGCATCATCTTGTAGAAATGGGTGGTCAGGGCTTCGCCGCCGCTTTCGAGCAGCGGAACGGTGGCCTTGATGATTGCACGTTGTTCGGCATTGAGCATTGCAATGACTCCTGAGCCTGTGGCTTGAACTTGACTGCCTTGGCTCTATCACCAATCGTGCCAACTTTTCCGGCCAATGAATCCGGGGGTTCCATGCACGGGGGAGTCAAAACGACACCGATGCGCGTATAGTCATATCGACCAACAGGAGTCCTTATGACTGCAAAGCCCTTACTCACCAGCCTGCTGCCCCTGGTCAGCGACCTGTCCCGCGACCTGCCCGACCAGGAACGCTACCGCCGCCTGCTTGAAGCCATGCGCGGTCTGCTGCCATGCGATGCCGCCGCATTGCTGCGCCTGGATGGCGAATGGCTGGTGCCGTTGGCCGTCGATGGCTTGTCGGCCGACACCCTCGGGCGACGCTTCAAGGTCAGCGAACACCCCCGCTTCCAGATCCTGCTCAGCCGCAGCGAACCGACCCGCTTCGCCAGCGACAGCGAACTGCCCGACCCCTACGATGGCCTGGTCAATGCGCCCCATGCCGACCTGCACGTGCACGACTGCATGGGTTGCCCCTTGATGGTCGATGAACGACCCTGGGGCCTGGTGACCCTCGACGCCCTCACTCCCGGGCAGTTCCAGAGCCTGGAACTGGACGCGCTGCAGGCATTCGCCAGCCTCGCCGCCGCCACCGTCACCGTGGCCGAACGCATCGAGGACCTGGCGCTGCGCGCCGAGGACGAACACCAGCGCGCCGAGGTGTACCGCCAGGCCAGTGGCCTGGACAAGGAGCTGATCGGCCAGAGCAAGGCACACAAGCGCCTGCTGGAGGAAATCCGCCTGGTCGGCGGCAGCGACCTGACCGTGCTGATCACCGGCGAGACCGGCGTGGGCAAGGAGCTGGTGGCCCAGGCCCTGCACCGCGCCAGCGCTCGCGCCGACAAACCGCTGATCAGCCTGAACTGTGCGGCCCTGCCCGACACCCTGGTGGAAAGCGAGCTGTTCGGTCATGTGCGCGGCGCCTTCACCGGCGCCCATGGCGAACGCCGGGGCAAGTTCGAGCTGGCCAATGGCGGCACGCTGTTCCTCGACGAGGTCGGCGAATTGCCCTTGGCCGTGCAGGCCAAGCTGCTGCGGGTGCTGCAGAGCGGCCAACTGCAGCGCCTGGGCTCGGACCGGGAGCACCGGGTCGACGTTCGCCTGATCGCCGCCACCAACCGCGACCTGGCCGAAGAGGTGCGCAACGGCAACTACCGCGCAGACTTCTATCATCGCCTGAGCGTCTATCCACTGCTGGTCCCGCCGCTGCGTGAGCGCAGTCGCGACGTGCTGCTGATCGCCGGCTATTTCCTCGAACAGAACCGTTCGCGCCTGGGCCTGAACAGCCTGCGCCTGAGTGCTGACGCCCAGGCTGCCCTGCTGGCCTACGACTGGCCGGGCAACGTGCGCGAGCTCGAACACCTGATTGGCCGCTCGGCACTCAAGGCGCTCGGCCAGCATGCCCAGCGCCCGCGTATCCTGACCCTGGAGGCCAGCGACCTGGACCTGCGCCCTGCCCTGCCGGCCGCCGAGCCGGCACCGGCCCCCGCCGCCCCCTTCGCCAGCCTGCCCGAGGGTGGCTTGCGCGAGGCAGTGGACGATTACCAGCGCCGCTTGATCGAAGCTTGCCTGGTCAAGCACCAGGACAATTGGGCCTCGGCGGCGCGGGAGCTTGGCCTGGATAGAGCGAACCTCAGCCGGCTGGCCAAGCGCCTAGGGTTGCGTTGACAAAAAGCAGGGCCGCGCGATTGGCCCGCCACCTAAAGCCTGGCCAGAACAAGCCGATAACCCGGCAACCTCCTTTATTCCCGACAGACTCGAAGGTTGCCCATGGCCACGCAAAACGCCCGTGCGGACTCGTTGTCCCTGCTGCTGTTCACCCTGCGCAGCGGCAAGCTGATGGCGATCAACCTGCTCAAGGTCAGCGAAATCATCCCCTGCCCTGCGCTGACCAAGCTGCCGGAGTCGCACCCTCACGTCAAAGGCGTGGCCACCCTGCGTGGCAACCCGCTGTCGGTGATCGACCTGTCGCGCGCCATCGGCGAACAGCCCCTGGCCGCCCCGGACGGCGGCTGCCTGATCGTCACCGAGATCAGTCGATCGCGCCAAGGCCTGCACGTGCAGGCGGTGAGCCGCATCGTGCACTGCCTGAGCACTGACATAAAACCGCCACCCTTCGGCTCCGGCACCCGTTCGTTCATCACCGGCGTCACCCGCGTGGACAACACCTTGGTGCAGGTGCTGGACATCGAGAAGGTGATCCACGCCATCGCACCGCCGGCGCCCGAGCCTCATCCAGGCGAGCTCAGCGAAGAAGATGCGAGCCTCCTGGCCGCCGCCAACATCCTGGTGGTGGACGACAGCCAGGTCGCGCTGCAGCAATCGGTCCATACCCTGCGCAACCTGGGCATCGAATGCCACACCGCGCGCAGCGCCAAGGACGCGATCAACGTGTTGCTGGAGCTGCAAGGCACCGAACGTGAAATCAATATCATCGTCTCGGACATCGAGATGTCCGAGATGGACGGCTATGCCTTTACCCGTACCCTGCGCGAAAGCCCGGATTTCCAGCACCTCTATGTGCTGTTGCACACCTCGCTGGACAGCACCATGAGCGCCGAGAAGGCCAGGCTGGCCGGCGCCAATGCCATCCTCACCAAATTCTCCTCGCCGGAGCTCACCGACTGCCTGGTGGTGGCGGCGCGCACGGTAGTGTTTGCCGAACACTGATAGATCCGGTGAAAAGCGCCCTGGGTCGTGCACGGCGAGTCGGGCATACTTTGCGTTCCCATGGAGCCCAGGTACACCGTGAACGACACCATCCGTTTCGCCTGCACCGGTTGCGGTAAGTGCTGCACCGGCCACCACGTTCCGCTGACCCTGAGCGAAGCTCGCCAGTGGGCCGCCAGCGGCGGCCAAGTGGTGGTGCTGATCGAAGGCTTCGTCGAAGACGGCCCAGGCATGCCTGCCGAACAGCGCGACCACGTGCTACGCCGCTCCCATCCAGTAGTCTGTGGCGTGGCCGAACTGCGCGTCTCGGTGACCTTCGCCGCCTTCAACCCCGGCCGCTGTCGCAACCTCGACGACAACGACCTGTGCACCATCTATGAAAGCCGCCCGCTGGTGTGCCGCATCTACCCGGCGGAGATCAACCCGCACCTGCCCCTGCGCCCGGAAACCAAGGACTGCCCGCCCGAGGCCTGGGCACAGGGCCCCGAGCTGATCCATGGCCAGCTGCCGGTGGACCCACAGTTGGCCACCCTGATCGAGGCCTCGCGCCAGGCCGACCGCGACGACATCGCGGCCAAGGTCGCCATCTGCCAGGCCCTGGGCATGACCACCAGTGCCCTCAAGGGCAACGGCTTCACCGCCTACCTACCGGCGATGGAGCCGTTTGCCCAGGCCTTGGCCCAAGTGCCGGATGACAACCATGCGCCATGGACGCTTCACGTCGAAGCCCATGCCCTCGCGCAAACGCTGGCCAGCCATGGGCTGCAGACCACCGCCGAAGCACCGGTGTACTACGCCTTCATCGGATTCTGACATCCCCTGCCATCGGAGCTGCATGCCAAGCGCTCAACGACGCGGGTTTGCGATGAAATCAGGTTATTTCCTGGCTTGATCATTACTTTTTGCGCAACAGTGCTTATCCAACTCAAGCCTGTTTCCGAGCCTGTATTGGGACTAACTTACGCCTGTCCCAATTAACACTTGCCTTGCAAGAAGGTTGTTTCAAATGTCCAACAGTATGGGTATTGCCAGCGTTTTCGTCCTGTCGTCCCTGTTGCTGTCGCCCCTGGCCATGGCTGAAGAATCGCCGGCCTTCGTAGCCCGTAACGCCGAACTTTCCGCTGTTCACCAAACCGCGCGCGACGCCTATGCCGCTCAGCAAGCAGATGCGGCGAAAGACGTGCAGCAGACTGCTTCCAAGGTGGTTGCCGACGATCAGACCGAGAGTTGATCGACGATTCCGTAGCGCCTGTATTTTCCCTCGGCTAGCCCGTGGGCGCCTGGTGCGTCGATATGTTAGCCTTTTAAAGCCGCTGCCGATCAGCGGCTTTTTTTATGTGCCCGAATTATCAGCCACGCTGTTACGTATTCATAAAGAAACTTGCAAAACCCGAAAACAACAACGCCTCACCGCCAGACCAAAGGAGCTCGTACCGGTGTCTTCCGCGTTTCGCTTTACCCCGTTGTTCATTGCACTTGCCGCAACGATGCCTGTAGCAGCACATGCCGATGAAGCCAAGGCTGATGGCTTCATCGAAGGCGCTACCCTGAACCTGCATTTTCGCAATGCCTACTTCAACCGCAACAACCTCAACCCAGGCGTGCGTGACCTGCGCGAATGGGGCCAGGGTGCCGTGGCGCGCTTCGAATCGGGCTACACCCCAGGCGTGGTCGGCTTCGGTCTCGATGCCCATGGCATCCTGGGCTTGAAGCTCGATGGCGGTGGCGGCCATGCCGGTACCAGCATCCTGCCTGAACACATCAAGGACAACGGCGAACTGGGCGCAGCCCCGCACTCATTCTCCACCGCGGGCGCGGCGCTCAAGTTCAAGGCCTTCGACACCGAACTCAAGGCCGGCGACCTGTTCCTCACCAACCCGGTGATCGCCGGCGGCGAAACCCGCATGCTGCCGCAGACCTTCCGCGGCGTGAGCCTGACCAACACCAGCATCGACGGCCTGCTGCTCGAAGGCGGCCAGGTCAGCTTCACCAAGCCCTACAACCAAAGCGGCCATCGCCGCATCGACACCTACTACGGGCAACTGGCGGACGGCACCAAGAGCGACCACCTGAGCTGGGCCGGCCTGTCCTGGAGCGGCACCGAGAACATCACCACCAACTTGTATGCCGCTGAACTGAAGGACATCTGGAACCAGTACTACTTCGACTTCGACTACACCTATGTGGTCAACGACCTGGTCAGCCTCAACCCCGGCCTGCACTTCTACCACACCCAGGACACCGGCCAGGCGCTGCTGGGCAACATCGACAACAACACCTACAGCCTGCACTTCACCGTCAACGCCGGCTACCACAGCATCACCGCCGCCTACCAGCGCGTGAACGGCAATACGCCGTTCGACTACATCAACCTGGGCGACAGCGTGTACCTGGACAACTCGCGCATGTACTCAGACTTCAACGCCCCCAACGAGCGCTCCTGGAAGCTGCAGTACGACTATGACTTCACAGGCGTCGGCATCCCCGGCCTGAGCACCTCGTTCTCCTATTCGCGCGGCGAAGCCGACCTGACCAAGGCTGCCCAGAACGACTACTACGGCTACTACAACGCCGATGGCAAGAACGCCATGCACTGGGAGCGCGACCTGGACATCAAGTACGTGTTCCAGCAAGGCAACCTCAAGGACTTGTCGGTGCTGCTGCGCTACGCCACCCACCGCGGCAGCCAGGGCTATGCCGATATCGACGACAACAGCGACAACGATGAAGTGCGGGTGATCGTCGATTACCCCTTGAACATCTTCTGACCTAAAGCCCAATGAGGTAATCCTGTAGGAGCGGGCTTGTCCCGCGATTGGGCCGGCCCAGCCGCCGCGGCTGTATGGCAAGGGCTTCGCCCTTGATCGCGGGACAAGTCGGACCGCCGCTCCTACAGGCCTTGTCAAATCAATGAATTATGCGTTGTTCTATGAGAGCGGGCTTGCCCCGCGATTGGCCGGTACTGTCAGCGCCGCTGCCGAACAAAGGCTTCGCCAGCGATCGAGGGCAAGCACGCCCCCACGTTTTCCGTCGAACGAACCTTGTTCGCCCCTGCGCACTTCCCTAGAATACCGCCGCCGCGTAATCGCCCCGCCCGTGCAGTAGCGAGCATGCCCACTCGATCATCGCGTTCTCCCCTGTACAGGTCGCACCCCGAACTGATCCTCAACCTGGGCAGTTGCCTCGCCGTGCTCGCCATCGTGGCCATCGTCAGCTACCTGCTGGCCCGCGAGCGCGACAGCGTCGAGCAGTCGGCCAAACGCTCATCGGGCAATATCGTTCAGCTCATCGAAAGCGACATCCTGCGCAACGTCGAACTCTACGACCAGTCCCTGCATGGGGTGATCTGGGCCGTGAAGCATCCCGAGCTGCTCAACAGCTCGCCGGAACTGCGCCAGCAGATCCTCTTCAACCAGACCTTCGCCGCCCCGGTGCGCGGGGATATCCTCTGGCTCGGCGCCCACGGTGATGTATTGGGCGACTCGCTGCATGCGCGCCCGCGCCAGGCCAATTTCGCCGATTCGGTGGCCTTCCAGGCCCACCGCGACCGACCGGACCTGGGCCTGTTCATCAGCCCACCGTTCAAGGCCAGGCTGGGCGACCTCGACTGGTGCATCAGCTTCAGCCGCCGCATTTCCGGCCCCAACGGCGAATTTGCCGGGATCGCCGCTGGCGCATTACGCCTGTCGTATTTCACCGAACTGTTCGAACGCCTCGATATCGGCAGAGACAGCAGCATCAACCTGCTCAACACCGACGGCCAGTTGCTGGCCCGACAACCCTCGCGCCCGCAAGACCCGATGATCGGCAGCGACTACAGCGAGCGGCCCAACTTCCAACGCATCCTCAAAGCGCGCAGCGGCAGTTTCACTGCCAGGTCCGAGCACGCCGGGGTGCAGCGCATCTATACCTTCGCCCGGGTCGCCGACCTGCCGTTGATCGTGCTGGTGGTGGACGCCTCCGACGAGGTGTTCCAATCCTGGCGCCGTACCGCGATCCTGGTCGGCGTCGCCACGGGCCTGTTGTGCATCGGTATCCTCTGGCTGACCTTGCTGCTGGGGCGCGAATTGCGTCGACGCCAGGAAGCCGAGCAAGGCCTGGCAGCGCTGGCGGCCACCGATAGCCTCACCGGGCTCGCCAACCGCCGACGGCTGGATCAGGTACTGCGCCAGGAATGGGCCCGCGCCCAGCGCAACCGCCAGCCGCTGGCCATCCTCATGGTGGATGTGGACCACTTCAAGTCGTTCAACCAGCGTCACGGCCATGCCGGCGGCGACCATGCCCTGCGCGAGGTCGCCAAGACCATAGAGCGCTGCATCCGCCGCCCTGCCGACATGGCTGCGCGCTATGGCGGGGAAGAATTCCAGGTGGTGTTGCCCGACACCGATCTGCCCGGCGCCAGGCTGCTGGCCGAACGCATACGCGCCAGCGTGGAGGCGCTGCCGACGTTCGGCAATGACGAGCGGCCGGTGACCGTGAGCATCGGCATCAGCCTGCACGTCCCCGGCACCCAGCAAAACCTCACAGGCTTGCTGGGTTCGGCGGACGAGGCGCTCTACCGGGCCAAGGCCAACGGCCGCAACCGTGTGGAAGGCCCGTCAGACTAGGAGCGGGCGCGCGCGGCGTCGCGCAGCGCTTTTACCTGGTCATGGTTGCGCTGCACGCCCTGCAGCTGTTTTTCCACCAAGGCATAGGTCTCGTCGCTGGCGGTGCGGCCAAGCTTGACCAGCTTCTCCCGCGCATCCTTGTAGGCCTTCAGGGCGAAGTCCTCACCGCGCTCGACCTCGTTGAGCACCGCCTCCTCGCTCTTGCCGGTGAGCATCGACTTGAAGTTGACCCAGCCCCGGTGCAGATCGCCGCTCAGGCTGGTGGAGGTTTCCGGGTCGCCACCCAGGCGACGCACCTCGCCCTGCAGCTCGGCGGCAGCACTGGCGCACTCGCCGGCACGTTGGACGAAGAACGCCTTGAGCTCGGTGTTCTTCACATCTTCGGCCGACTCCTTGAAGCCTTTTTCGCCGTCTTTGCTGTACTCGATCAGGTCGTTGAGTACGTCGATCACGTCTTTATTGGGATGACTCATGGCGAGAACTCCTTGGCAGGTGATAGTCCCTTGTAGAAGAGCAGGCATCGTGCCAAGCCAGGAGATAAGATAATTTCGTTTTAAAACAATAGATTACGCCCAACAAGCGCAACCTGTGACGAGGCGTTCTGCATGATTGCCGCTTGGGCGTTCGTGCACTTTGCAGTATGGTCGGCGCTTTGCACTGCCAGGCTGTCCGATGAAACCCGAATCCCTGCAACTGCTGGTTACCCGCACCATGCCCTTCGGCAAGTACCAGGGGCGCCTGATCGCCGACCTGCCGGGCGACTACCTGGCGTGGTTCGCGCGCAAGGGGTTCCCGGCCGGGGAGCTGGGTGGATTGCTGGCCCTGATGCACGAGATCGATCACAACGGGCTGGGGGAACTGCTGGTCCCGTTGCGGCGAACGATACGCCGGTAGAGATTCAGCGCCTGTTGGATCCAGCGCCGCCCGCGCGGCGCTGGATTTGTGCCCCTTCGTACATCCCAAGCCAGGCCTCACATAATCCAGGCTTCAGCCTTTTACCGGCGCCACCGCCAGCTCCACCCGCTCGCCCTTCTTGATCACTGCGTACACCACCGCCGTCAGCAAACTTCCGGCCAGGATCGCCACCAAGTACAGCAACGCGTGGTTGATCGCATTGGGAATCAGCAACACGAACAAGCCGCCATGGGGCGCCATCAGCTTGCAGCCGAAGTACATCGACAAGGCACCGGTCAATGCGCCACCGGCGATGCTCGCCGGGATCACCCGCAGCGGGTCCTTGGCCGCGAACGGAATCGCGCCCTCGGAAATGAAGCACAGCCCCAGCGCCAACGCCGCCTTGCCTGCCTCGCGCTCGCTCTGGGCGAACTTGCGCCGGGCCAGGAAGCTGGCGATGCCCAGGCCGATCGGTGGCACCATACCGGCGGCCATGGTCGCAGCCATCGGCGCGTAGCTCGACGACGCCAGCAGCCCCACCGAGAACGCATACGCCGCCTTGTTGATCGGCCCGCCCAGGTCGACGCACATCATCCCGCCCAGCAGCAGCCCGAGCAGGACCGCGTTGGTCGTGCCCATGCTGTCGAGAAAGTGCGTCAGGCCCTCGAGCATGGCCGCCACGGGCTGACCGACCACATAGATCATCACCAGGCCCGTGAACAGGCTGGCCAGCAGCGGAATGATCAGGATCGGTTTGAGCGCATCGAGGCTGCTCGGCAGGCGCGCCCAGCGGCTGATGGCCTTGGCGCTGTAGCCCGCCAGGAACCCTGCGACGATGCCGCCGATGAAGCCGGCCCCAAGGGTGCTGGCCAACAGCCCGCCGATCATGCCGGGGGCGAGCCCGGGCCGGTCGGCGATGGACCAGGCGATATAGCCGGCGAGCAACGGCACCATCAGCTTGAAGGCCGCCTCGCCACCGATTTGCATCAACGCCGCCGGCAAGGTGCCGGGCTCCTTGTAGGCTTCGATGCCGAAGACGAACGACAGAGCGATCAGCAAGCCGCCAGCCACCACCATCGGCAACATGAACGAGACGCCCGTGAGCAAATGCTTGTAGACGCCGGTCTTCTCGCCCTTTTTCACGGCCTCGCCGGTCGCCTCACCCGCCGCCTCCACCTTGCCCTGGGCCAAGGCCTTGTCGAGGGTGGCGCGGGCCTGCTTGAGGGCGATGCCGGTGCCGCAGCGGTAGATGCGCTTGCCGGCGAAGCGCGCAGTCGGCACCTCGATGTCGGCGGCCAATAGCACCACATCGGCCTCGGCGATGGCTTCGGCAGGCAATGGATTACGCGCGCCCACCGAGCCCTGGGTTTCCACGGTGAGCTGGTAACCCAGCTCCTTGGCGGCCTGCTGCAACGCCTCGGCTGCCATGAACGTATGGGCCACGCCCGTGGGGCAGGCGGTGACTGCGACGAGCTTGGGCACGGCAGCAGGCGGCGGCGCCTGCTCGGCGTCGTCCAGCGGCTGCAGCACCTGGGCTTTGGCTGCGGCTTCGTCGAGGAAACTGCCACGGTCGGCCAGGGCCTGGGCCGGCGTGCTCTGGTAGACGCGCTTGCCGACGAAGCGTGCAAGGTCCACGGCACCGGTGCTGACCACCAGCACCCAGTCGGCCTCGGCGATCTGCGCCGGGCTCAGGCAGCGTTCGGGGTGCTCGGCGTCCTGCACCTCGACGCTGGTGCTCCAGCCCCGCTGCTGGGCGGCCGCCGACAGCAGGCGCGCGCTCAGCACACTGGATACCTGGCCGTTGGGGCAGGCAGTGATGATGGCGATGTTCATCGGCAACCCTCTTGTTGTTCTGTCAGTTGCACGGCGCTTTCCAGGCGCGCCAGCTGTTCCCGGTCACGGATACCGAAGCCGACCTGGCTCACCGCCTGGGCGGCGATGGCCGTGGCGCGGCGCAGCGTCTGCCCGGCCGGCTCGCCTTGCAGCAGGCCATGGACCATGCCGGCGACCAGCGAATCGCCGGCGCCGACCGTGCTGGCCACCCGCACCTTGGGCGGTTGCCCATGCAAGGCCAGGCCTTGGGCGAACCAGCTGACGCCCTGCTCGCCCTGGGACACCACCACGTGCTCGATGCCCGACGCCAACAGGCGCTGGGCGGCCACACGCTGCTCGGCCGGACTGTGCATGGCGATACCCAGCGCCTCACCCAGTTCCTCGGTGTTGGGCTTGACCAGCCAAGGCTCAGCCTTGAGACCTGCACGCAACGCTTCGCCGCTGGTATCCAGGGCCACTTTCAGGCCTTTGCCCTTGAGCATCAGCAACAGCGCCTGGAACCACTGGGCATCGACACCCCTTGGCAAGCTGCCGGCCACCACCACCGCATCGTGCCCCGCCACCACCTGTTCAAGGCGCCGCATCAGGGCGGACTGGGCGGCCTCGTCGACTTCCGGCCCCTGGCCGTTGATATCGGTGACGCGGCCATCGGCCTCGACCAGCTTGATGTTGTTGCGGGTTTCGCCAGGCACCCGGACAAAGCAGTCGGCAAAGCCGCGCCAGGCGATGAGCGCTTCGAACGGCGCCAGGTTGTCGCAGCCGAGAAAGCCACCCACGGTCACGCGATGGCCCAGGTCGGCCAGCACCTGCGCCACGTTCAGGCCTTTGCCGGCGGCGTGGCTGTGCTGGGCCTGGCTACGGTTGACCAGGCCCGGGTGCAGGGTTTGCAGGCTGACGGTGATGTCCAGCGCCGGGTTGAGGGTGAGGGTGAGGATCTTGGCCATTTCAGTAACGCTCCACCAGCGCCCGTACCGCGGCGGCGCTGTCTTGTTGCAGGGCCTCGCGCGCCAGGGCGCGGGCCGTCTGGTGATCGGCCTGGCGAACCAGTGCCTTGACTTCGGCGATGCTGCGGGCGGCGACGCTGAGCTCGTCCACGTCCAGGCCGAGCAGCACCGCGACCGCCTGCGGGTCGGCCGCCAACTCGCCGCACACGCCGACCCACTTGCCCTGGGCATGAGCGGCGCGCACGGTCATGTCGATCAGCTGCAGCACGGCCGGGTGCAGGCCGTCGGCCTGGGCCGAGAGGCTGGGGTGGCCACGGTCGATGGCCAGGGTGTACTGGGTCAGGTCGTTGGTGCCGATGCTGAAGAAGTCCACCTCGCGGGCCAGCTGTGGTGCCAGCAGGGCCGCCGAAGGCACCTCGACCATGATGCCGACCTGCAGGTCGGCGACCGGGATTTCCTCGCGCAGGCGATCGACCATGGCCTTGGCCTCGCGCCACTCGTGCACCTGGCCGACCATCGGGAACATGATACGCAACGGGCGATCGTCAGCGGCGCGCAACAAGGCGCGCAGCTGGTCTTCCATCACCTGTGGGCGCTGCAGCGTCAAGCGCACGCCACGCACACCGAGGAAGGGGTTTTCCTCGGCGGCGATCGGCCAGTAGGGCAACGGTTTGTCGCCGCCCACGTCGAGGGTACGCACCACCAGCGGGCGCCCGGCCAGGCCGTCGAGCACGCGGCGGTACTCGGCTTCCTGGGTGGCCACATCCGGTGCCTGGGGGTGGGCCATGAAGATCAGTTCGGTACGCAGCAGGCCCACGCCTTCGGCGCCCTGCTCCACCACCTTGTCGATGCCGGTGCTCTCACCGATGTTGGCGCACACCTCCATGGCGCGGCCGTCGCGGCTCACCGCGGGTTCGTGGCGCTTGGCCCAGGCCGCCTGCAGGCGCTGCTCGCGCAGGTCGCGTTCGGCGAGGGCACGTTGCAGCTCCTCGGCAGGCGGCGCCACGCTGACCCGGCCACGCTGACCGTCTAGCAGCAACGGCGTGCCGGGCTCCAGCAGCAAGATCGCCGCCCCTGCGCCGACCACCGCCGGGATGCCCAGGGCACGGGCGACGATGGCGCTGTGGGCGGTGGCACCGCCTTGTGCGGTGACGATACCGGCCACCCGTGCCGGGTCCAGGCGGGCCACGTCGGACGGGCCGACCTCGGTCATCACCAGCACATAAGGCTGCTGGGGCTCGGGCACGGCCTGGACACCGCACAGTTGCGCCAGCACGCGCCGGCCTATGTCACGCAGGTCGGCGGCACGCTCGGCGAGCAGGGCGTCATGCAGCGCCTCCTGCTGGCGCGCGGCGCTGTCGATGACGGTCATCCAGGCGGCCGCGGCGCTTTCGCCCTGGGCCAGGCGCTGTTCGACCTCATCGCCCAGGCCGGGGTCGGCGAGCATTTCCTGGTGGGTGACGAAGATTTCGCCGATGGCCTTGTCGCTGCGTTGCACCAAGGCCTGCAGTTCGGCATTCACCACCTCCAGGGCCTGGCTTAGCTTCTGGCGCTCCTGAGCAGGCGACTCGCCACGCAGGGGGTAGTCGATTTCGCGCTCGACATGGACATGGGCCGGGCCACTGGCGATGCCCGGCGCGGCACCGATGCCCTGGACCAGGCTGCCGGCAGCAGGGGCTTGCAGCGCTTCGACGACAACCGGTGCAACAAGCACGGCCTGCTCGGGCAGGGGTTCCACGTCTTCGCCCAGGCCCTGCTCGATGGCGGCCAGCAGCACCGGCAACGCATTGCTGGCAATGTTCGGTTCGGCGATCAGTTCCAACGCCTGGCCACGCTGGGCACCGAGGCCCAGCAGCTTGCTCAGGCTCTTGGCCGACACCGCCGGCTGGCCGCTGTCGAGCAGACGCACGCGGATCTCGCCCTCGAAGCCCTTGGCCAGTTGCGCCAGCACTTTCGCCGGCCGGGCATGCAAGCCGTGGGGGTTGGCCAGGACGATGCGCGCACTGGGCCAGTCGCTCGGCGCCTCGCCGCCCAGTACCTCGAGCACGTCGCGGCTGTTGGTGGCTTGGTAGAGCATCTGCCCACGGCCTTCGATCAACACCTCGCACAGGCGCTCGAGCAAGGCCTGGTGGGCAACACCCAGACTGGCCAGGCAGAACAGGCCGTTGAGCGGCTGGTCTCGATAGCGCAGCGGCTGCTGTGGCGTAACGAAGGCCAAGCCTGGCTGGCGCACCTGGCGCTCGCTGTGCAGCCACCACAGGCCTTCGCCCAAGGGCAACGGCTCGGCCTGCTGCAGCACACTGGCAAAGCCTGCCTCGACGCACCCGGCGCGCTGCAGCAGGCGCGCACCACGCCAGGCCAGCTCGTCGAAATCCTCGGCCGCCAGGTTCAGGCCCACCAGCTGCGCATCGAGCGCCAGCTCTTGGGGGGCGCCCTGCAGTAGCTTGAGCAGGGCCTCGGCGGAGCTGGCCCGGCGCAAGGCCTCGGCCAGGTCGGTCTCGCCCAGGGCGCGGGTCAGCAACTGCAACAGGCGCAGGTGCTCATCCGAGCGGGCCGCGATGCCGATGGCCAGGTAGACGACCTGGCCATCGCCCCAGTCGACCCCCTCGGGAAACTGCAGCAGTCGCACACCGGTGGCGAACACCTGATCGCGGGTCTGCGGGGTGCCATGAGGGATGGCAATACCCTGGCCGAGGAAGGTCGAGCCTTGCATCTCGCGGGCCTCGAGCCCTTGCAGGTAACCTTCGGCGACCAGGCCGTCAGCGACCAGCCGATCGGCCAGCAGGCGCAACGCCTGGGCCTTGTCGGCGGCCACCTGGCCCATGGCGATCTGCTCCTGAGCGAGCTCCAGCATGACCTTCTCCTTTTGCAGCCCCGGGGTCGGGTACTGAGGTATTGTTGTGAAATTCACGAAAAGGGCCAGTTCGACGACCTTGCGCGGGTGGCAAGCCGCGGCAGGAAAATCGCCTGCTGAATCGTTTAATCTGACCAGGAGGCCACGTTACTCGATAATCTTGCGACGAAAAAGCCCCATCCCGTCGGACAATTGCGACAATGGTCGCCTGCGCACGGCCTGGCCCTTGGGTCACACTACCCGGTCAAGCTCCGCAGCAGCCCCGGTAATAACAAGGAAAATTCGGTGAAACTCAGCGATATCGCCCGTCTGGCCGGTGTGTCCGTGACCACCGCCAGCTACGTCATCAATGGCAAGGCCGAACAGCAGCGCATCAGCAACAGCACGGTCGAGCGCGTGCGCGCGGTGGTCGAGGCCCACGGCTTCACGCCCAACCCGCAGGCTGCTGGCCTGCGCAGCCGGCACACCCGGACCCTGGGCTTCATTCTCCCGGATCTGGAGAACCCCAGCTATGCCCGTATCGCCAAGCAGCTCGAGCAAGGGGCCCGCGCTCGTGGCTACCAGCTGCTGATCGCCAGTAGCGACGACCAGCCGGACAGCGAACGGCAGTTGCAGCAACTGTTCCGCGCCCGCCGCTGCGATGCCCTGTTCGTTGCCAGCTGCCTGCCGCCGGACGACGACAGCTACCGCGAACTACAGGACAAGGGCCTGCCGGTGATCGCCATCGACCGGCGCATGGACCCGTCGTACTTCTGCTCGGTGATCAGCGACGATCGCGATGCCAGCCGCCAATTGGCCCAGAGCCTGCTGGACACGCACCCGCGCACCATCGCCCTGATCGGTGCGCGCCCGGAGCTGTCGGTCAGCCAGGCCCGCGCCGGCGGTTTCGATGAAGCGCTGCAACCGTTCGCGGGCCAGGTACGCCGCTATCAGGGCGAGGCCTTCAGCCGTGAATGCGGCCAGCGTCTGATGCAGCAATTGATCGAAGATTTCGGCGGCCTGCCCGATGCCTTGGTCACCACCTCCTATGTACTGCTGCAAGGCGTGTTCGACACCCTGCAGGCACGCCCGGCCGATTCGCGCCAGTTGCAGCTGGGTACCTTCGGTGACAACCAGTTGCTGGACTTCCTGCCTCTGCCGGTCAACGCCATGGCCCAGCAGCACGGACAGATCGCCGTCACCGCCCTGGAACTGGCCCTGGCCGCTATCGAAGACAAACGCTACGAGCCCGGCGTGCATGCCGTGGCGCGTACGTTCAAACAACGCATCAGCGCAGGTTGACCATGCGCCTGATCGACACCCACACCCACCTGGACTTCCCCGACTTCGACGCTGACCGCCAACGCCTGCTGGCCAATGCGGCGGCCCTCGGCGTGGAACGCATGGTGGTGCTGGGTGTGTATCAGGACAACTGGCAACGCGTGTGGGACCTGGCCTGCAGCACGCCCAACCTGCATGCCGCGCTCGGGCTGCACCCGGTGTACCTTGACCAGCACCGCCCCGAGCACCTGGCCCAGCTGCGCGACTGGTTAGAGCGCCTGCAAGGCGACCCGCGCCTGTGCGCGGTGGGCGAGTTCGGCCTGGACTTCTACCTGCCGGAACTGGACAAAGGCCGCCAACAAGCACTGTTCGAGGCGCAACTGCAACTGGCCTGCGACTTTGCCCTACCCGCCCTGCTGCATGTGCGCCGCAGCCACGCCCAGGTGATCGCCACCCTCAAGCGCTACAAACCCGCCCGCGCCGGCATCATCCATGCCTTCGCCGGCAGCTACGAAGAGGCCCGCGAGTACATCCGGCTGGGTTTCAAGCTGGGCCTGGGCGGTGCCGCCACCTGGCCCCAGGCGCTGCGCCTGCGCAAGACGCTGCCACGCCTGCCGCTGGAAAGCGTGGTGCTGGAGACCGATGCGCCGGACATGGCGCCGTCGATGTTCCCAGGGGTGCGCAACAGCCCGGAGCACCTGCCGCAGATCGCCGGCGCGCTGGCCGAGGTGATGGGCATCGAGGCCGACCGGTTGGCCGAGGCCAGTACCCACAATGCCTGTGAGTTGTTCGGCTGGTAGCACCGGCCCATTGCTTAGATACGAAACGCCCCGATCAGCCGCTTGAGCTCCAGTACCTGGGCTGACAGATTCCGGCTGGCATCCTCGGTCTGGTTGGCCCCTTGGGTCGTATCCTGGGCGGCGCGGTTGATCGCCACGATGTTCTGATCGATATCGTGGGCCACCGCCGTCTGCTGCTCGACGGCGGCGGCGATCTGCTGGTTCTGCTCGACGATGCCACCCACCGCCCCAAGGATATTGCCCAGCGCCTGTTGCACCTGGCGAGCCTCGTCCACCGTGCCGGCGGCCATCTGGTGGCTGCTGCCCATCGCCCTGACCGCCGCCCCCACGCCTTCCTGCAGGCGTTGGATCATCTGGGCGATCTCCTCGGTGGAGTCCTGGGTGCGCCTGGCCAGGGTCCGCACCTCGTCGGCGACCACGGCGAACCCCCTGCCCTGTTCGCCGGCCCGAGCGGCCTCGATGGCCGCGTTCAGGGCCAGCAGGTTGGTCTGCTCGGCAATGCTGCGAATCACTTCCAGCACCCGGCCGATGGCCTGGCTGTCGCCGGCCAGCTGGTTGACCGCGGCCACCGTGTGGTCGATCTCGCTGGCCAGGCGGGCGATGCTGCCCTGCTGGCTCTCCACCAGGCCACGGCCCGTGGCACTTTCACGATTGACCTGTTGCGCACCTTCAGCGGCCAGGGCTGCGCTGCGCGCGACTTCCTGGGACGTGGCACTCATCTGGTTCATGGCCGCAGCCACCTGCTCGATCTGCTCACGCTGGCCGCCGATGGCTTGGCTGCTGTGTACCGACACGGCCAGCACCTGCCCGGCCTGCACCTCGACCTGGCCGACCGTGCGGCTGACCTGGCCGATCAGCTCGCGCATGCGTTGCACGGTCTGGTTGAACCCCTGGCCCAGTTCGCCCAGCTCGTCCTGGCTGCGGGAGCAAAAACTGACGGTCATGTCTCCGGCGGCGACCTTGTCCATGGCCGAGCCGAGGTTGCCCAGCGTCTGGCGGATGGAAACGTAGAAGCCGCCGGCAAGGTAGATGATCAAGGCGAATACCACGGCCAGAGCACCGACCAGGGCAATCATGCGCAACCGGTGCTCGCCCAGGCGCTCCTGCAACTGCACCTGCAAGTGAGTGAGAATGGCGTCGTTGAGCCGGTAGGTCTGTGCCATCAGCCCGCTGACCTGCTGGTAGAACCCGGCCCAGGGCGCATCCAGGGTCTCGGCCATCACCACCTGTTCTTCGAACAGGCCGGCCGCCTGCTTGATGGTCGCCTGGCTGGCCTGGGCCAGCTCGGCCAGGGCGGCCTTGGCCTGCGGGTCGGCGGCCAAGGTTTCGTCCAGTCGAATGCCGTAGTCGGCGGCCAGCCGCTCCAGCCGTTGCAGCAAGTCTTCGAAACGGGCACTGCCAGAGGAGTCGATGAAGCCTCGACCCAGGGCCGTGGCGCCCATCGCCCGGCCCTCGCCCAGCGCCTGGGTCACCTGGCCCGTGGCGACACCCAGCACCTCGCTTAAATGGCGCACCGAGGCCTGGCTGTCCTGGTCCAGGCCCACATGGCTGGCCACCTGCTTGGCCAGCACCTGGGCCTGCACCAGCAGTTTGTCCACCAGGGCCGCCTTGCTTTGCAGGGAAGACTCGTTGCGGGCCCGATCAAACGCTTCGCTCACTTCGTCGCGCCGGGCCTGCAGTTGCGGGTCGTCGAATAGTAGTGCCTGCAGCTTCGCTGCGACCTGCTCCTGACTGTGCCCGATACGTTGCTCCAGATCGCCGGCCTGCCCCGACTGGCCGAGCATCACGTTGATCTGCAAGAGATTGCCCAGGGTTTCCAGCTCCCCGCGCAAGGCCAGGGCGCTCGCCAGAGGAGCCAGCCCCTGAAGTTCGACGCGAGTGGCATGGAACTGGTCATGGACGCCGCGTACCAGGTAGAAGCTGGTGACCAGCATCGGCACGAAGAACAGGGCGCTGATCAGGCTGAACTTCAGGCCGAAGCTCAGCCGGTCCATCAGGGCGATGGCCGGATAGAGCAAACGCTGCATGCGCATCTCCTTGGATTCTTTTTATTCTCTGAGGTAGCACAAGGCCATTAACGGCCAGGCGACCTGTATAGCGCAGAACGAATCCAAGGTTTGTAATTTAAGGTTAAGCAGGAGTCGAGGCTGTCTGGCAGGGCGTCACCAGCCTGTGGATATCTCGTTCGTGCAGGAGCGGCCTTGTGCCGCGAAAGGGCTGCAAAGCAGCCCCAACACCTGCACGCCCCGTCAGACCAACACGGTCCACAGCGCAAAGCACGCGTACCACAACACCGCACAACGCAGCAGCAGCTCCCAGAGGCTGTCTAGCCGCCCCAGCCCACGCTGGTTGTCTTCTTCCTCGGGCACCGTATCGGCCACCCGCCCGACCCGCGCCACCAGGTGCCCGGCGCTGATGTGCCAGTTGAGCAGCTCGTGCAGCATCACCCGCACCACGGCGACGAAGTTGCCGACCAAGGCAAAGCTCAACGCCAGTACCCGCACCGGCAGCCAGTCCATGGCATGGCGCAGCTGCTCGGCCCGCTCCTTGAGCGCCGGTTGCCGGCTGTTGCCCGCGCACAGGGCCAGCAGGCGATAGGCCAGGGCGGCGCCAGGCCCCAGCAGGAAGTACCAGAAGATCACCGCGAAAAAGCTCTGGTACGCCTGCCACAGCAAGTGGCCCTGCACGCGGATCAACAAGCTTTGCGCATCGTCGGCGGCCAACCCCAGGTCACGCTCGGCCACATGCAGCGCGGCTTGGTCATCTCCTCGGCGCCAGGCATCGCGGAACGGCCCCAGGGCCGCCTTGGCATCGCCACGGCCGAGGCTGTAGATCAGCACCAGCACATGCACCGGCAATGCCAGCAACCCGTAGGCCACCGGCTCCAGTACATGCAACAGCAAAACCAGCAACGCCACCGGCGCCAGCACCAGAATGGCCAGCGTCCACCAGGGGTGTACCTTGCCGCTGCGCTCCAGGCGCACCAGCTCGCCCAGGAAGAAGCCATCACGTTGCAGCCGCTGGCGCAGGGCAGAGAATTTCTCGACCCAAAGCACCAGCACCAACACCAGGAAACTCATGCATTGTCCTCATTGCACTGCAGCGCCGCGCGATAGCGGCACCAGTCGAAGGCCGGGCCCGGGTCGGTCTTGCGTACCGGGGCGATGTCGCTGTGGCCACAGATGCGCTGCGGGCCGATCACCGGCCAGGCGCGACGAATCTCGCGGGTCAGCTGCTCCAAGGTGGCGTACTGGGCGTCGGTGTAGGGCAGCTCGTCGGTGCCTTCAAGCTCGATGCCAATGGAAAAATCGTTGCAACCCTCGCGCCCGTCGAAGCTCGAGACACCCGCATGCCAGGCCCGGTCGAGCAAAGACACGAACTGGGTCACCGCACCGTCACGCTCGATGAACAGGTGCGCCGATACGGTGAGGTGGCAGATGTCTTGGAAATAAGGGTGCTCGCCTGGGTCGAGCTGGTTCTGGAAGAACTGCTGCACCTTGCCGGTACCGAAGCACGCTGGCGGCAGGCTGATGTTGTGGATGACCAGCAGGGAAATGGCTTCGCCTTCAGGGCGCGCATTGAAGTTGGGCGAGGGGCAATGGGTAACGCCGGAGAACCAGCCTGTCGCACGGTCCAATTGCATGAAGCAGTTCCTGAAAATCGCCGGGGAGGTTGCCAGTATGCCCCGCACCCGATGCGCTTGCATGTAAATGATTGTTCAGCGATCCGCCTGGCGGCGCAAGCGCCCGAGCACTGCCTCCAGGGCCCGCTCGAACAACAGCCCGTCGTCCAGCAGGCGCAGTTCGCCGCGGCGCAGGGCCTGGGCCAGCCCCGCACGGTTCCACTCGCGCACCTTCATGCCGGTGCGGTTGGCGAAGACGAAGCGGTCATGGCTGTCGATCCTGGCGACCAGCTTGCAGCGCAGCAGCTCGTCGCCATCCATTACCTCGACCCATGCACCGACCTTCAGCCGCTGCACCTGGGCCAGCTCCGGCCCTTGCATGTCCGGCTGCAGCAAAGGGCCGCACGCGGGCTCGTCGGCCACCGCCAGGATGACTTCCTCGGCCACCAGCACGTGCTCCACGGCACAGGCGCTGCCCGGCGCACCCACGCAGGCAGCCAAGTGCAATTGCTCCAGCTGCTGGAAGAATTCGCGGGTCGCGACCGCGTCCATGACCACGCCCGCCAGGCCCTCGCGCAGGGCTTTGAGCAGGCTGGGCACCTGTTGCAGCAAGCGCTCGCGCGCCTGGGGCTCGTGGTGCGGGGCGATGCTCGCCAGCAGCGCGTCCATGGTCGCCAGCCCTTCGGCCCAGGCTGCGGAACCTTCGCCGTGCTTGAGCCAGGCCAGCAGCAGGACCTGGCTCCAGCTTTGGACCAGCATGTGCACCACCGCCTGCGGCAGAACCCGGCCATGCAGGCGCACGTTCAGCTCTCGCTGCACCTGCAGGCGAGCCTGCAAGGCACGCGCCCTTCCCTCTTCGGCATCACGGGTGCGTTGCTCGAGCAGTTCGTTGCGGCGGCGTTCCTGCTGGCTGAAGGCAAGAAAGTCCTCGAGCAGCTCGCTGAACAGCCGTGGATCATCGGTGAACTCGTTGAGCAAACGCTGGACGATACGCTCCACCCGCAGTTGCAGGCTGTCGCGCAGCCCCTCGTTGCCGGTTTCCCAGCCAATGGCAGCCGCTGCGATCTCGTTGAGCAGGCGCCGGGCCGGGTGGCTGGCACGGCTGAACACGGCCTTGTCGAGCAACGCCACCTTGAGCAACGGAATGTGCAGCCGTTCGATCAGCTCGCGCACGGCCGCAGGTAGGTTGTTATCTTTCCGGGTGAACGCGAACAGCAGGCCGACCAGGTTGAATGTGTCCTCGTCGGCGGTGGCGATGCAACGGCGCGTACCGCTGCGCACGCTCACCCGCAGCAGCAGCTGCTCCAACTGCTGGCCCAGATCGAAATCATCGGCCTCACAGGTGGCAGGCACGTAGTGCTGCAGGTGGGAGAGCAGCCGCAACAGGTCGGCGGTGCTGACCGGCTGTGCGCCGGGCACCTGCTGCACCCGCGGTGCAACGCGGCCTCGTAGTGGCGCCAGCAACGGCGTCAGCGCGTCGAAGAATACCTGGCTGGCATCGTCGGCCTGGGGCTCGTCGGCCTTGGCCAGGCCAGTGGCCAGTCGTTCCAGATGCCGTTGGTCCTCGGTGCGGCGGCGCGGCGCAGCCTTGAGTTCAGGCAATATGCCAGCGTTGGCCAGCAACTGGTTGGCCTGTTCGTACAGTTGGTCGATCTCGCGCAACACATAGCGCTCGAACAGTTTCAGCAAGACCAGCTTGACCTTCGGCCCTACCCCCAGGTCGCGCCCGGCTTGCAGGAAGTGGTCGCACAATGACTCAGGCCCCAGCGCAAGCCGTTGGGCCAGAGGGGTTTCGAGCAGGGCCTGGAAGCGTAACGTCAGTTGCTTGAGTGCCTGCCCCTCCCGGGACAATACTCGCGCGACCATCGCCTCGACGGCCGCGGAGCGCTCCAGTTGCGCAGTGCTGCGTGGGCGGTCGGCTACGCCAGATTGCCGCTCATCGGCCTGGTTGAGCCGGGCGAAGGCGTCGTGAAACCGGTCAAGGAACCCGCGTTCGATGCTCTTGCGCTTGAGCCGCAGGTCGCGCATCGCCTCGAAGTACAGGTTCTGCTCGAACCGTTCGCTGGCCTTGTCGGCCATTTCGAAGAGGGTGTCGTCGGCATTGTCGAACAGCGTCTGCAGGCCCTGGCGCAAGTGCAGCGCCGCCAGGTCGCGCACCTGCAGGAGCGGGAGCGGCAGGCAAGGCAAGGAAGCACGCGCCCCTCGATCGATGGCCGCCGCCAGCGGCACGACCTTGCCTTCTATCTGCATCCCGGACTCCTTGATAGGGGTGATCTGTTCGAATGGCCTGAAACAGTCAAAACCATGACGCCAAATACTGGTCGCATTATCGGTAAAAAATCTGACAGCTTCTAGCGCGATCTGCTTACGCTCCCAACTGACCATGGGTTCGGCGAAATGCTCACTCGTCCTGACCAAAGGTCACCGGTGTGGTTGGCGCTGTACACGTCGGCCCCCTGCCCTATAATCGCCGGCACCTAGCTTGTGGAGCCAACCATGCCGAACCTACGCCTCGCCGACCTGACCGCCGAAATCGAAGCTAACGTGCGCCGTGCGCTGCTGGAAGACATCGGCAGCGGCGACATCACCGCCCAGTTGATTCCGGCCGAGCGCCTGGCCAAGGCGACCATCATCACCCGCGAAGATTGCACCATCGCCGGTACCGCCTGGGTCGATGCGGTGTTCCGCCAGCTCGACCCACGGGTGGCCGTACACTGGCAGGTGGCCGACGGGGAGCGGGCCAAGGCCAACCAGGCGCTGTTCCACCTCGAAGGCCCGGCGCGCTCGTTGCTCAGTGGCGAACGCACGGCGCTGAACTTCCTGCAGATGTTGTCCGGCGTGGCTACCCGGGCGCGTTTTCTCGCCGACTTGGTGCAGGGCACCCAGGTGCGCCTGCTCGACACCCGCAAGACGCTGCCGGGCCTGCGCCTGGCGCAGAAATATGCCGTGACCTGTGGCGGTTGCGACAACCATCGCATCGGCTTGTATGACGCCTTCCTGATCAAGGAAAACCATATCGCGGCCAGTGGCGGGGTAGCCGAGGCGGTTGCTGCGGCGCACAAGATCGCGCCGGGCAAACCGGTGGAAATCGAAGTGGAAAGCCTGGACGAGCTGCGCCAGGCGCTAACGGCCGGTGCCGATATCGTCATGCTCGACGAATTGACGCTCGATGAAATGCGCGAGGCCGTGCGCATCACCGCCGGCAAGGCCAAGCTGGAGGCCAGTGGCGGCGTGAATGAAAGCACCCTGCGGGTGATTGCCGAGACGGGGGTGGACTACATCTCCATTGGTGCCATGACCAAGGATGTGAAGGCGGTGGATCTGTCGATGCGCCTTAGCCTGTAAACGACTGGGGCCGCTTCGCGGTCCTTTCGCGGCACAAGGACACTCCTACAGGGCCCATCATCTTATTCTTTCGATATAAATCCAAAGTACTTGCATGCACAGTGCAGACTGGCTACTTGCATATACCTATTAAATCTAAGCGTCGCTCGTTTCATAACCCCCGAATACCATGAGGCCTCCGGAATGGTTCCGGTATCCACAGGAATTCATACTATGAAGCAAGAGACGCATTCCCTCTCACTGACGATCAGTTCGGTCACACGCCACAGTTTCTACACAAACGCCCAGAGCGAAGCATGGGATATCAGGGGCACGCTTCAAGGCCTGCCAGCAGGTAGTTCTGTAGATTTGTTCGCCCAAAACGAACGACTGGCATCCGACACCTTCCGAATTCGCCAAGATGGCGATTTCTTCGTCAATGCTTGGATGGGCAAGCATCAGGCCCAGGGCGACGGCACCATCCAGATTGTCGCCAAGACCTTCGACCGTGAGACTGTCAGCAACACGGTAACGGCAAAGCTCACACCCAACCCTCTGCCCACACCGACCATCAAGACCACTACCGCGCACATCAGCACCGTCACGGTCCAGGGCACGACCGAACTCAAGCAGCCCAATATCGAAATCATGCTCGCCGGCCAGACGCAGGTCACGCGCCCCACCTCGCAGAACACCTGGGAAGCCACCTTCAACAATGTGCCGGAAGGCACTCACACCCTTTCCGCCATTGCGAAAGACCCCCTGGACATCCTCAAGGGTTCTACGCCTGCCACCGTGAGCGTCGAGGTTTCGCACAAACCCGCCGACCCACTGCGCATCAATGCCCCTGCCGAAGGTGCAACCGTTGGGCGCATCATGAACGTGAGCGGCAATGCAGCCAACGGCACCGGCCCAATCAAGGTATCCGTCGGCGGTGGTGCAGAGAACACCGCACTCCTGCAAGGCAATTACTGGGCAGCGGATGTCATCAGCGCGGGTACGGGCCAACAGACCATCCGGGCAGAAAATGAAATGACCGGGGAAGTGGTGACGCGGACGGTAGAAGTAGCGAGCACGGTCTTCGGTATTACACGAGCCGTAAGGTCATCTAAGGTAATGCTCCATTTGGAAGGCTATGGCGTGCCCAGCACCCCTATCATGTACAGAAACATACAGGGCGGTTCAGAGTTTGCACTAGACGTCAAGTGGGTTGGCAACAGTTGGAGTTACCATGGCCAACCGGAGGGCATCCGCCCCGTTCACTTTTCATTGAGAGCCCAGAACGAAACGACCATATATCAGTACGATTTCATAAGGATGCCGGCTCGTCGTGCAGACCTGATTAGCCCACAGGATGAAGAGCAGGTCGGCACGTCGTTCAAGATCAGTGCACTGACCTATCCGGACACGCATTCAGACTTGATCGTCATCGACAAGAACGATGAAGACCGTGAACTGGCAAGAGCACCAAACCAGCTTACTACCCTCGACCCAATACCTTGGGAAGTGACCGTAGGGCCATTAAAGCCGGGCACGTACACGCTAGAACTAAAAAAGGATGATAAGTCTATCTTTCCTCCAGAACCCTTGGTATTCACCGTTCACGTGAAGTGAACATTATCGAGCCCCCCCTAACGCAAGTACCGGCCCACTAACGGACCGGTACTCTTCCACGGGCTCGCCGGGCGGTCTGTAGGCAGACGCCTTAGAACGAAGCGTTCGCCAGCCCGTCCAGGTAACGCTCGACATCCAGCGCCGCCATGCAGCCGGCACCGGCGGAGGTGATCGCCTGGCGATAGACGTGGTCAGCCACGTCGCCTGCAGCGAACACGCCTTCGACGTTGGTGGCGGTGGCGTTGCCTTCACGGCCACCGTTGACCACCAGGTAGCCGTCCTTGAGGGTCAGCTGGCCTTCGAACAGCGAGGTGTTCGGGGTATGGCCGATGGCGATGAACACGCCGTCGACCTTGATTTCGTCGCTGCTGCCATCGTTGTTCTTCAGGCGGGCACCGGTCACGCCCATGTCGTCACCCAGCACTTCGTCCAAGGTGGCATTGAGCTTGAGCTCGATCTTGCCTTCGGCCACACGGGCGTGCAGCTTGTCGACCAGGATCTTCTCGGCGCGGAAGGTATCGCGACGGTGTACCAGGGTCACCTTGCTGGCGATATTGGCCAGGTACAGCGCCTCTTCCACCGCGGTGTTGCCACCGCCCACCACGGCGACCGGCTTGTTGCGATAGAAGAAGCCGTCGCAGGTGGCGCAGGCCGAAACGCCCTTGCCCATGAAAGTCTCTTCCGACGGCAGGCCCAGGTAGCGGGCGCTGGCACCGGTGGCGATGATCAGGGCATCGCAGGTGTAGGTGCCGCTGTCGCCCTTGAGGGTGAACGGCTTGTTGGCCAGGTCCACGGCATTGATGTGGTCGAAGACGATTTCGGTTTCGAAGCGCTCGGCATGCTCCTGCATGCGCTGCATCAGCGCAGGACCGGTCAGGCCGTGGGGGTCGCCCGGCCAGTTGTCGACTTCGGTAGTGGTGGTCAGCTGGCCGCCAGCCTGCATGCCGGTGATCAGCAGCGGCTTGAGGTTGGCGCGGGCGGCATAGACCGCGGCGCTGTAACCGGCAGGGCCGGAACCGAGAATGATGACGCGCGAATGACGTACTTCAGACATGTCGAACTCCTGTCGAGGCGGCCGCGGGCCGGCATCGGTGTGCCGGCAGCGCCGGCTGGAATTAAAAGGGATCTACGCAGCACTTGGGGAAGGCTACAACGCGTAGATCCGAAACCAAAAGTTGAGCGCACTGTAGCGAGGTCGCAGAGATTAAGGAAATATCCTTCGACAATCCACCTTATAGAGTGCTTCTATCCAAGCTGAAAACCGATAGAAAATCTTCACTCGCTTTTGTTACAGCCCGTTGCTTCAAGGATTGGCGCCTTTCGTCGCGCGGGCAAACTCGGGTAAGGTCAGCGCGTTTTCCCTTTGATCCGGAGCGTCTCGATGCAAGCCCCCGTCCTCTCTGGCCCCCAGTACCTGCGCGAAGGGCTGAAACTGGTCATGAGCCCGAACCTGCGGCTGTTCGTCCTGCTGCCGCTGGCGGTCAACCTACTGCTGTTCGGCGGCCTCATCTATTTTGCCGGGCACCAGTTCAGCCTGTGGGTCGACGCCTTGATGCCCACCCTGCCGAGCTGGCTGAGCTTTCTCACCTACATTCTCTGGCCGCTGTTCGTCGCCTTGGTGATACTGATGGTGTTCTTCACCTTCACCCTGGTGGCCAACATCATCGCCGCGCCGTTCAACGGCTTCCTGGCGGAAAAGGTCGAGGTGGTGGTGCGCGGCGAGGACACCTTCCCCGCCTTCAGCTGGGGCGAGCTGATCGCCATGGTGCCACGTACCCTGGGCCGCGAAATGCGCAAGCTGGGCTACTTCCTGCCGCGGGCCATCGGCCTGTTCATTCTCTCGTTGATCCCGGTGGTCAACGTCGTGGCCGCACCGCTGTGGCTGATCTTCGGGGTATGGATGATGGCCATCCAGTACATCGACTACCCGGCGGACAACAACAAGATGAGCTGGCAGGACATGCTCGCCTGGCTGCGCGAAAAGCGCTGGCAGAGTCTGGGCTTTGGCGGCATCACCTACCTGGCATTGATGATTCCGCTGGTGAACGTGGTGATGATGCCGGCGGCGGTGGCAGGTGCCACGTTGTTCTGGGTGCGGGAGCGGAACTGAAGGAGCGAGGGGCTGCAGAGCAGCCCTTTTTGGTGGATTACTTTTTTAGAAGAAGGGGCGGCGATTGGGCACCGCCGAGAGGTCCCAAATGATGTCCATTAGATTTAATTATTAAGCTGACGTTCCACCTCTTTATCAGCCGCGCTCAATATACCCTCTACGAGATCTGAATCAATCTTCCAAAGAGACAACTGAATGTTTCCTGCGTATTGCTGGCCATAGGGAATTTCGTAATAGGATGCGACGACCCCGCCCTCAATTAGCGTTGCAATTACTGCACGAATTAATGCTGCGCGCTCTTGGTAATCCCCATCGAATATCTCCAGCTCTAAAATTGGATTGCGCGACTGGACAGCTGATCTTAGCTGTTGCAGAGAAGCACCAATTATGCGGTGTAGCTTCATAAGAACCGAAGGTGGAACATCCCCCTCAATAACTATTGCGATGACAGACATTAGAACTCCTCAGGGTAATTTAGATTGACAGGCTTTCCAAATGAGTCATTCCGCCAGCTACCACCATGCCACCTTTCAAAATGCTCTGTGCGTGTCGCAGGGTATATGTTTTTGGGGTCACTTGCAAGCTGCGGATGATCAAGCGCATTATATTTATGGTGCCCTTGTATAGGCTCCCCATTAAATTTTGGAGTTTTATTAGCTAATATATCTGCACGCTGTTCGGCAGTCCAAGCTCTGGTTCCAGGCTCCCCCATCTTCAGCCTCGCTCTCTCATCAGCCCAGAACCTAGAGACGCCTTTAGCCCTCTTATTTGCGAACCTTCTATCCCAATCAAGGCGCTTATATTCCTCTTTGGTCATTGTTCGCTGATCCATTTTTCCCTTCAGGATCGCACGCTGACTCTTTGTGACAGGGGAATAGGGAACTTTATAAGTGGGAACTTTCTCAGCTTCAGAATTCGAAGCTTTCACCGCGCGCGAAAGTGGAGACGCCGAACGTCTAACGACGCTCGTATTTCCGAAGTTAGAACCAAGCCCACCGTTAGGCTGTAACCTATAACGAGCAGCCAACCCTCCAACGATAAGGGAGCCACCGAAAGCCATTAGCTTCTGGCCATTGGAGCCCTCACCCCATAAGTCCCCGCCTAGTCTGTACCCTGCGACACCGCCAACCGTTCCTCCGAATAACCCCCAAAGCGCCATCGCAGGACCTACTAAAATCACCGCACTAGCGAGCCCAATACCTAGCACTGTACCTTCAAGCCAACCTGGCACTTCAGGATCAATTTCGTCCGTGGTTTCAGTCTCTCCGCCGATAATAACGTTCGATGAACCAGAGCTAATCTTGGCATCACAAACAGTACGGTCCCCTACCCTAGCCGCGGGCAGGCCATTTATATATACGGTGCTACTGCCTTGCGCTAATATTTTCGGAGTCCCTGAGTGATCCGTGCATTCAGCATAGTCTTCATGGGCTCTTGCAGCAGGCCTACTATTTATGTGCACATTAGGAGAGCCTGATTTGATACTGCCTGTTTGTCGCTGAGCAAAAGAGAGACTTCCAAGTAACTGGCCAATACCTCCGCCTGCTGCTGCCCCGGCACCTATCATGGCTGCAATCGCTAGACCGCCTAACCCGCCGGTTCCAACTACGGCAATGCCGATGAGAACAGCCCCCGCGCCTATGGCAAGGCCTGCTAACAACCCGCCCAAAGCACTGGAATGTTCTATGGAATCGTCGCACCGAGCAGCCGCCGCACTCATGCTAACGTGGCCTCTTTGGCATCCCCTTGACTTGAGATTTTTTCACGTAGCGCCATGCTTTCTACCATTGCATCAAAGGTGGCCCGCTCTACAGCGGTCATACCTTTAGGATTGTTGCTCGTCCCTGTGATCTGAATCAGCAATGGGCGCTCATACTCGTCTTTATGAAGGAAAAGTAATTGAATCTGATGGACTGGCTGTCCCTGCTGGCGCCAACGAAACTCAGTACGATAAGCTGAGAAACCGGCGACAGTGACAGGCGCAATGGGTTCAAGCCACTGGATATGCGAGAGCGTTTTCTCCAATTCCTTAAGCAACTGCTGCGACTGCGCTTCAAGGTCCGCATCAAGCGCGACGATGGAACGGCCCACCACGAATGAAAAAGGACTTGGCCCGGTGTCAGTCAAAGTGAAAACATGGAAGGTTTTATCCTTGAGATTCTCCGGTCGCACGAAACTTAATTCATTCGTGTAAAAACGAGGCGGTGGCGAGGGCTCTGCACTCAGTGCCTCCTGCTCTAGACGCTCACGCTCAAGGCGCTCTTCGCGTTCACGCCGTTCAGATAATCGGTCGTAGATGTTTCTACGCATGGGACTTTTCCTTGTCGTTAATCAAGACTTGTTCAAATTAATTATTTTGCTACCTGCAACGTCTACGGAGACGCCTGACAGGGTAATGGTGCCATCCGAGTTCATGACAAGCGTGCTCTTCCCCACCTCCAAGGTGATGGATTTAGCAGCTTTTATCTTCACGTCGCCCTGGTCCACCGTCACAAAATATGACCCCTCCTCCACCGCAATGCTGGTTTCCAGCTTGATGGTTTCGGAATGTTTTCCCTCGACCTTGATTGTTCGATTGCCCCCCACCTGGAGACTGTCGTCTGCCTCGACCTCGGTATCCAAGTTGCGCTCAGCATGCATAATGATCTGCTCAGCACCCGCCTTGTCTTCAAAGCGGAAGAAGTTCGCGTTTGATCCTTTACCCTTAGTAGAGCGCGTCAGGAAGCCGCTCTGGGTCTTGTTCGCCGGCAGCGACCACGGCGGTGTATTGGTGCTGTTGTACAGGCTGCCCATGACCAGCGGGCGGTCCGGGTTGCCGTCGAGGAATACCACCACCACTTCGTCGCCGACGCGTGGGATCTGGATACTGCCGAACCCGCCGCTGGCGCCGGTTTGGGCGACGCGTACCCAGCAGGAGCTGTGGTCGTTGTACTTGCCGTTACGGTCCCAATGGAACTGGATCTTCACCCGGCCCAGCTCGTCGGTGAAGATCTCTTCTCCCGGTGGGCCGACGATGATGGCGGTTTGCGGGCCGGCGATGGTCGGCCTGGGCGTACTCAGTTGCGGGCGGAACGGGATCTTCTTGCGTACGCAACTGAAGGTGTTGAAGTAGCTGGCCTGCTGGCCGCTGAGGTAGTTGTTGTGGCCTTCGCTTTCCACGCTCATGATCAGGAACTGGCGGTCTTCCACCGGACCCTGGTCGTGGGCGTAATGCTGCAACAGCTCGAACGTGTAGCCGGGCCTCATGGCGCGACAGTTGCTGGCGCCTTCGAATTTCTTGCCACGCAGTTCCAGGGCCTCGATGCGCAGGCGCAGCAGGGTTTCGCCTTCATCGTAGGTGCCGTGGGTGTATTGGCCGGGGAAGTCGTAGATCTCGAAGCTCTCTACTTCGCCCTGCTTGTTCTTGCTGTTCATCGCCACCGGCAGGCGGTTGTTGGGCTGGCGGTAGTCGAAGGTCTGCGTGGCCATCTTGCTGGACTGCAGCTGGCGGTTACCGCTCCACTGGGTGATGGAGTCGGCGGTCTCGGTGACCGAGGCGCTGTGGAAGCGGATCCGCGGTTGCTCGGGGATGTCGACCAGCGTGCTGGAGTCATCGCAGATGATCATGGTGTGGCCTTCGGCGGTATGCTCGAAGTAGTAGAACATCCCCTCTTCCTCCAGCAGGCGCTGGACGAAGTTGAAGTCGGTCTCACGGTACTGGGTGATGTAGGTGTAGCGCTTCTGCGGGCGGGTCAGGCGGAACTCATGGCGGGAGAACGCCGGGCACAGGGCGAATACGGCCGTGACCACTTCTTCGACCGTGTTGCCCTGGAAGATCCGCGTGTCGAAGCGGTTCTTGAGCATCGAAAACCAGGGGTTGAGCGTGGCGGTATAGCGCGCCATGCCGCCGTCGCTGCCGATGCTGGCGAAGCGTGTGAGATAACCGGTGATGTAGCGTGGGCCACCTTCAGCGAGTTCGATCTCGATGCTGACGTGCTGGCCCATCATCGACTTGAGCGGCACGCCGGAGTCTTCGCAGACCAGCAGCAGTTCGTAGTTGAACGCCTTCGACAGGCCTTCGACGCCCTTGAAGGTTTCCAGCAACAGTTCCTGTTCGGGGTTGGCCAGGTTGTGAAACTTGAACAGGCGGCGGTTCTGCGGCGACAGCAGCGCTGCGGCCAGGTCCATGGTCATGCGAGATCTCCTTGAAAACGCGGCCAGCACGCTTATGCGATGCGCAGCTGCAACTCTGATCCAGTATGCGCGCATCATGCGCGCGCTCTGCGAGGCCATGCATAACGGAAAATGCCATCACGCAGGCGACCTGGTTCACATACCGAACGACAGGCAAGCAGAGAGGCCCAAAGGAAACACCGGTAAAAACTGCCCTGTCAATTCGCCACAGCCTACAAGACATCGATGATGAAGCGTGTCAAGCAATGACATGTTGCCATCATCCGTGCGCTTGACCGCGTTCCGGGAACGGCACGGTTTTTGACGAAAAGCCTGTCGTAGACGGGTTTCAAGGTGCGTGCCATGACAAGGAAAAAGAAGATTCCGATCTGCTCTATCGTCTTTCGCCATTGCTTAAGCGCTCCCGACGCATAAGCGGAGAAAAATGTTTCATAACATGGACGGGGTTAGATGAAGGTAGGTGTGATCGCCTGACGCCTGAAATACCCTGGGCCTGCGCGCAGTTTGCGGCGCAGGCCTTTTTCAGCGTTCGCTCAAAGGCTCAACTGGCTGGAAAATCGCCCTACCGCATCCACCACCTTCTGCGCACCTTCCTGGATCTCGACGATCACCCCACCAGTATCGGCGGCCAACGCCAACCCCTGCTCGGCCTGGCGCTTGCTGGTGTCGATGATATCCACAGCCGCCTGGGCCAGTTGCTCGTTCTGCAGAACTACCTTGGCAATCTCGTCGGTGGCTGTGCTGGTACGCGAGGCCAGCTGGCGAACCTCGTCGGCCACCACCGCGAAGCCTCTACCCTGCTCGCCTGCCCGCGCCGCCTCGATAGCCGCATTGAGCGCCAGCAAGTTGGTCTGCCCGGCGATGTCGCTGATGGTCTTGATGATCGAACCGATCACCCGGGACTGTGTATCCAGCGCCTGGATGCCTTGGGCCGCGTCCTGCATGGAGCGCTCCAGGCCACGCATCACATCGACGGTCTGGGTCACCACACCGGTGGCCTTGCGCGCGCTGGCATCGGTGCCCAACGACGTGTTGTAGGCGATGTCCGCAGCCTCGGCAACAGCCAGCTCCTGGTTGACCTGGTCAGTGATCACGGTTGCGAACTTGACCACTTTGTAGAGCACGTCATGGGCATCGATGATCGGGTTGTAGGATGCCTCCAGCCACACCACCCGGCCATGGGCATCGATGCGCTTGAACCGGTCGGCGACGAACTCGCCACGGCGCAGCTTGTCCCAGAAAGCCTGGTAGGCCGGCGAATTGGCTTCCTCAGGTTCACAGAAAATACGGTGATGCTTGCCGCGCACCTGCTCCAGGGAATACCCCATGGCCTGCAGGAAACGGTCATTGGCGGTCAGCACCTCGCCTTGCAGGTTGAACTCGATCAGCGCGGTCGAACGCATCAAAGCTTTGATCAGGCTTTCGTGCTCGCGAGAGGTCTCGATGGTGCGCGTGAGGTCGCTCGAATGCAGGCTGAAATAGCGGATTCGCCCGTCGCTGCTCTTGACCGGTTGCAAGATCGAACGCAGCCAGGCTTCCTGGCCATTGCCACGCAGCAGGCGGAAGGCGCCGTTGAGGTGCTCGCCGCGAGTAATGGCGCCTTTCATGCGCTGGTAGAAGTCCAGCTGCTTCACATGGGCGGGGACGATGTCCTCGATACTGCGCCCGATCAGTTGTTCGGCGCGGTAAAGCATCTCCTGCTCGAAGTTGCTGTTGACCGACTCGATACGACCGTCGGGGCCAAGCTGCAAGACCAGCATCTCACTGTCGAGGCTACTCTTGACCTGCTCGACGGACATCAGGTCCTCGCGCAGTTGCTGGATTTCTTTCTTGAGTTTGCTGTTGAACATGACCGCTCCCGGGAGCGCACCCCGACCGTTGGATACTTCTGCATCGGCTGGCCCTGAAGGATTCTTGAGTGCCCCGCAAGGAAATGTTCACACGGGCAAAACCCGCGTCACTGGCCAGCCACGAATCTGTCACATGAACGCAACAGCTCAGGCGGACACTTTTTGTCATGAACATACCGCCCCTGCGCATCACCCTGGTCACCGAAACCTTTCCACCCGAAATCAATGGCGTGGCCAATACCCTTGGCCGCCTCAGCGATGGCCTGCGCCAACGCGGGCATCAGGTGGAACTGGTACGCCCTCGCCAGGCCAGCGACAACGCCAGCCGCGACACCGACGACCTGTTGCTCTGCCGTGGTTGGCCGTTGCCTGGCTACCCAGGTTTGCAATGGGGTGAAATCGCCAAGCGCACCTTGGTACGACGCTGGCGTCGGCAACGCCCGGATGTGCTCTACATCGCTACCGAAGGCCCGTTGGGGCTGAGCGCCCTGCGTGCCGCGCGGCACCTGGGCATCGCCGTGGTCAGCGGCTTCCATACCAACTTTCCCCAGTACTCGGGGCAATATGGGCTGGGCCTGCTGACCCGCCTGCTCACCCATTACCTGCGATGGTTTCACCGGCGCACCGCGGTCACCCTGGTGCCCAGTGCCAGCCAGCGCCTGGAGCTCGAGCGCCGGGGCTTCGAACGCCTGGGGCTGATGGCACGGGGGGTCGATGCCTGCCTGTTCAACCCGGCCCGGCGTAGCCAAGCGTTACGCCAGGCATGGGGCCTGGGGCCGGACGATATCGCCGTGATCCATGTCGGCCGCCTGGCTGCGGAGAAAAACCTGGGGCTGTTGCAGCCCTGCCTGGACGCGTTGCACAAGGCTTATCCACAGCGGCGCATGCGCTTGGTGGTCGTGGGCGACGGGCCACAACGCGAGCGCCTCGAGCAGTCGCTGCCCGATGCCGTGTTCTGCGGTGCGCAGCGGGGCGAAGCGCTGGCAGAGCACTATGCCAGCGGCGACCTGTTTCTGTTCCCCAGCCTGACCGAGACGTTCGGCAACGTGGTACTCGAGGCGTTGGCCTCAGGCCTGGCCGTGGTCGCCTACGACGAAGCGGCCGCCGCCCAGCATATCCGTCATGGGCATAGCGGGAGCCTGGCCATGCCGGGTGACCAGGCGGGGTTCATCGACGCGGCGTGCTGGTTGCTGGAGGAAGAGGAAACCTTGCGCAGGGTGCGCCTGAATGCACGCCAGCATGCCAGTCGACAAGGCTGGCCCACGATCATCGAGCAGTTCGAGGGATATCTGGCCGGTGCGTGCCGTCAGGTTGCCCGCCAGGATGGCGGAGCAGTGAAGGGAGCGTTGGCGACCAAGCCTGGCTCGACAGCACCGCACAGTTAATCACCTCAAGGCCCCATCGCGGGGCAAGCCCGCCCCACCGAGATTACGCCGCTCTCTTCTACGGGGGCTTTTCCCGCGATAGCCCCCCGGATATTCAGCCCAAGGCCTTCTCGATCGCCTGCACGACCGCCGGATCATCCGGTGCGGTACGCGGTGCGAAACGGGCCAGCACGCGCCCGTCCTTGCCCACCAGGAACTTCTCGAAGTTCCAGGTGATATCCCCTGGGAACTCGGCACCCTCGCCCGCCAGCAGCCGATACAGCGCATGACGCTGCGGCCCGTTGACCTCGAGCTTGGCGCCCAACGGGAAACTCACCCCGTAGTTGAGGCTGCAGAATTCCTGGATGTCCTTTTCGCTGCCCGGCTCTTGCCCGGCGAACTGGTTGCACGGCAGGCCCAGGACATTGAAGCCTTTGTCCTTATAGACCTGGTACAGGTTCTCCAGGGCTTTGTATTGCGGCGTCAGGCCACACTTGGAGGCGACATTGACCACCAACACCACCTGGCCCTTGAACGGTGCGAGGGGCAATTCCTCGCCGTTCAGCGCCTTCAACGTCAGGTCGTGAAATGCACTCATGATGACTCCCCTCTCAGGTTCCCGATGGTCGCAGGGGCGAATCGCGCCCACTAAAAAGGCGCGCGGCCAAACCGTCATCCTTCCCCAAGGAAGGCAAAACGGCTTGCCCGAGCGCCTGGCGACTCTCTGAGCTTAGCGCAGAAAATCAGTGGTGATGACCACCTTCACCGTGGATGTGACGGTGAGCGATTTCTTCGTCGCTGGCGTCACGCACGTTGACTACCTTGACCTTGAAGTTCAGGCGCTGGCCGGCCAGCGGGTGGTTGCCGTCGACGGTGATGTCGTCGCCGTCGATGTCGCGGATGGTGACGATCTGCATCTGACCGTCCGGCGCCGACGCGTGGAACTGCATGCCGACTTCCAGTTGGTCGACGCCTTCGAACAGGCTGCGGTTCAGGGTGCTGACCAGCTCGGCCAGGTATTCGCCGTAGGCTTCTTCAGGTTCGATGGCGACGTTCAGCTCGTCACCGGCCTGCTTGCCTTCCAGGGCTTTTTCCAGGCCCGGGATGATGTTGGCGGCACCGTGCAGGTACACCAGCGGCGCACCACCGGCGGAACTGTCGATGACCTCCCCGGCGTCGTTGGTCAGGGTATAGTCGATGGAGACAGCCTTGTTGGCGGCGATCAGCATGGGGCAAGACCTTTTGCAAAAGAATGTAGAGCGATCAAGTGTAACCAACGCATCGCCCGATTGCGAACGCGTGTCGGGGAATGACAAATCCGTCAGTCGGATCACCGGCTTTCACCAGGACGAAGAGGGCCATTGGGTGGTCGAGCTGTCGTGCGGCCATACCCAGCATTTGCGCCACCAGCCTCCATGGCAGGCGAGGCCCTGGGTGCTGGACCCGGCCGAGCGCCAGCGCCACATCGGCCAGGTATTTGCCTGCGGCTGGTGCGCCCAGGGGGTCGATAGCGATACCCTTGGCGGCTGACCCCTTGCACCGCTTATTTCGAGAAGCACGCATGCAGACATTTTTCATCGCGCCGACCGACTTCGGTGTCGGCCTGACCTCCATCAGCCTGGGCCTGGTGCGCACCTTGGAGCGCGGCGGGCTGAAGGTCGGCTTCTTCAAGCCGATCGCCCAGCATCACCCCGGCGATACCGGCCCCGAGCGCTCCAGCGAACTGGTGGCGCGCACCCATGGCATCCGCCCGCCGACGCCCCTGAGCCTGGCCCAGGTCGAGCGCATGCTCGGCGATGGCCAGCTGGACGAGCTGCTCGAGGAGATCATCCGTCTTTACCAACAGGCCTGCATCGGCAACGACGTGGTGGTGGTCGAGGGCATGGTGCCGACCCGCCACGCCAGCTACGCCGCGCGGGTCAACCTGCACTTGGCCAAGAGCCTGGACGCCGAGGTGATCCTGGTGTCGGCGCCGGAAAACGAAGTGCTCAGCGAGCTCTCCGGGCGTGTCGAGCTGCAGGCTCAGCTGTTCGGCGGCCCACGCGACCCGAAGGTGCTCGGGGTCGTGCTCAACAAGGTGCGCACCGACGAAAGCATGGCCGCCTTCGCCGCCCGCCTGCGCGAGCATTCGCCGCTGCTGCGCGGCGACGACTTCCGCCTGCTGGGGTGCATCCCCTACCAGCCCGAGCTCAACGCCCCGCGTACCCGCGACGTGGCCGAGCTGCTCGGCGCCCAGGTGCTCAATGCCGGGGACTACGAACAACGGCGCATGAACACCATCATCATCTGCGCCCGTACCGTGGCCAATACCGTGCCACTGCTCAAGCCCGGCACCCTGGTGGTGACCCCGGGCGATCGCGACGACATCATCCTCGCCGTGAGCCTGGCAGCCATCAATGGCGTACCGTTGGCTGGCCTGCTGCTGACCAGCGACAGCAAGCCCGACCCGCGCATCCTGGAACTGTGCCGAGGCGCCCTGCAGGCCGGGCTGCCAATTCTTTCGGTGGGTACCGGCTCGTATGACACCGCCAACCGTCTCAATTCGCTCAACCGGGAAATCCCGGTGGATGACCGTGAACGCGCCGAGTTCATCACCGACTTCGTCGCCAGCCACCTCGACGCGGCCTGGCTGCACCAGCGCTGCGGCACGCCGCGCGAGCTGCGCCTGTCGCCAGCGGTATTCCGCTACCAGCTGATCCAGCGCGCCCAGCAGGCGAACAAGCGCATTGTCCTGCCCGAGGGCGCCGAGCCGCTGCTGGTACAAGCAGCGGCCATCTGCCAGGCCCGCGGCATCGCCCGTTGCGTGCTGCTGGCCAAGCCCGAGGAGGTCGAGGCGGTAGCCCGCGCCCAGGGCATCACCCTGCCGCCTGACCTGGAAGTCCTCGATCCAGAGGCGATTCGCGGGCGCTACGTCGAGCCCATGGTGGAGCTGCGCCGCAGCCGCAACCTCAACGCGCCGATGGCCGAACAGCAGCTGGAAGACCCGGTGGTGGTCGGCACCATGATGCTGGCCCTGGATGAAGTCGACGGTCTGGTCTCGGGCCTGGTGCATTCCACTGCCAACACCATTCGCCCGGCCTTGCAGTTGATCAAGACCGCGCCGGGCAGCAGCCTGGTGTCCTCGGTGTTCTTCATGCTGTTCCCCGAGCAAGTGCTGGTATATGGCGACTGCGTGATGAACCCGCACCCCAGCGCCGCGGAGCTGGCCGAGATCGCGCGGCAGAGCGCCGAGTCGGCCCAGGCCTTGGGTATCGCGCCACGGGTGGCGATGCTCAGCTATTCAAGCGACTCGGCGGCCAGCGACGAAGAAGTGGAGAAGGTGCGCGAAGCCACGCGTCTGGCGCAGGAAGCCGAACATGACCTGCTGATCGACGGCCCGTTGCAGTACGACGCGGCGGCCAACCCTGAGATCGCGCGCCAGTTGGCACCGGCAAGCCCGGTGGCGGGCCGTGCCACGGTGTTCGTATTCCCGGACCTCAACACTGGCAACACTACCCACAAGGCGGTGCAGCGCAGTGCCGATTGTGTCAGCCTGGGGCCGATGCTGCAGGGGTTGCGCAAGCCGGTGAACGACCTGCCACGGGGGGCACAGGTGGACGATATCGTGCATACCATCGCCTTGACTGCGATTCAGGCCAGTACCGTGCGCTGACATGCAAAAAGGGGCCGCTATGCGCCCCAATCGCGGGACAAGCCCGCTCCCACAGGAGTTGCGCCATCTTGGAGGCAGCTAGAAACCTGTGGGAGCGGGCTTGTCCCGCGATTGGGGCGCGTAGCGGCCCCTCGTTTTCTGCCTTACGGATACTGCTGCACGGTACCCTGCTGGTCATACTGCTGGCCAGGAATCGGCTTAAGGTTCACTTCCACGCGACGGTTCTGGGCACGGCCATTGGCGTCGGCGTTGCTGGCGATCGGCTGGTCCGGGCCCATGCCGCGGACGGAAACGCGCGACGGGTCGACACCCTGGGAGGTCAGGTAGGTGCTGACGGCCTGGGCACGGCGCTGGGACAGGTCCATGTTGTGCTGACGGCTGCCGGTGCTGTCGGTGAAGCCCACCACCTCGATGGTGTTCTGGTTGAACTGCTTGAACGAGTTGGCCAGGTTGTTCAGCGGCGAATAGAAGCTTGGGGAGATGTTCGCCGAATCGGTGGCGAAGGTGATGTTGCCCGGCATGATCAGCTTGATCTGGTCACCCTGGCGCTGCACCTCGACACCGGTGTTGGCCATCTTCGCACGCAGCTCGGCTTCCTGTTTGTCGGCGTAGTAGCCGTATCCTGCAGCAGCGGCGCCCACCGCGGCGGCGCCGATCAGCGCACCCTTGCCACGGTTGTCATGGTCGATGGCGGCACCGGCGATGGCACCGGCCAGCGCGCCCAGGCCGCCGTACTTGGCGGTCTTGCTCATCCCGGTGGAGCCTTGAGCCTGGCCCTGGCTGTCATAGGGGTTCTGGCCGGCACAGCCAGTCATCAGGGCAGCAGCAGTAGCGACGATAATCAGACGACGCATGGTGAACATGGACAAGCTCCTACAGATATTCGAGAGTGCAACAGGTCATGGATGGCCCTATGCCAGCCTTGGACCCGGGCGAAACGGAAAAATTCCCTGAAACCTCAGGCCCGCACGAAAGGATTTTCGCGCATCTCGTCGCCAAGGCGGGTATCCGGGCCATGGCCAGTTACCACCACCGCCTCTTCATCCAGGCAATACAGCCGCGACTTGATGGAACGAACGATAGCCCGCTGGTCGCCACCCCACAAATCGGTACGGCCGATGCCGCGGCGGAACAGGGTGTCGCCGGCGATCAACAGCTTGGCATCGGCGAACCAGAAACTCATCGAGCCAGGCGTGTGCCCAGGCGTATGCAAGGCCACACCGCAACCGCACGCCAGCGCCTCGTCATCGCCCAGCCAACGGTCCGGCGACGGCACCGGCGTATAGGGCACACCGAACATCTGGCATTGCATCTCGAGGTTGTCCCACAACGGCTGGTCATCCTTGTGCAGGTGCAAGGTCGCGCCGGTCAGTTCCTTGAGCTTGCCCGAGGCGAGGAAGTGATCGAAATGGGCGTGGGTGTGGATGATGCTCACCAGCGTCAGACCATGGGCCTGAAGGCGCGCCAGGATCTTCTCCGGGTCACCGCCTGGGTCGACGACGATGGCCTTCTTGCTGACCGGGTCGCCGATCAGGGTGCAGTTGCATTGCAATGGGCCTACGGGGAAGGTTTCGCGGATGAGGGTGGTGTCTGGAGGATTCATGGAGGCCGAGGTCTTGGAAGGTCTAGTGGTCGAAAAGTGTCTGGACACGTGCCAAGGCGTCTTCGATGACCACCCCGGGCGCCGACTCGATACGCTTGGCGTTCCTGGCTTCGAGGTCGACGGCACGTAGCTGGTTACAAAGGATGACGCCTTGTGTTTGCGTGCCGACGCCACTCAGCGTCACGGCAAAACCTGCATGCCGCGCGAAATCACCGCCTTGGATGATAGGCACTATCACAGCCAGGCCGGAAGCATTGTACGCGGCAGGTGTCAGGACCAGCGCAGGTCGGGAATTGCCTTGCTGTTCCCGTCCAAGTGTCGGGTCAAGGCACACCCGAACGATATCACCTCTGGCGAACCTGCCCCGCCTCATACTTCACGACCTGCCGGGCGCATCGCGTTCCAGCCCTCCAGTTCCGTTGGCTCGGGGGCATCGAGATCGCATTGGGCGATAAGCTCCTCAAGCGTGTACTTGGGCTTGGCCCTCACTGGCTTGAGTACCATCGACTCACCTGCTGTATCGAGGCTCAATATGGAACCGACGCCCAGCTGCATCTGTTTGAGGACCGCTGCTGGCAACCGAATCGCGGCACTGTTGCCCCATTGCTGAATCTTGACTTCCATAAGTATCTCCAAAGGTAGATACATAGTAGAAACCCTCCGAATGACTGCAAGTAAAATGTAGAAACACCGTATCTACATTGTCATTCGGCAAGCCGTTGAAAGAGCCCTCAACGTACGAACCAGACATCTCCTACCGTACATCGAGAAAAACGGCGCAGGGTCAAGCCACCAGCAAGGCCTGCTCAGCCTAGGTCAAGGCAGATACAACCGGAACAACCCACCCCCCAGTGCCCCGCCGTTGGCAATCTCGATGCGCCCGCGTACACCGTTGCGTTCATGCAGGGCCGCGATACGCGCGGCGAAATACAGGCCAAGGCCTGTGCTGCCGGTACGTGAATCGATGCCCTGGAGGTAGTCCTGCTGGCGTTCGAGCATGCGCTCTGGATAACCCGGGCCGTCGTCGTTGACGCTGATGACCAGTTGCTCGCCCTGCTCCTCGATACTGATCAGCAAGGCATGGCCGGCATGGCGGATGGCATTGGTGAGCACATTGGCCACCACCGAGGCGACCAGTTCACGGTCGAAGAAACCCAGCGGGTTGTCGGTGTCGATGCGCCAGGTGGCGAGGATATCGCGATGCCTGAGCACCTCCTGATGCGCCGCAAGCTGGGCCTCGATGAAATCGTCCAGCTCATGATAGTCGGGGCAGATCGGCAACTGGTTGATGCCCAGCTTGTACAGGCCCAGCAGTTGCACCAGCATGCCGTTCAGATGACGAAACTCGTGCTCTATCACGCCTTGTTCGCTGCCACCGTGCAGCACCTCGGGCAAACGCGCCAACCACTGGTCGTGGGCCTGGATCAAGGCCGACAGCGAATTCTTCATGTCGTGCACGGTGGAGGCGATCACCGTGGAGAAGTCCAGCCCCTTTTCGTCTCGATTCATGCGCCGAAGATCCGGATGTGCAGTTTGCGGTAGCGGTCGTAGCGGCTGTCGCTGGCCGGAATGCCGGCAACGCTTTGCAGGCAGTTGCGGCATTCCTGCATGATCGCCGGCGTCGGGCTCTCGCCGCCCACACGCAGCAGCGCCTGAGCGGTGTTGAGGGCGATGCTGATGTTCTTCGGCTGTAATGCCAACGCCCGGCGGAACAGGTCCAGGGCCTCGCTGAGCTGGCCGGCCTGGTAGCTACGTACTCCCTGGCGGTTGAGGTCGACCGCCTCGGTGACCGCCCCGAGCACTGTCGGATCGTCCGTGATCTGGGCGACGCTCTGCATGACCTTCGGATCGTCGCCATAGGTTTCCACACAGCCTTTCAGGATGCTGGTACCCGCGGCTTGCTGGCCGAGCGCCTGCAACTGCCTGGCCACACTCAAGGCGGCCTCGACCGAGAAGAACTGGTCCATTTTCTCCAGCCGCTGCAGGGCCTGCTCGGTGAGCTTGCCGGCGGTTTCGGGGTCGCCGGCTTGCTGCAGGCTGGCGGCTTTCATCAGACGGGCGCGAACTTGCAGTCCCTGGTCCTCGACATGCTCCTTGGCGACATCGCTGAGCACGCTGTTGATCTCGACGCGGGTGCGCGCGTCCAGGCCGTTGCCAACGTTCTTGTTCATCAGCGCCTGGACCAGGCCCAGGTTGCTCTCCGGGTCCTTGTAGCGCGAACTCTGCCCTTGGTTGACCGCATGCCGATAGGCCTTGGAGGCGCTTTCGAAATCTTCGTTGTCCAGGGCCAGCTTGCCCAATGCCGCCTGCCGACGCACGGCCAGGGGCGACAGGCGCACCGCCTCCTCGAGCATGTGCTGGGCGCGCTTGGTCTCGCCCTGGGCCACCAATACCTCGGCCAGGCCGTCGTACAGGCTGGGCATGATCGGGAAGGCCTTGAGCGCTTGCTCGAAGACACCCTGGGCTTCGCCGTGCTGGCCGCGCTTGTGCAACAGGTTGCCCAGGGCGGCATAGACCCAAGGTTGCGGGCGGCTGGCCAGGATGGCCTTGAGGAACTTCTCCAGTTCCTCGACGCGGTTGAGGTCGCGCAGGGCATCGGCCCGATAGCGCAGGCACAGCGGTGCGAAGCGTGGGTCCTGCTTGCACAGCTCGGCGCAGGCCGCCAGCACCTCGGCCGGGCGACCGCGATCCAGGGCTTGGAGGATGGGCTTGAGCAACGTCTTGCGCTGCGCCAGCTTTTCCAGGCGCTGGGCCAGGCCCACACGGTTGAACGGCTTGGTCAGGTAGGCGTCCGGCTCATGCTCGAGGGCACTGAGCACGATCGCCTGGCTGCTCTCGGCAGTGACCATGATGAACACGCATTCATGGCTGATCAGCTTGTCCAGCAACAGGTCTTCGAGCACCTGCTGGCCGTTTTTCTTGCCGTCGCCGAGGTGAAAGTCCTGGAGCACGAAGTCGTAGCGCTTCTGCGCGCACATGCGCAGGGCCTGTTCACCGCTGTCTGCGGTGTCCACATCGCGTGCGCCCAGCTCCCGGAGCATGGAGCGGGTCGAGGTACGAAAGTCGGTGAAGTCATCGACGATCAGAAAGCTTTTTTGCCCGTACTGCAGCATCAATACGACCTGTATTGGCGAGTGGTTGGAGGGTGGCACGCGACGATGCCCGCCATCGGGTTCTGGCGCTGCCGGCGTACACCACTCCTTGTAGGAGCGGGCTTGTCCCGCGATGACGTCGGCACGGAATCCAGTAACCCGAACAGCTTATCGGCAGCAGGCGAGGAAAAATGAGGGCGCGATGACGCCGGCAGCGAGGGTGGTCAGACAAGCAACCCGAGCGACTTGGCCTTGGCCACCGCCTGGGTGCGCCGCTCCACGCCGAGCTTGCTATTGATGTGGCTGGCATGGGTCTTGACGGTATGCAGGGAGATGAACAGCCGCTCGCTGATCTGCTGGTTCGAGCAGCCCTGGGCAATCAGTTCGAGCACCGCCAGCTCGCGACCGCTGAGCGCTTCGGTACTTTCGTTGGCCGCTACCGGGCGCGGCAGGCTCGCCAGCAGGTCGACCTGGACGAGACAGGCCGGGCGCGCCGCCAGTTGCTCGCGCAGCCATACCGGGTGCGCCTCGAGCAACCGTTGGAAGGGCTGCAGCACCCCACCCCGCGCCGCCTCCAACGCCTTGGGCAGCAGCGCTGCGGCCTGCCCCTCCTGGCCTTGGGCAAGCAACTGTGCCATCCAATGGCACAGGGCGCAGACCACCAGCATCAGGCCGCCGCTGCCCTCGCCACGGCTCACCAGCGCCTGCAGACGCCCGCTGGCCTCCTGCGAGCGGCCCAGGACGCCATCGAGCAGGGCCTGCTGCAATTCGATATGCAACGGCAATAACGGGTGGAACTCTGGCGCCGCTGCCGGTTGTTCACCGCCGTAGGTCTGGCCCAGGCGTAGAAGCCAGGATTCGGCGAGGTCCGTGCGCCGCTGGGCAAGCCACAGCTCGCACTTCACCAGGGTGATCATGGCCAGGTAGAAGATCGGCGGCACATCCCAGATATGCATCAGCCGCTCGGCCTCGGCCAGTTCGGCGAAAGCCTCGGCAAAACGCCCTTCGCGACCGTCGAGCGAGGCGATCACGCAGTGGCCGATCAGCACGCTGATGTCGCGACAGGCCCGTGCCTCGCTGAGCCCGGCGCGCAATCGGGCACGACCCTGGGCAGGTTGCAGGCGGGTGACCAGCAGGTAGCCCTCATACAAGGTCAGCCTGGCCCGCACGGCATACAGGCGCTGGCCCGACAAACCCTGCAGGCGCTGCAGCCCCTGGCGGACTTCGTCCAGAGCACGCAGCACCTCGCCCCGCGCATGCAGGACCCGCGCGCGGTCATAGTGGGCCAAGGCCTCGAACAACGGGTTGCCGACCCGCTGCGCCAGCTCCAGGGCCTCGCGGTTCCAGCCACGTGCGCGCCAGAAGTCACCGTCGGCGATCGCCAGGTTGGACAAGGTCGACAGGCACACCAGGCGCTGGCCGTAACGCTTGTACGGCAGGCTCTGCAGCGCTTCGCCGCAGTAGTCCAGGGTCCGCTGGCGATCCCCCCGCCCCCGGGCGATCACACCGCTCAGCGCCAGCCACTGGGCCAGCATGGATTTTTGCGCAGTGGCCGAGGGCGCCGGCAGGAAGCGGCTGAGGTGAGCGGCCAGCTCCTCGGCCGCGTCCAGCTGGCAGGCCAGGCCCAGGGCCCAGCTGTACAGCACGATCAGCCGCGGCGTGCTGATCAGCAGGCTGTCGGGCAGGTCCATCTTCCAGCGCAGCAACATGCCGACATTTTGTTCGGCCAGCAGTTGTTCCTCGGAAAGGCTTTGCACCAGGTCGGCGGCCACGTCCAGGTGGCCGGCGCGCAGGGCCTGTTCGACCGCCTCGTCCAGCAGCCCGTGGGCCTGGAACCAGCGGCAGGCCCGTAGGTGCAGGGCAGCCAGCGGCTCGCTGGCCTGGCGGCTGCGCAACAGGTCGGAGAACAGATGATGGTAACGGAACCAGTGGCCATGTTCGTCCAGCGGCACCAGGAATACCTGGTGGGCCTGCAGGTAATGCAGGATGCCTAGGCTATCGTCGCGCTCGCGCAGCGCGTCGCACAACTCGGCGCAGAAACGCTCCTGGCAGGCGGTGTCGTAGAGGAAGGCCTGTACGTGCGCCGGCAGGATCTCGATGACCTCTTCGAGCAGGTAGTCGCGAATCAACCCTTCGCCACCGTGCAAGGCCTGGGGCAAGGCGTTGTCCTCGCCCGACTCGCTGGCCGCCAGTTGCCAGAAGCGCAGCCCGGCGACCCAACCGTCGCTGCGCTGGATCAGGTTGTCCAGGGCCTGGCCGCGCAAGCCCGTCGGTTGGCGGCCGATCACCGCCAGGGCTTCGTCGGGCGTCAGGCGCAGGTCTTGCTCGTTGAGCTCGACCAATTGGCGCGACAGGCGCAGCCGCGCCAGGTGCCAGTCAGGCCGTTGACGGCTGGTGACCAGCAGCATCAGCCCGTTTGGCAGATGGTTGAGGAAGAACTGCAGGCAGCGGTCAAGCACTGCCCCCTGGGCCAGGTGGTAGTCATCCAGCACCAGCAACACGGGCGACTCAGGCTGCAGGTAGAGGGCCAGTTCGTCGAGCAGACCGTCGAGCCACTCTTCGAAGGCGAACGGCTGGTGGCGCTGGCGCATCTTCAGAAGGCCCATGGCCTGGCCGCCAAGTGCCGGACAGAATTGCTGGAGCCCTTCGAGCAGGCGTTCGAGGAAGCGCCCCGGGTCGGCGTCCCGCTGGCTCAGCCCGAGCCATAGGCTGCGCCAATGGGCCGGCAGGGCCTGGCAGAACTCGATGGCCAGGGAACTCTTGCCGAAACCTGCCGGGGCATTGACCAGCAGCAGGCGCCCACTCAAGCCCGCGTGCAGCCGCTGGCACAGGCGCGACCTGGGGACATGCCCCTCCGGCAGCGGTGGCCGGAAGAAACGCCCGTCCAGCAGGCCCAGGGCCTGGCTGGCGAATCCATGCGTACGGGACAGGTCTGTCATGGCCGGCTCGTTCTGGGGTGGAGGACTATGGCAGTACGGATTGTTGCGAGACTAGCGGGTAACGCGGCGCATTTGAAGATGATGGGCGCGTCGGGCGAGGAAAAGACTACAACAAAAAGAAACAAGACCGATGGCGGGAATGGGTAGGTATTGGATGCATGAATGGGCGTTAGGGTAGGTCTTGAGATGGGTGCTGCCGGTGCGATCGAGCGCCGCGCGGGCGGCGCTCGATCTCACCGGCACCAAAGCTGCTACGGCGAACCGCGTGCATCACCAAAGGGCTGCGAAGCAGCCCCGTGGCTTCACACCCTGACGAACCTCAACGCACGCCATCCTGGCGCAGCGCCGCAGGCTGGAACTCGCTGCGGCTGGCACTGAAGCCGAAGTCGTAGGCGCGCTTTTCCTCGTTCTTCATGCCCAGCGCCAGGTAGCGGCCCGATTGCAGGTCGTAGATAGCCTCCAGCGTGTACCACGGCACCTGGACGTTGTAGTAGTCCTGGGCATGGGCCTCCGATACCCGCCACAACTGGCCACGGCCGTCGTACTGGTCGATCACCGCGGCCTGCCAGGTGTCCTCGTCGATGTAGAAGTCACGCTTGGCATAGATGTGCCGCTGGCCCGGCTTCAAGGTTGCGACCACATGCCAGACGCGGCGCAGCTCATAGCGGGCCAGGTCCTGGTTGATGTGCCCGGGCTTGAGGATGTCCGCGTACTTGAGCGTCGGCGAGTCGAGCTTGTAGGCGTTGGAGGCGATGTACATCTCCTTCTTGCCCTCGAGCTTCCAGTCGTAGCGGTCCGGCGCCCCGTTGTACATGTCCAGGTTGTCGGAAGTACGCAGGCCGTCGGCCGCGGTGCCCGGGCCGTCGTAGGAAACCTGCGGGGCCTGGCGCACACGGCGCTGGCCGGCGTTGTAGATCCACGCCTTGCGCGGCTCCTTGACCTGGTCGAGGGTCTCGTGAACCAGCAGCACGGTGCCCGCCAGGCGCGCCGGGGCGGTGACCTTCTGCTTGAAGTAGAACAGGATGTTGCCCGGATTGTTCGGGTCGTAGTCCTTCATGCGGTCACGGAAGACGAACTGGTCCTGGAAGTACACCAGGCTGTACGAACCGTTCTGCTGTGGCGTGGCCTGGGTGACCAGGCGTGTGACGCTGCCGCCTCGGTAGCGGGTGATGTGGTTCCAGATCACCTCCAGGCCGGTCTTGGGAATCGGGAATGGCACCGCAGTGCGGAAGTCCTTCAGGCCGTTGCCGCCTTCGACCAGGGTGGTCTTGGTGGCGTTCTCCTTGATGGCGGCGAACACTTCATCGGGCACGGTGGCGCCGCGATGGGTCTTGTACACCGGGATCTTGTAGGTGTCCGGGTAGCGCTTGAACATCGCCAGCTGGCCGGGGGACAGCTTGCTCTTGTACTGGTCGACGTTCTGCGCGGTGATGGTGTACAGCGGCTGCTCGCCCGCGTACGGGTCGGAGAGGAACCCCTTGGCATCGGCGCTGCCCGCGGTCTTGGACAGCGGCTGCCAGGGGCCGATGGTACCGTCGGCGTTGCCGGCCTTCTCCGCGCCCATCGGGGTCAGGGTCGTGCCCAGCTTGGCCGCCTCGTCGGCGGATACCGCAGCCATGACGCTGGTCGCCAGCAGGGACAGGCCCAACACACCGGCTTGCAGCAGACTTCTGGTCTTGTTCATTGTCGTCGTCCTGGATCAGTGTTCTTAGAAGTTCACGCCAAAGCTGAGGGCGATGAAGTCACGGTCGTCCACGGTGGTGTACTTGCCGTCGAAGAAGTTGGTGTACGACAGGCTCGCCGTATAGGTGTTCTGGTACTCGGCATCCAGGCCCAGGCTGATCGCCTTGCGGCCTTCCTCGAAGTTGCCCCCTGGGCCGGGCGAGTAGCCCGAGACGTCATGGGACCAGGCCACGTTGGGCTTGAGGTTGACCCCGGCGAAGACGTCGTTGTAGTCCCAGATGGCGCGGGCGCGATACCCCCAGGAGGTGGTGGTCGCGTAGCCGTCGTTCTCGCACTTGCGGCTGAGGTTGGCGGTCGAGGTATCCAGGCCCGAGTTGCCCAGGGTGCTGCCATTGAGCAGCTCGCAGGTGTTGAACGGGCCGGTGGCCGGCAGCGGGCCAGGCCCATAGACCGGGTCGCGGCCATAGCGGGCCTTGCTCGAGCTTTCCAGGCCGCCGATATGGGTCACGCCGATTTCACCCACAACGGTCAGGCGGCTGGCGCCCATCACTTGATCGAAGAAGTGCGTGAAGGTGGTCTGGAACTGGGTGATTTCCTTGCGCCGGTAGCCATGCAGGTCCTGGCCCGGGGTGCCGGTGAGCACCGAGGCGTTGCTGTACGGTGGCACCCCGATCGGGCCCACGCCAGCGAACAGGATGTCGGTGGTGTTCAGCTGCACCGGAGCGTTGGGCCGGTAGCTCAGTTCGCCGCTCCAGGCCGTACCGGTCGGCAGCGTGGTCGAGAAGCTCAGGCCGTACAAGCGGATGTCTTCGGGGTATTCGATGAAGTATTCCGAGTTGCCGGCGACGATCAGCGGTGCAAGACCGGCGAACGGGCCACCCAGCAAGGCGCGCGCGCGGTCGTAGGTCGCCTGGGATGCACCGCTGGCACTGAAGATCGGCGCGCGGCTGTGGTAGTTCATGAAGTAGGCGCCGAACTCGGTATCCAGCGGTTCGAACATGTAGCGGAACGCGACGCCGAACTGGCCGCTGTCACGGGCGTCGCGGTCAGCGCCACGGCGCACCAGCACGCCTTCTTCGTTGATGTCCACGCCCTGGCTGTTGAGGAACGGCACCGCGGTAGGGATCGCCCGGCTGCTGGCCAGCACACGCAGGTTGTCGGTGCAGCCGTCGGCCACGATGTCCGGCTGGGAGAAGAAGGTGCCGCAGTTGTCGACGACGGTCTGGTCCCACTCGATCTGGTAGAAGGCCTCGGCCGACAGGTTGTCGGTCAGGCTCTGGGACACATAGAACATGTTGACCGGAATCAGGCCTTCCTTGATTTCCGCGCCTGGGCGGCGAAACGCCGCCACGTCGATCGGGTTGACCGCGTTGATGCCGCCGCCGATGAAGGTACTTTCGCCCCAGCTGACCACCTGCTTGCCCAGGCGAACCGTACCTGGCAGGTCGGCGATGCTGTAGTTGTGGTAGACGAACGCATCGAGCAGCTCGGCGCCGGACGACTTGGCGCCTTCCTTGCGGTTGGAGTCGCTGATGTCCTTGAACTGGCGATGTTCGTCCTTGAGTTCGAAGTCGTACCAGTACTTGCCCCGTACGAACACGCCGGTGTCGCCGTACTTGAGCTCCAGGTCATGGATACCCTTGAAGATCTTCGAGAAGGTCTCGCCCTTCTTGAAGTTCAGGTGGCCATCGTCGGAGGTCTGGGACAGGCCCTTGCCGCCGTTGTTGGCACCGATCAGGTTCTTGTTCGGGTTGGCCGTCGACCAGCTGGCACCGATGGAGAGCGACGAATCGAACTGGCCTTCGATCTCACCGATATTGAAACTGACACCGAACGCGGGACTTGCGAGCGTGGAAGCGAGGCTGACGGCCAGGGGCAGCTTGGCCCGGCGCCAGAACAGGTTTGCAGATGTCATCGACGCTACTCCATGTACTTTATTGTTATGGCAGTGAGTCCTTCCAGAAACGGCCCGGGCGACCGGTGTGCAGGCTTTCGCCCACGGCGCTGCGACTTGCACGCAGCGCCCTCCCCCATTCCTGAAAATCCCCTGGCCCCGACTATAGCCAGCAGGCACAGGTGCTTGATCCCTCTAAAGTGTGATTTGACTGCACCCGCTGCAATGGCGGCCCGCAGGCCACGGCAAGCATGGCGCAATTCCTGCGTTTTACAAGCCGCCAGCCGCTCTGCAATGCGGGTCGCGTGGCAGTGCACGCGACCGGCACGTTTGTTAGAGGGTCGACAGGAAGGTGCTGTTGCTGGCCTGCCATTGGAGGATGTCCTGGCGGATGCGCTTCTTGTCGAGCTTGCCGACACTGGTCTTGGGAACTTCGGTAACAACGGCGATCTGGCTGGGGATCGCCCACTTGTTGATATGGCCCTGCTCGACGAACGGCTTGAGGTGCTCCTTGAGCGCCTTGGCGTCGATCGCCTGGCCTTCGCGCAGTACCAGCAAGGCGAACGGCCGCTCGCCCCATTGCGGGTCGGCGATGCCGACCACCGCCACCTCACGGACCGCCGGGTGCCGGCTGATCAGGTCTTCCAGGTCCAGCGAAGAAATCCATTCACCACCGGTCTTGATCACATCCTTGATGCGGTCGCGGATATCGATGTAGCCCATGCCGTCGAGGGTGGCGACATCGCCGGTATGCAGCCAGCCCCCGGCCCAGAGCTCCTCGCTCTTTTGCGCTTCCTTGAAATAGCCCATGGTCAGCCACGGGGCACGCAACACCAGCTCACCCTGGGTTTCCCCGTCGGCGGGCAGGAAGTTGCCCTCGCCGTCGACGATCGCCGCCTCCACCAACGGGACCGGCACGCCGGCCTTGATCCGGTAGGAAATGCGCTCGTTCTCGCTACCCGCCTGCAGTTCGTCGTTCAGGTGCGCGCAGGAGATCAGCGGGCAAGTCTCGGACATGCCGTACGCCGCGGTGAGCTGGATGCCCCGGGCCAGGGCCGCCTCGTACAGCGCGCGGTTCAGCGCACTGCCGCCGATGATGATCTTCCAGCCGCCGAAGTGTTCACCCTGGCCGGTTGGGCAGTTGAGCAGCATCTGCAGGATGGTCGGCACGCAGTGGGAGAAGGTGACTTTTTCCTCGCGCCACAGCTTGAGCAGCATGTCCGGCTCGTAGCGCCCCGGGTAGACCTGCTTGAGGCCGAGCATGGTGGCGGCGTAGGGAATGCCCCAGGCATGCACGTGGAACATTGGGGTGATGGGCATGTACACGTCATTGCTGCCCAGCAGGCGCACGCTGTCGATGCTGCCGGTCACCGACGCTTCGGCCAGGGTGTGCAGCACCAGTTGGCGGTGGGTGAAGTACACACCCTTGGGGTTGCCGGTGGTGCCGGTGGTGTAGAAGGTGGTGGCCACCGAATGCTCGTCGAAGTCGGGGAAGTCGTAGTGCGGGCTGGCGGCGGCCAGCAGTTGCTCGTACTCGCCGACCAGGTTGGGCAGGTCGGCGTGCTTGTCGGGGCCATCGGTCAGCAGCAGGGTCTTGTCCACCGTGGTCAATTGGTCGGCAATGGCCTGGTAGAGCCCGACGAAGTCGCTGTTGACCAGCACGAAGCGGTCCTCGGCATGGTTCATGGTGTAGAGGATCTGCTCCGGCGACAGGCGCACGTTGATGGTATGCACCACCGCGCCGATCATCGGGATGGCGAACATGCATTCGAGGTACCGGTGGCTGTCCCAGTCCATCACCGCCACGGTGTCGCCGGCCTTGACCCCGGCCTCGGTCAGCACGTTGGCCAGGCGTGCGATGCGCTCGACCAGTTGGGGGTAGGTCAGGCGCAACTGGTCGCGATAGACGATCTCGCGGGTCTTTTCGTAGCGCCCGCCGGACATCAGCAGGCGCTTGATCAGCAAGGGGAAGGTATAGGCGCCCTCGGTGGGCTGGATGATACGCGTCTGCAACATGGGTATCCCTTTTCTGCAATGCGGGCCGGAGAAGTCTGGCCGTTACTGTAGAACGCTGCTGCATCGGTCAAATCAGCCGAAGGAATGATTTGCCGGGCGCAAGGTATGAGTGGCCAGGTGCCGTGCGCTTGACACATCGCCTGCCCGCCGTCAGGTTGATAAACCTTGTGGGAGACAGCACAGCCCTTCTTGTGGAGGCGGGCTTGTCCCGCGATTGCCGCCTGGCAAGGGCTTCGCCCTTGATCGCGGGACAAGCCCGCTCCTACAAGGGTATGCGAAACCAGAACCTACCAGCCTCGGAGCCTGCCATGCCCAGCCCGCGTCGCGCCGTATTCCTCGATCACCAGTCCCTGGACCTCGGCGATCTCGACCTCTCGCCCCTGCATGCGCAGTTCGACGAGCTTCAGCTGTATGCCTCGACCCGCCCGGACCAGGTCGCCGAACGCCTGCGGGACGCCACCGCGGTGATCAGCAACAAGGTGATGATCGATGCCGCGGCGATGGAGGCCAACCCGCAGCTGCAATTGATCCTGGTCGCCGCCACCGGCACCAACAACGTCGACCTGGCCACCGCGCGCCTGCGTGGCGTCACGGTGTGCAATTGCCAAGGCTATGGCACGCCGTCGGTCGCCCAACACACCCTGGCCCTGCTGCTGGCACTGGCCACGCGCCTGTGCGACTACCGCCAGGCCGTCACCGACGGGCGCTGGGCCGCGGCCAGCCAGTTCTGTTTGCTGGATTTTCCCATCGTCGAACTACAGGGCAAGACCCTCGGCCTGCTCGGCCATGGCGAACTGGGCGGCGCGGTGGCACGCCTGGCCGAGGCCTTCGGCATGCGCGTGCTCAGCGGGCAGATTCCCGGCCGCCCGGCCCGCGCCGAACGCCTGCCGCTGGACGAGCTGCTGCCCCAGGTCGATGCGCTGACCCTGCACTGCCCACTCAACGATCACACCCGCCACATGATCGGCGCCCGCGAACTGGCGCTGCTCAAGCCCGGCGCCCTGGTGGTCAACACCGCCCGCGGCGGGCTGATCGACGAGCAGGCCCTGGCCAATGCCCTGCGCAGCGGCCACCTGGGCGGTGCAGCCACCGACGTGCTGAGCGTCGAGCCACCGGTCAACGGCAACCCACTGCTGCAGGCGGACGTACCGCGCCTGATCGTCACACCCCACAGTGCCTGGGGCGCGGTGGAGTCGCGCCAGCGCATCGTCGGCCAATTGAGCGAGAACGCCCAGGCATTCTTCGCCGGCCAACCACGGCGTGTGGTCGGCTGAAGCCAGGGCCTCTGGTACACTGCGCCACTTTTTCAGGAGACGCCGTCCATGGACCCGCGCAGTGAAGTGTTGCTTCGTCAGGCCGAACTGTTCCAAGGCCCGTTGCTGCTTGCCGGGCTCCCTGCCGATGACCTGCTCGGCCAATTGCCGGGTGCCCGCGGCTGGTCCTGGCATGCCGGCGACCAAGCGCTGCTCGACAGCCGTTTCGCAGGCCGCAGCCATTATGGCGTCGAGGTGCCGGACGTCGCGTTCGAGGCCGCCGTGCTGTTCCTGCCCAAGTCCCGCGAGCTGGCCGCCTATCTGCTCAACGCCCTGGCCTCGCGCCTGGCCGGCCGCGAGCTGTACCTGGTAGGCGAGAAGCGCGGCGGCATCGAAGGCGCGGCCAAGCAGCTGCAGGCCTTCGGCAAGCCACGCAAGCTCGACAGCGCCCGGCATTGCCAGCTGTGGCAGGTGACCGTGGATAACGCGCCGCAAGCCAAACCGCTGGAAAGCCTGGCCGAGCGCTTCGAGTTGCCGCTCGCCGACGGCCCGCTGCAAGTGGTCAGCCTGCCCGGTGTGTTCAGCCATGGCCGACTGGACCGCGGCACTGCCCTGTTGCTGCAGCACCTGGACAACCTGCCGGTCGGCCACGTGCTGGACTTCGGCTGCGGCGCCGGAGTGCTGGGCGCAACGGTCAAACGCCGTTACCCACAGAGCCAGGTCACCCTGCTTGACGTGGATGCCTTCGCAGTGGCCAGCAGCCGCCTGACCCTGGCGGCCAACGGCCTGGACGCCGAGGTGATCAGCGGCGATGGCATCGATGCCGCGCCCACCGGGCTGGCCCTGATCCTGAGCAATCCGCCGTTCCATACCGGCGTGCACACCAATTACCAGGCATCGGAAAACTTGCTGCGAAAATCAGGCGAGCACCTGCAAAAAGGCGGCGAAATGCGTCTTGTCGCCAACAGCTTCCTGCGCTACCAGCCACTGATCGAAGGGGCCCTGGGCAACTGCCGGACCTGCGCCGAGGCGGACGGTTTCCGTATCTACCAGGCAACACGCGATTAAAAACAGGGCTTGCCGAAACCCGTACTACTAGGCAGAATCCGCACCGTCCTAGGGGAGTAGTCTCCCGCGAGCGCCCAGCTCGCCTGGCACGCGTCAACACACTTGGCCCACAGGCCATGGCGCGTGCGACCCAAGCTCCATAGAGAGCGATCCGCACCGCCGGATCACGGGTTTGACAAGACCTATGACACGCACACCTTACCCGGGGCGGGGAGGTCGTACGTGTCATAGCCGTGTCGGCCCGCCCCGTAGGAATCCTGATGCTGGAATCGTTGCTCGTCCCCACCGCCATCGTTGCCCTCGCCGAGATCGGCGACAAGACGCAATTGCTCGCACTCATCCTCGCCGCCCGTTTCCGCAAGCCTTGGCCGATCATCGCCGGCATCATCGCCGCCACCCTGGCCAACCATGCCGCCGCCGGTGCCGTAGGCGCCTGGGTCAGTAGTTTCTTCAGCGACACGGTATTGCACTGGATCCTGGCTGCGAGCTTCGCCGCCACAGCCTTGTGGACCCTGGTACCGGACAAGATGGACGATGATGAGAACAGCGCCGCACGCCGCTTCGGCCCGTTCGTCACGACCTTGATCGCGTTCTTCCTGGCCGAGATCGGTGACAAGACCCAGGTGGCCACGGTCATGCTGGCGGCCCAGTATCCTCACCTGATCATGGTCATCATCGGCACCACCCTGGGCATGCTGATCGCCAACGTGCCGGTGGTATTGGCGGGTAACTTCGCGGCGGAAAAACTGCCGCTGACCCTGATTCGTCGCCTGGCAGCGACGGCGTTCTTCGTGCTGGCCATCGTCGCGGTGTATTCGGCGATGAAGGCCAGCGGTTGGGTCTGAGACAGGGGGCGCTTTGCGCCCCTTTCGCGGCACAAGGCCGCTCCAGGATCTTGCGCAACCCTGGAGCGGGCTTGTGCCGCGATGGGCTTCTTTGTTTACTTCCGAGCCGCCTCATACAGCGGCATCACCTTCGGAATCGCCGCCTGCAGCGAAGCGATCCGGCTGCTGGATGCCGGGTGGGTGCTCATGAACTCGGGCGGCGCGCCGTTCGATGCCTGGTCCATCTTGTTCCACAAGGTGATCGCGGCATTCGGGTCGTAGCCGGCACGGGCCGCCAGTTCCAGGCCGATCAGATCAGCCTCGTTCTCGTTGGAACGGCTGTTGGGCAGGGTCATGGCGTAGTTGACCACGGTATCGGCCAGCGCCATGCCCCCCTGGCCCAGGCCGAACAGGGCTCCGGCGCCCTGGCGCGCCATTTCCACGCCATAGGCCTTGGACATCGCCTCGCGGCCATGCTCACGCAGGGCGTGGGCGATTTCATGGCCCAGCACCGCGGCGATCTCGGCATCGGTGAGCTTCAGTTTATCCATCAGGCCGGTATAGAAGATGATCTTGCCGCCTGGGCCGCAGTTGGCGTTGAGCTCATCGCTCTTGATCAGGTTGACCTCCCAGTTCCATTGCGCGGCATCGGGCCGGAACTTCGGCGCCTGGGCGATCAGGCGGTCGGCGATGGCCTGGATGCGCTTGGCCTTGGCGCTGGTCTTGTCCAGTTCACCCTTGGTCGACGCCTCGCTGAGGGTCTGCTGGTAGGACTGGGCATACATCTGGTTGACCTGGTCGGTCGAGAGCATGCTGAACATGTACTGCTGACGGTCCACACCCACGGCACCACCACTGGTGGTATTCACCGCCTGGCAACCGGCCAGCAGGATACTGGTGCCCAGCAGGCTGGCAACGAATGATCTACGCATGAAAACACTCCCTTTCTACATGCCGCGTATCCTAGGCCGAGTCGCCTGGCCTCGCCAGAGCCGCAGGGAAGATTTATCCGCGCCCCCTCATGCTTTGGTATTACCCCGCCGATAACCCGGGATAACGACCCTCCTGAGTGCGCGGTGCCCCATGAAGTTCAAGTCGATCCAGTTTTCCGTGGCAGCCCTTGCCGGCGCCATCGTGTTGAGCATTGTCGCGGCCCTGGTGCTGTATGCCGTGTATGCCGGCGAACGCACCCAGGCGCTGGTGCAGGAGCGCACCCGCCAGCAGTTCGAGAGCGTGATCGAGCAACGCCTGGCCGCCCTCGCCCGCACCCAGGTCAGCGAGATCCAGCGCGGCCTCGAAGCGCCCCTGCTGATCGCCCGCAGCATGGCCACCAGCAACGCGATGATAGGCATGCAAGGTGCTGACGGCCAGCCGCTGATGCGCATCGACCGCGAGCACCTGGCCAACCAGCTCAAGCGCACCGTGGAAGTCAACCCGACGGTGCTCGGCGCCTACCTGGGCTGGGAGCCCAACGCGCTGGACCACGACGATGCGCGCTATGTCGGCAGCAACCTGGTGGGCGTCGACAGCGCCACCGGCCGCTTCCTGCCCTGGTGGTTCCGCAATGGTGACGGCAGCCTCGGCCAGGACAAGCTGATCGATGTCGACGACCACACGGTGTTGGCCACCGGCGTGCGTGCCAGTGAGTACTACCTGTGCCCGAAGGAGTCGAAAAAGGCCTGCGTGATCGACCCGGCGCCGTACAAGGTCGGCGACAAGACCGTCATGCTCGCCTCCTTCGTCGAACCGATCCTGGTCAACGGCCAGTTCCAGGGCATCGCCGGTGCCGACCTGTCGGTGGACTTCATCCAGGACCTGCTCAATGCCGCCGACCAGCAGCTGTACGGCGGCGCCGGCGAACTGGCCCTGGTATCGAGCAATGGCCGCCTGGTGGCCTACACCCGCGACGCATCCAAGTTCGGCGAAAAGGCCGATGACGTACTGGACGCCGAGCAGGCCGGTACGCTGAAGAACCTGAGCGGCGAAGACCTGCACTACGAAGTCGACGAGGCCAAGGACCGCATCGAGCTGTACCTGCCGTTCCGGGTCGCCAACACGGCTGCACGCTGGTCCCTGCTGCTGGAGCTGCCGCTGAGCACCGTCATGGCGGACGTGCACAAACTGCAGCAGGACCTGGCCGAGCAACGCCGTACCGATATCACCGGCATGACCCTGGTAGGCCTGGGCATCGCCGCCGTCGGCCTGCTGGTGATCTGGTTGCTGGCCCACGGCATCGCCCGCCCGCTGCGCCAGATGGTCGCCATGCTCGATGACATCGCCCAGGGCGAAGGCGACCTGACCCGTCGCCTGCACAGCGACCGCGCCGACGAACTGGGCGCCATCGCCAAGGGCTTCAACACCTTCCTGGCCAAGCTGCAGGCGATGATCAGCCAGGTGGTCGGCTCGGTGCAGAAGGTCAGTGACTCGTCGGAGCACACTGCCGACATCGCCATCCGCACCAACCAGGGCGTGCACAAGCAAATGGCCGAGATCGACCAGGTGGCCACTGCGGTGCAGGAAATGACCGCCACTGCACAAGACGTGGCACGCAACGCCACCCATGCCGCCCAGGCCGCGAACAACGCCGATCAGGCCGCCAACCAAGGCCTGCTGATCGTGCGCGACACGTCCCACTCGATCAGCGCCCTGGCCACCGAGATCGGCCGCGCGGTCACCGTGGTGCAGACCCTGGCCCGCGACAGCGAGAACATCAATGCGATCCTGGTGGCGATCCGCGCCATCGCCGAGCAGACCAACCTGCTGGCGCTCAACGCCGCCATCGAAGCCGCCCGAGCTGGCGAGCAGGGCCGAGGGTTCGCGGTGGTCGCCGACGAGGTGCGCAACCTGGCGCAGAAGACCCAGCAGGCCACCGAGGAAATCCAGCAGATGATCCAGCAGCTGCAACAGGGAACCCGTGAAGTGGTCCGGGTGATGGAAGACAGCCAGGGCAAGACCGACGACAGCGTGCAGCAGGCCAGCCGCGCCGCCGAAGCACTGGAAAGCATTACCCAGGCGGTGTCGGTGATCAATGACATGAACACCCAGATCGCCAGCGCTGCCGAGCAGCAGAGCGCAGTGGCCGAGGACATCAACCGCAACGTCATCAATATCGGCCAGGTGGCCGGTGAAGTGGCCGGCGGTGCGGACGAGTCCAGTCAGGCCAGTGCCGAGCTGACCAAGCTGGCCGAGCAGCAGCGCCGGTTGATCAATCAGTTCCGGGTCTGAGGAATCAGGCCCCAGCGCGGGTGTAGGAGCGGGCTTGTCCCGCGATTGGGGCGCAAAGCGCCCTCGTCAAGCCGGCGTCAGGCACTCCGGCCCATCGAGCTTCGGATCGTTGACGAAATGCGCCAGCGCCCGCTCGCGCAACGCTGCTGGCCGGCTGGCCAGCAGCTCATGCAAGCGCGCCAATGGTGTATCCGGGTCGAGCCAGGCCGCCTGCCCCGCTTCGTCGAGGATCAATGGCCGGCGCTGATTCATCGCCGCCTGGGTCACCACCGCGCAGCTCAGCCATACCTGGCCCTGCACCGGATATTCTTCCCACACCCCGGCGAAAAACAGTGATGCCCCCTCTCCCGGTGTGAGCCAGTACGGGCGCTTGCGCACGGTGCCGCGCCATTCGTAGAAGCCGTTGGCCGGCATCAGGCAGCGTCGCTGGCGAAAGGCGTCGCGGAACATCGGCTGCTCGGCCAAGGTTTCGGCGCGGGCCTGGGCCGGGGTGCGGGAAAGGTCGGTGAGCCACGCCGGGGTCAGCCCCCAGCGGGCCCTGGCCAGCTGCAGCTGGCCATCGAGCTGGCGCTGGATCAGCACCGAAGCGCCTGGGGCGATGCTCCATTGCGCCTGCTGGTCGGCGGGGTAGCCCGGCAAGGCGGCAAAGGCCGGGGACCAGCGAAACAGGGCGTAGCGTCCACACATGGCGATAAAAAACTCAGCAGATCAGGGTTCCGGGAAAACTCTCCGGTTCGTCGCCGGCAAGTGGCAGGGCCGCATTGTACGCATCGATCAGCTGCCGTGCGTACCCGGCCTGTTCATCAGGCACCGCCAGGCCCAGCAATCCCTGCATCGGCAATTCACCCACGCCGCCGACCAGGTCGCGCCCCACCAGGTGCACCTCGACGCCCTCGCTGGCGAGCATGCCCACCAGCAACTGCGCCTCCATCAGGCTTTCCGGTTCGTAGATCCGTTTCATCAAGCGTCATCCTCGCGTCGTGCTTCGAGCATCCATTCGTCACCATGCACCTGCAAGATGAACACGATGGGCTGGCAACAGACCTGGCAGTCTTCGGTATAGACCTGGTCGCCACCGGAAATGTCCACGGTGGTCTCCACCGTTTCGCCGCAATAGGGACAACGATAGAAGTCGATCTCCAGCATCGCGGCCTCCGCGCTGACTTATGCGTATAATTGCCGGTCTGTTTACAGGGCCTGCGTGTGTCCGAGCCGTTTTTCGGGCCCCACCCCTACTTATTACCCTAGCCGTTTCCAACAAGAGAGCATGATGGGCGAATTCGATGCCATCCGACCGTACGACGACGCTGAGGTGCCTGCTGTCCTGGCACGCCTGCTCAGCGACCCGGCATTCCTGGATATCCTCACCCACTTCCGCTTCCCGCGCGCAGCCGGCGCCTTCGGCTGGCTGCTCAAGCCGCTGATCGCCCGTCGCCTGCGCAAGGAGTTCGCCGGCGTCAAATGCGTCTCGACCCTGCAGGACAAGGTCGAGTACTACGTCGACCAGACCATCGAGCGAGCCACGGACGGCGTGACCTATTCCGGCGTCGAACAGCTCAAGTCGGGCACCGCCTACCTGTTCCTGGCCAACCACCGGGACATCGTCATGGACCCGGCCTTCGTCAATTACGCGGTGTACCACGCCGGCTTGCCGACGCCACGCATCGCCATTGGCGACAACCTGCTGCAAAAGCCCTTCGTCAGCGACATGATGCGCCTGAACAAGAGCTTCATCGTGCATCGCTCGCTGAGCGGTCGCCGGGAGAAGCTGGCCGCCTATCAGCTGCTGTCGGCCTACATCAACCACTCGATCCGCAATGATTGCGTATCGATCTGGATCGCCCAGGCCGAAGGGCGAGCCAAGGACGGCGACGACCGTACCGATTCGGCGATCCTCAAGATGTTCCACATGAGCCGCAAGGACGAGCCGTTCGGCGCGGTGATCCAGGGCCTGAACCTGATCCCGGTGTCGATCAGCTACGAGTACGACCCATGCGACCTGGCCAAGGCCCGAGAGCTGTACATCCGCGCGACCACCGGCACCTACAAGAAGGCGCCCGGCGAAGACGACAACAGCATCGCCCAGGGCATCACCGGCTACAAGGGCCGGGTCCACATCAATTTCGCGCCCCCGGTGACCGAGTACTACGAGGACACCAAGCAGCTGGCGCAAGAAATCGACCGGCAGATTCTCGGCGGCTATCGCCTGTTCCCGGTGCATTACCTGGCGTATGAGATGTGGAGCGAGGCAGACCCGGCCTTGCAGGTGCCGAGTGCGCAGCAGCTGTTCCCGGCCGAGGAGTTGGCCAAGGCCAAGGAAGAATGGCAGCGCCGCCTGGACGCCTGCCCGACCGAGCAGCAGCCGTACCTGGTGCAGCAGTACGCAACGCCGGTGCGCAACCAGTATCAGGTCAAGGCGCAAAGCCCGGTTGCCTGACAGGCTTGCCGTGGGTGCGGGCTCGCCCGCCCCACAGGGTTATCAGGTGTTCAGATCCAGGTGCTGAACCAGGACAGCAGCAGCGCCATGGCCAGGCAGGAAAAACCGAGGATGTAGTAATAGCGCGGCACGCGTTGACCGAAGGCATCGACCGCCACCTCGTCACTCACCACGCGCTCGCGCACCACCGCCTCTCGCCGCCGGGCACTGTGCAGCAACATGCCGCCCGGGCAGGTGATCAGCAGGGCAAGCAGGTTGATCAACTTGGCTGGATGGGCGGCCAGGAATCCCCAGAGCACTTGCAAGGACATCGCAACAACCTCGGTAAAGACAAAGAACGACAGCGAAGGCCGGCATTCTACCCAAGCCCGCCTCTGACGCCCGGTTTTTGCGACCAGCTGTCGTTAATTTCATCTGTCACACGCTCGTCATGAGAAGACGCCACTCTGTCGGCCTTTTCCTACAACGGAGCGAGACATGCTGCACGCCGAAAACCAGGACCGCCTCTATCTCGTCACCCAGAGCGATGAACAGCAGGCGCTGATCGACGGCTTAGCCATCAACGTCCAGGATCACCAGTGGTTGGTCTATTGCGCGCTGGGCGGCCATGCCCACCAGGACCTGCCGGAAGTCGACCCGGGCACAGGCCTGAGCGTGATCGATTTCCACATCGCCGCAGCCTGACGCCACATCTGCAAGGAGCGGCCTTACGCCGCCCCGACAATCGCCAGACACACAAAAAAGCCCGCCGCCGGATGACCGAGCAGCGGGCTTTTTATTAACGCGTAACGCTTATTCGCCCAGCACCTGACCGATGGTCGGGTCCTTGAACAGGCGGGTCAGGGCATCGCTGAGCACGTCACCCACCAGCTTGGTGTTGGTTTCCTGGTTCGGCGCCATGCCGAAGCGTTGGTCCAGCGAGGCGCCGTAGCGGCCGCTGTAGCGGCGGTTGGCGTTGGACACGTCGGCACGGAAGGTGGCGCCAATGGTGGCTTCGGTCACGTACAGGTTGTCCTTGGGCGACTGGTACTTGAGCTCGGCCAGGGTCACGGTCAGCTGCGGGGCATTGTAGGCGTTGGGCGTCGGGGTGAAGCCGAGCAGGCGCACCGCCGCCTCGGCCTGGGCCTGCAGCTTGGGCACGATGTCATTGCCACTGACGCTGATGGTGCTGGTTTCAGGGTACATGCCACCGCGGGTGCCCAGGGACTGCGAAGCACGCCCGTCGACCACCTTGACCACCACCGGCTGGCCACGACCGACCGGGTTGAGCTGGGCGGTGAGCTTGGGTTGCGGGCTGAGTTGTTGCGGGCTGTGGGCACAACCGACCAGGCTCAGGCTGGTCACCGCGATCAAACCGAACAACAGTCGTTGCAACATGCGCGTTTCTCCAGAAAATGCGGCAAAGGCCCACAGTATACCCAGTCGCGCGCGAACCAGTCATCGGAGCGGGCGCGCTGTCACATTGGTTTCATGCCCTGCACCTATCCTGTGGCCAGACCGAACGAACAGGATCGCTCGCCATGGCCTCGCTCTGGAACCTGCTTTTCTCCCGCCCCCGCCAGAACACCTACGCCCGCCTCGACGCCGACGGCAGATGCCTTGGGTTCATGCACTGCACTCGGCTGCCCGACGGCAGCAGCTGGGTCCAGGTCAACGAAGCGCACCTGGGCTGGCTGGGCCAGCCACTACCGGCCAGTGCCCGGGTTTGCGCACGCGCAAGCCGTCGCTGGCAACAACGCACCCTGCCGGCCTGACAAACGCAGCAATAAAAAGCCATTAAGCGCACCTTTCTGCCCGCGACATCGTTATAATCTCCCCCCGATTATAAGGACGTCTCCTGATCGGGCCCCGCATCGCCGTTGACCACGGCACCTTCGACGCTTCGCCCACAGAGAGCCTTCCACTCAGGTCTTGCATCGGCTGTCGTGCCTGCTGTTCCCGGCCTTCGCACTGCATGAACCTGTGGGTTGCCATCGCGCAGTCCCTTTTGAGGTTCACGTTCCAAAAGAACGTGAAAAAACGGGTTTTTCAAACTTCACAAGAGTGTGGCGAGCAAAATGAACAGTCTGGCATGTGCAAAAGCGACAGATGCGTCCCGAACAGCCTCGAACAGACGACAACAGCCTTCATCCTCGATGGGGTGCTGAGGCCGGTCCATACCGCACGGCGGACACCTTGACCATAAGTCGCATTGCCGCACCCGTGGCAAACGGCGTTCACTATGTGAACACCAAGACTGAATTGGCAGTGTCCGCGGAAGTGGCAAGAACTGCGAAGAGTCGGACATGGCGATCCTGGCCACCCCAGTGATCCTATGCTGTCAATTAGGTGCTGTAGATTGTGGAGACGCGTTAAATGGCGCAGAACGAATCGGTTGATGTAGTACTGGTAGGCGCGGGCATCATGAGTGCCACCCTGGCCGTACTGCTCAAGGAACTCGACCCGTCGATCAAGCTGGAGGTCGTCGAGGCGATGGACTCCGGTGCCGCGGAAAGTTCCAACCCCTGGAACAACGCAGGGACGGGCCATGCTGGCCTGTGCGAGCTGAACTATACGCCCCAGGCCGCCGATGGCAGCATCGACATCAAGAAGGCCGTGCATATCAATACCCAGTTCGAGGTGTCCCGCCAGTTCTGGGCCTATCTCATTCGCAAGGGCGGCTTCGGCTCGCCACGCGCCTTCATCAACCCGGTGCCGCATTTGAGCTACGTCGAAGGCGACAAGGGCGTTGCGTTCCTCAAGAAGCGCTTCGAGCTGCTCAAGCAGCATCACGCCTTCGCCGAGATGGAGTACACCGAAGACAAGGCCGTGATGAACGAGTGGATGCCACTGATGATGCCAGGCCGCCCAGCCGACCAGCACATCGCCGCCACCCGCGTGATCAAAGGTACCGACGTCAATTTCGGCGCCCTGACCAACAAGCTGCTCAAGCAACTGGGCAACTGCCCGGACGCCCAGGTCAAGTACAGCAAGAAAGTCGTCGGCCTGCGTCGCAACGGCAGCGGCTGGACCGTCAGCATCAAGGACGTCAACAGCGGCGGCAGCCGTGAAGTCGATGCCCGCTTCGTGTTCCTCGGCGCCGGCGGTGCGGCCCTGCCGCTGCTGCAGATGTCCGGTATCCCCGAGAGCAAGGGCTTCGGTGGCTTCCCGGTCAGCGGCCAGTGGCTGCGCTGTGACAACCCGGAGATCGTCAAGCAGCACCAGGCCAAGGTCTACAGCCAGGCTGCGGTCGGCGCGCCGCCCATGTCGGTCCCGCACCTCGATACCCGCGTGGTGGATGGCAAGAAGTCCCTGCTGTTCGGCCCGTACGCAGGCTTCACCACCAAGTTCCTCAAGCATGGCTCCCTGCTCGACCTGCCGTTGTCGGTACGTATGGGCAACATCGGCCCGATGCTGGCCGTGGCCCGCGACAACATGGACCTGACCAAGTATCTGGTCAGCGAAGTGATGCAGTCGATGGAACAGCGCCTGGAGTCCCTGCGCCGCTTCTACCCTGAAGCCAAGGCCGAGGACTGGCGCCTGGAAGTCGCCGGCCAACGCGTGCAGATCATCAAGAAGGACCCGAAGAAGGGCGGTATCCTGCAGTTCGGTACCGAGCTGGTGTCGGCCCAGGATGGCAGCCTCGCGGCGCTGCTCGGCGCCTCGCCAGGCGCTTCGGTGACCGTGTCGATCATGCTCGAGCTGATCGAACGCTGCTTCCCCGAGCAGGCCAAGGGTGCCTGGGCTGCCAAGCTCAAGGAGATCTTCCCGGCCCGCGAGAAGGTCCTGGCGACCGATGCTGCGCTCTATCACAAGATCAGCGCGCAGAACGACGAAGCGCTGGAAATGGTCGAGGACAGCAGCCCGGCGCAGCACTACGCCTGAGTCGGCCTGCAACGAAAAAACGCCCTTCGGGGCGTTTTTTGTGGCTGATGTATCGGTGTCAGCCCTATCGCGGGACAGGCCCGCGTCTACAGGTGTACGAGTACCTGGTGGGAGCGGGCTTGCCCCGCGATAGGGCCGGTACAGGCCTACATCTCAGCCTCGGGCGTTATTGATGATCTCGATGTACTCGGCCGCATTACGCTGGTCGGCAATCAGCTCGACGAAGGTCTTGCCCTGTTCGTCCTTGCCGTCCAGGTCCAGGCCAGCCTCGACGAAGAAGCCGACGAAGCGCTCGAAGTCGTCGACGCGCAGGCCACGGTAGGCTTTGACCAGCTTGTGCAGCGAAGGCGAGGTCAGCGCATCGGCCGGCTCGAACCGAAGGAACGTCTTGACGTAGTCGTCGCTGATCTCGTCACCAATCACCTGCTTCTTGTCTTTACGCATTGCCGACTCCAAGTGGACCATCACGGACATTTCAAAGGCCGGCAGTGTACCCCTCGTGGGCCACGGGCCTCAACGCGTACGAACGGTGCCGGTATGCAGGTCGGCCCACACGTGGCCGTTGGGGTAGGTGAGAAACTGCACGTACAGGGTTTCGTTGCGCAGCAGATCCATGATCACGCGGTAGTTGGCCATCGGGTAGCTCAACGTCAAGGTCCGCGTTTTCTCATCGTAGGCAGGCTTCTTCAGGCTCTTGCCGCCTTCCCCATCGAAATTGACCAGCACCTGGCTGATGGTCGCCCCCTTGCTCAGCGGCTTGCCCTTCAGACGCAGCAACAGCGAGGAGGTGATCGGGATCGGTTGCTGGTCGGACTGGCGCTGGATGCCGGCCACCACCGAATAGTCGGTGACCTGCAACAATTGCTGAGCCGAAGGGGCTTGCTGGCGCAGGGTCAGATCGTCGGGCGGCAGGAATTGGCCATGCAACGGTGCCGCGGACAGCGGCAGGCTCACCACCAGCAGGAAGGGAAGAATCGCACGCATGTGAGGCTCCTTGGCAGGGAGGAGCACTCTAGCATGGTGCTGGGCGCAAGCGCGTGGGGACGCGTTGCGCCGCGAAAGGGCCGCAACGCAGCCGCGGAATCACTCGAACTGCGTGCGCATCCAGGCGTGGTACTCGGCCACGCCTTCTTCGCCTTCGCGCGGCGCCCAGTGGGCATGCTCGCCCCCGCCCACCGGCCGATACGGTCCGGCCTTGCACTCGAACAGAATGCTGTCGGCCTCCAGCACCACCAGCCCATGGTAGGTGCCTGGCGCCAGGTCGACGCCCAGGCAATCGCCCCCGGCCGCCAATACGCGCTTGTCGATCACCACGCCATGGTCGTCGAAGATCAGCAGGCCAAGGCGCCCCTTGAGCACGATCAATGCCTCGGCCTTGTCATCGCTCAGGTGACGATGGGGCGGGATGTAGGTGGTCGGTTGCAGGCCGACGGCCATCCGGTGGCAGGGCTCTTCCATCTGGTGGAAGTTGTGGTGCTGGCGGCCGCGCGGGTTGCCGGCGGCCTTCTGCGCCAACCCGGCAAACAGCGTGTGGTCGATGAATGCGGGCTGGCGCATGGTCACAGGCCCTTGACGGCGAAGATGCCGTTGGCGTTGCGCCAGTAGCCTTTGTAGTCCATGCCGTAGCCGAAGATGTAGCGGTCGACGCACGGCAGACCCACGTAGTTCGCCTTCAGGTCCGGGCTGGCCTTGCGGTCGTGGTCCTTGTCGATCAGCACGGCGGTGTGCACCGAGCGGGCACCGGCATGCTTGCAAAAGTCGATGATGGCGCTGAGGGTATGGCCTTCGTCGAGGATGTCGTCGACGATCAACACGTCGCGGTCAATGAACGAGATCTCGGGCTTGGCTTTCCAGAACAGTTCGCCGCCGCTGGTTTGGTTGCGGTAGCGCGAAGCGTGCAGGTAGGAGGCTTCCAGCGGGAACTGCAGGTGGGTCAGCAGCTTGCCGGCGAAGATCAGGCCGCCGTTCATGACGCAGAAGACCACCGGGTTCTTGTCGTGCAGGTCTTGGCAGATCTGCTGGCCGACCTTGGCGATGGCCGCTTCGACCTCGGCTTCGGTGTACAGGCAGTCAGCCTCGCGCATGACTTGACGGATATGCTCGAGATCGGCGGACATGGCGCTCTCCAGGGGGCTCGGAATTGGAAAAGCGGGCAAAGGTACGCATCCGCTCGTCACAGATCAAGCATTTATGGACTAACGTGCAGAATGACTGGACGACAGCTCAGGCTGAATAGATTAATCTAGCGCGGTTTTTTTGCCCGCCTCCCGGAGCCCTCCCCTATGCCTACTCGTGAGATCCGCCATCCGCTGATCCGCCACAAGCTCGGCCTGATGCGCCGTGCCGATATCAGCACCAAGAACTTTCGCGAACTCGCCCAGGAAGTCGGCGCCCTCCTGACCTATGAAGCCACCCAGGACCTGCCGCTCGAAACCTACGAGATCGACGGCTGGTGCGGTAAGGTGCAGGTCGAGAAGATCGCCGGCAAGAAGATCACCGTGGTCCCGATCCTGCGCGCCGGCATCGGCATGCTCGACGGCGTGCTCAGCCTGGTGCCGGGCGCCAAGGTGAGCGCCGTGGGCGTCGCCCGTAACGAGGAAACCCTCGAAGCGCACACTTACCTGGAAAAACTCGCGCCGGACATCAACCAGCGCCTGGCCCTGATCATCGACCCGATGCTGGCCACCGGCGGCTCGATGGTCGCCACCATCGACCTGCTGAAAAAGGCCGGCTGCAAGGAGATCCGCGCCATGGTCCTGGTCGCGGCCCCCGAAGGCATCGCCGTGGTGGAAAAAGCCCACCCCGACGTGCAGATCTACACCGCCTCGATCGACCAGCGCCTGAACGAACACGGCTATATCGTCCCAGGCCTGGGCGATGCCGGCGACAAGATCTTCGGCACCAAGCAGAAGGACGCCTGATCATGCAGGACGGCTTCAACGACCCGCTTTGGCGCCAGGTCGTCTCGGGCGCGCAGATGCTCTTCGTAGCATTCGGCGCGCTGGTGCTGATGCCGCTGATCACCGGCCTGGACCCCAACGTAGCCCTGTTCACCGCGGGTATCGGCACCCTGCTGTTCCAGCTGGTCACCGGGCGTCAGGTTCCGGTCTTCCTGGCTTCGAGCTTCGCCTTCATCACCCCGATCATCCTCGCCAAGGGCCAGTTCGGCCTGGCCGAGACCATGGGCGGCGTGATGGCGGCCGGCTTCGTGTACACCTTCATGGGCCTGATGGTGAAGATCAAGGGCACCGGCTTCATCGACCGCATGCTGCCGCCGGTGGTGATCGGCCCGGTGATCATCTCCATCGGCCTTGCCATGGCGCCGATCGCCGCCAACATGGCCATGGGCAAGGGCGGCGACGGCAGCGTATTGATGCCGTACAAGACCGCGATGCTGATCTCCATGCCGGCGTTGCTGACCACGCTGATCGTGGCCGTGTTCGGCAAGGGCATCTTCCGCCTGGTGCCGATCATCGCCGGCGTGCTGGTGGGCTTTGGCCTGTCGTTCGCCTTCGGCGTGGTCGACACCGCCAAGATCGCGGCCGCGCCTTGGCTGGAGCTGCCCAGGTTCACGGCCCCGGCCTTCAACTGGCAGGCGATCCTGTTCATCGTTCCGGTGGCGCTTGCACCGGCCATCGAGCATATCGGCGGGGTGATCGCCGTGGGCAGCGTGACCGGCCGCGACTACCTGAAGAAGCCCGGCCTGCACCGCACCCTGCTCGGTGACGGCCTGGCCACCACCGCAGCCGGCCTGTTTGGCGGCCCGCCCAACACCACCTATGCCGAAGTGACTGGCGCGGTGATGCTGACCAAGAACTACAACCCGAAGATCATGACTTGGGCGGCAATCTTCGCCATCACCCTGGCCTTCATCGGCAAGTTCGGCGCACTGCTGCAAAGCATCCCGGTACCGGTGATGGGCGGCATTCTGTGCCTGCTGTTCGGCTCGATCGCCGCGGTGGGCATGAACACCATGATCCGCCACAAGATCGACCTGGCCGAGGCACGCAACCTGGTGATCGTCTCGGTGACCTTGGTGTTCGGTATCGGCGGCGTGCTCATCGGCAGCGGCGACGGCCCGGACGACTGGGGCCTGAAGGGCATCGCCTTGTGTGCCATCGTGGCCATCGCGCTGAACCTGATCCTGCCGGGCAACGACAGCTGGAAGCACAAGCAGCTGGATAACTGAGATCGCGGGGGCTGCTGCGCAGCCCTTTCGCGGCACCAGGCCGCTCCTATAAGGGACCGCGCGCTCCTGTAGCGGCCTTGCGCCGCGAAAGACCGCAAGGCGGCCCCAGTTATATCAGGCCTTTTCGCACATCCCCGCCAGCACCTTCACCCACTGCGGGTGGTCATTCAGGCAAGGCACCAGCACCAGCTCCCTGCCGCCAGCCTCGACAAACTGCTCACTCCCCCGCATGCCGATCTCTTCCAGCGTCTCGATGCAATCGGCGACGAACGCCGGGCACATCACCAGCAGCTTCTTCACCCCCGCCTTGCCCAACTCGTCCAGACGCGTCTCGGTGTAGGGCTCGATCCATTTGGCGCGCCCCAGGCGCGACTGGAACGACACCGACCACTTGCCGTCCGGGATACCCATCCTCTGCGCAAAGGCCCGCGCGGTGGCCAGGCATTGGCCGCGATAGCAGACCGCACGCATCTGCGCGCTGGCATCCTTGCAGCAATCGGCGGCCTGGAAGTCATGCTGGCCGGTCGGGTCGAGCTTCTTCAGGTGCCGCTCAGGCAGGCCATGGAAGCTCAGCAGCAAGTGGTCGTAGTCCTGCTCCAGGTACGGCCTGGCACTGGCGGCCAGCGCTTCGATGTAGTCGGGGTGTTCGTAGAACGGCTGCAGCACGCGCATCTGCAGCGGCAGCCGTCGCTCGGCAATGGTCTGCTTCGCCAGCTCCACCACCGTGGTCACGGTGCTGTCGGCGAACTGCGGATAAAGCGGCGCCAGGGTGACCTTGCGCACGCCTTGGGCCGCCAGGCGCTCCAGCACCTCGGGCAAGGCTGGTTCGCCGTAGCGCATGGCGATGTCCACCGGGCCATGGGGCCAATGCTCGGCCATCGCCGCCTGCAGGCGGCGGGTCAGCACCACCAGGGGCGAGCCCTCGTCCCACCAGATCGAGGCGTAGGCGTGGGCCGACTGTTCCGGGCGCTTGATCAGGATCAGCGACACCAGCAGGCGCCGCACGGGCCAAGGCAGGTCGATCACGTAGGGGTCCATGAGGAACTGGTTGAGGTAACGGCGCACGTCGGCCACCGAGGTGGAGGCCGGCGAACCCAGGTTGACCAGCAGCAGGGCGTGATCGGTCATGCAGCGTCCTATGTCAGAGGCGGCTGGACAAGTTGTCCAGCGCCGATTGCAGATCGTTGAAGCGGAACGTGAAACCCGCCGCCAGCAGGCGAACCGGGCGAGCGCGCTGGCCACCGAGCAACAGCGTCGACAGTTCGCCCAACCCAGCCTTGAGCAGCAACGCCGGCACCGGCAGCACAGCGGGCCGATGCAGCGTGCGGCCCAGGCGCTTGGCGAATTCGCGGTTGCGCACCGGCTCCGGCGCGCAGGCATTATAAGGACCGCTGCAGTCCTTGTGCTGCAAGAGAAAATCAATCAAGGCGATCTGGTCTTCTATATGAACCCAGGGCATCCACTGTCGACCATCGCCCAAGGGCCCGCCGAGCCCCAGCTTGAAGGGCATGCGCAGACGCGACAAAAAGCCGCCATCGCTGGCCAGTACCAGGCCGGTGCGCACCAACACCACGCGGATCCCCAGCCGTTGCGCACGCTGGGCGGTTTCTTCCCAGGCGATGCACAACTGGCTGGCGAAGTCCTCCTTCACCGGCGGCGACGCCTCGGTCAGTTCGCGTTCGCCACCGTCGCCATACCAGCCCACCGCCGAGCCCGAAACCAGCACCTCGGGGCGCTGCTCGCGGCTTTCCAACCAGGCCAGCACCTGCTCGGTGAGGGTGATGCGGCTGGCCCACAGCAACGTCCGCCGCGCAGCCGTCCACGGGCGATCGGCGATGGGCGCACCTGCCAGGTTGACCACTGCATCCACCCTGTCGTCCGCAGCCAGTTCATCCAGACGGGCGATGCCGAGCACACCCGTACCGCAGATGCCTGGCACCTGCTCGGGGCGCCTGCTCCAGACCGTCAGGCGATGTCCCTGGTCGCGCCAGTACTGGCAGAGGTGGTGGCCAATCAAACCTGTACCGCCGGTCAGCAATATATGCATGGCTGTGTCCTCGCAAGCTGCGCCCGTGGTCTATTTTTAAGAACAAGGCACTTTTTAGACCGGATGCTCTCGGATAAACATAGGCCAACCTGCCCTATCGAGCGGAATAACCTTATACAAAAATTGTGCATTGTACAGGTTTGCCTGACCGCGTAGTCTGCTAACAGCAAGGTTTCGAAGAGGCCATCATGACAGTACCTATTGCCATCATCGGTGCCGGAATCGCCGGCCTTTCCGCCGCACAGGCCCTGCAGAAAGCCGGGCAGACCGTCCACCTGTTCGACAAGGGTCATGGCAGCGGCGGCCGCATGGCCAGCAAGCGCAGCGAGGCCGGTGCGCTGGACCTCGGTGCCCAGTATTTCACCGCGCGCGACCGGCGCTTCGTCGAGCAGGTGCAGCACTGGGTCGCCGCAGGCTGGGCCGAGCAGTGGAAGCCGCAGCTGTACAACTACCGCGACGGCGAGCTGACGCCCTCCCCCGACGAGCAGATACGCTGGGTGGGCGTGCCGCGCATGAGCGCCATCACCCGTGGCCTGCTCAAGGATGTGACGGTGAACTTTGGCTGCCGCATCGCCGAAGTGTTCCGCGGCAAGCAGTACTGGCACCTGCAGGACACCGAAGGTTGCAGCCATGGCCCGTTCAGCCGCGTGGTGATCGCCGTGCCCGCACCGCAGGCCACGCCCCTGCTGGCTGCGACGCCGAAACTCGCCGCCGTGGCCGCGGGCGTGCAGATGGAACCGACCTGGGCCGTTGCCCTGGCGTTCCAGTCCGCCCTCGATACGCCCATGCAAGGCTGTTTCGTGCAGGACAACCCCCTCGACTGGCTGGCCCGCAACCGCAGCAAGCCGGGACGCGACGAGCACCTGGACACCTGGGTGCTGCACGCCACCTCCAGCTGGAGCAAACAGCACATCGACCTGCCCAAGGAAGACGTGATCGAACAGCTGTGGGGTGAGTTCGCCGAACTGGTGGGCTGCGTGGTACCCGCCCCTACCTTTGCCCTGGCGCACCGCTGGCTCTATGCCCGCCCGGCCGGCAACCACGAATGGGGCGCCCTGGCCGATGCCGACCTGGGCCTGTATGCCTGTGGCGACTGGTGCTTGTCCGGCCGCGTCGAAGGCGCCTGGCTCAGCGGTCAGGAAGCTGCCAGGCGGCTGTTGGAACACCTGGAGTGAACCTGCCTGTAAAGGCTTGAGCCAAGCATCGCACCGGCGATGCTCGAGCTCGAACGCCCTTTCACGGTACACCCTGTTTGAAAATCGCTTGCATAACCTCGGCGCTGTGTTGAAATCAGCTTGTACAAAAATATATGAATGTACAAGTTTTATGGACACAGCGATGAAGGATGCCGACAACCTTACCACCACCCCCTTTCAAGCCCAGGCGCACGCGCAATGGCAACATTTGCTTGCCGAAGGCCTGAGCCGTGGCGCGCTGGTGCGCTTCCATTCGCGCTACAAGTACTTGGTAATGGCCTGCAGCCCCCAGGCCTACCGGGAACTGGGGCGCCTGCTGGGCAGCATGTCCGGCGATGACGATCCGCAGCAGCTCGGCGCGAACTACTTCAACCTGTTGCTGCAGGCCCTGCAGCACACGCCCAGCCGGGGTACCCACACCAATGTGCTGCAGCATCTGAGCGGTTACCTGCGCCCCGTGCTGGCGCAGCACGAGCGCAGACAGTTGCAGGAAACCATCAGCCACTACCAGCAAGGCATCGTGCCGCTGACGGTGCCCCTGGCCCTGCTCAGGCACCACCTGCACGGACACCCTGACCCCTACTTGCTGCAGCAGGTCTACCTGCAACCGGCCCTCCATTCACCCGATGCTGCATAACCGGACGAGGCGCTTCACCATGCAATTGATCTGGCTGCGCACCGACCTGCGCGTCGATGACAACCACGCCTTGAGCGCCGCCTGCGCGCGCGGGCCGACCCTCGCCCTGTGGCTGGCCAGCCCCGGCCAATGGCAGGCCCATGACGATGCCGCCTGCAAGGTCGATTTCTGGCTGCGTAACCTGGAGGCCCTGCGCCAGTCGCTGGAGCGCCTGGAGATACCGTTGCTGGTTCGCCAGGTCGACACCTGGCAGCAAGCGCCCCAGGCGGTGCTGGAGGTCTGCCGGCAATACCGGGTGCAAGGCGTGCACTGGAACGAGGAATACGGCGTCAACGAACAGCAGCGCGACGCACGTACCCAGGCGTTGCTGCACGAGGCCGGCATCGCAGCCCAGGGCCATCTGGACCAACTGCTGCTGCGCCCGGGTTCGGTGCTCACCCGCAGCGGTCATTACTTCCAGGTGTTCGGCCAGTTCCGAAAGGCGTGCCTGGAACACCTGTACCTGAGCCTGCCGCCCCTGGCCCCGAGGGTGACGGGCCAGGCACCGACGGGCATCGCCAGCGATCCGATTCCCCAGGCCTTCTCCGGCTTTGCCGCACCGTCGCGAAGTCTGCGCGAGCATTGGCCAGCAGGTGAAAACGAAGCGCAGCGCCGCCTCACCCGTTTCATCGATGAAATCGTCGAGGACTATCCTCGTCTGCGCGACCTGCCCGCCAGAACCGGTACCAGCCAGCTGTCGCCTTACCTGGCCGCCGGTGTGATCTCGCCACGCCAATGCCTGCATGCAGCCCTGCTCTGCAACCAAGGCGAGCTGGACAGCGGCAACGCCGGCGTACGAACCTGGATCAACGAGCTGCTCTGGCGGGAGTTCTACAAGCACATCCTGGTGGGTTATCCACAGGTCGCCCGGCATCGGGCCTTCCGCGCCCATACTGAAGCCTTGCCCTGGCGCGACGCCCCCGAAGACCTGGAAGCCTGGAAGGCGGGGCGCACCGGCTTTCCGCTGATCGATGCGGCCATGCGCCAGCTGCACCATACCGGCTGGATGCACAACCGCCTGCGCATGGTGGTCGCCATGTTCCTGAGCAAGAACCTGCTGATCGACTGGCGATTGGGCGAACGCCATTTCATGCGGCACCTGATCGATGGCGACCTGGCCGCCAACAATGGCGGCTGGCAGTGGAGCGCCTCCACCGGGACCGATGCGGTGCCGTACTTCCGGCTCTTCAACCCGATCAGCCAGTCACGTCGCTTCGACCCACAGGGGCAGTTCATCCGCCATTGGCTGCCGGAGCTGCAGGGGCTGGATGACAAGACCGTTCATGAGCCCGGGGGCAGCGGCGACTTGTTCGCGGCGCCCTACCCTCGGCCGAACGTCGACTTGGCCAGCAGCCGGGCGCGGGCCTTGGCGGCGTTTCAGGCCCTTAAAGGTTGAGCCGGGGGCGCTGCGCGCCCCTTTCGCGGCACAAGGCCGCTTACAGGAACAACACCGACCTGTGTAGGAGCGGCCTTGTGCCGCGAAAGGGCTGCACAGCAGCCCCATTCACAGCGGGAAAGAATGAACCGAGACGTCCCCACCCCAGAGCAGCGGCAGCACCTTGCCCAACGATTGTGGCTGGGCACTGGTCCAGAATACGGCCCCCCGCGCAGGCCCTTCGGCCAGCAGGTCCCGTGCGACCAACAGGCGCTGCAACTGCCGCGCGACGGCGGCGCCGGTATCGATGATCGCCACGTCCGAGGGCACCATCTGCGCCAGCAGCGGGCGCAGGAAGGGGTAGTGGGTGCAGCCGAGGATGACGGTATCGCAGCCGGCCGCCAGCAACGGCTGCACATAACCCAGCAGCAGTTGGCGCAGCTCGGGGCTGTCGAGGTCCCCGGCCTCGATGCGTTCGACCAGACCAGGACACGGCTGTGTCACTACCTGCACGTCATTGGCGAAACGATCGAGCAAGGCCGCGAACTTGGCACTCTGCAAGGTGCCGGTGGTGGCCAGGACACCAACCACGCCCGAGCGGGTCGCCGCCGCCGCCGGCTTGACCGCAGGCTCCATGCCCACCAGGGGCCAGTCCGGATACAGCTCACGCAGGTCGGCGACCGCGGCCACCGTAGCGGTGTTGCAGGCCAGCACCATGGCCTTGGCGCCCTGCTCGCGGAAGAACCCGGCGATGTGGCGCAGGCGTTGGCGGATGTAGTCCGGGGATTTCTCACCATAGGGCACATGGCCGCTGTCGGCGACATATAGCAGCGACTCGCTGGGCAGCAGGCGCTGGATCTCGGCAAGCACCGACAGGCCGCCGACCCCCGAGTCCATCACGCCGATCGGCGCCGAACGCTCAGCCATGCCGGCTGCCACACACAGGGCACGCCGGGTCGCGCTTGACGCGCAGTTCGCGCATGCGCGTGCCGAGGGCATCGATCAGCAGCAGGCGGCCGACCAGCGGGTCACCGAAACCGGCCAGCAACTTCATTGCCTCCAGGGCCTGGAGGCTGCCGACCAGGCCAACCAACGGCCCGAGCACGCCGGCCTCGCTGCAGGTCAGCTCGGCGTCGCTGCCATGGCCATAGAGGCAGTGGTAGCACGGGCTGTAGTCACGACGTGGGTCGAACACCGACAACTGCCCCTCCAGGCGAATCGCCGCACCACTGACCAACGGCTTGCCGGCCGCGACACACGCGGCGTTGACCGCCTCGCGGGTGGAGAAGTTGTCGGAGCAGTCCAGCACCACATCGACCGCCGCCACGGCCGCGGCGAGAGAGTCTTCGTCCAGTGCCTGACGATGGGCGACCAGGCCGATCTCGGGGTTGATCGCCTGCAGGCGCTTGAGCGCCGAGTCGACCTTGCTCATGCCCACGCTGTCGCTGTCATGGATGACCTGGCGCTGCAGGTTGGTCAGGTCGACGGTATCGAAGTCGGCCAGGTGCAGCTCGCCCACCCCGGCAGCGGCAAGGTACAAGGCCACCGGCGAGCCGAGCCCACCCAGGCCGACCACCAGCGCCTTGCTGCGCTTGAGCCGCAACTGGCCGTCGATATCCACTTGGGCCAGCAGGATCTGCCGGCTGTAGCGCAACAGTTCCTGATCACTCAACATGGCAGTCGCCCCATGGAAATGCGTTCGTGGTCGGCCAGGTCGCGCTGGCTGGCCACCTCGACGAAGCCGTGGCTGGCCAGCAGTTCGCGCACCGCCGGGGCCTGATCGTAGCCGTGCTCGAGCAGCAGCCAGCCACCGGGCAGCAGGTGCTCGGGCGCCTGGGCGATGATCACGCGCAGGTCGTCCAGGCCATCGGTGCCGGCCACCAATGCGCTGCTGGGCTCGAAACGTACATCGCCGGCCACCAGGTGCGGGTCATCTGCCGCGATATAGGGCGGGTTGCTGAGGATCAGGTCGAAGCGCTCGCCGGCCACGGCGCCGTACCAGTCGCTCAGGCGCACCTGGGCATTACCCAGGCCAAGGCGCTCACGGTTGCGCTCGGCCAGGGCCACGGCCTCCGGGACGCGGTCCAGTGCCGTGACCTGCCAGGCCGGGCATTCGCTTGCCAGGGCCAGGGCAATGGCGCCGGTGCCGGTCCCCAGGTCGAGCACGCGCGCAGGGCGGGGCGGCACCCGGGCCAGGGCGGCTTCCACCAGCAGCTCGGTTTCCGGGCGTGGAATCAACGTGTGCGGCGCCACCTCCAGGTCCAGCTTCCAGAACCCTTGCTGGCCGAGGATATAGGCCACCGGCTCACCGGCTCGGCGGCGGGCCAGGTAGCCGGCGAACGTCTCGGCCGCTTCGCTGCCGACGATGCGCTCGGGCCAGGTGTGCAGGTAGCTGCGCGACTTGCCCAAGGCCGCAGCGAGCAGCAGCTCGGCATCCAGTCGGGCGGTCGGGGAATCCGGCAGCTGCGCGTTGCGCAGCAGGCTGGCGATGATGGTCATTCAATCCCCCAGGGCGGCCAGCTGGTCGGCCTGGTACTCGGCCAGCAGGGGCTCGATCACGGCATCGACACCGCCGGCCAGGATATCGTCGAGCGAATACAGGGTCAGGTTGATGCGGTGATCGGTCACCCGGCCCTGTGGATAATTGTAGGTGCGGATACGCTCGGAGCGGTCGCCCGAGCCCACCAGCAGCTTGCGCTCGCTGGCGATGGCGTTCTGTGCAGCACTGGTCTGCATGTCGTTGAGCTTGGCCGACAACCACGACATGGCCCGGGCGCGGTTCTTGTGCTGGGAACGTTCCTCCTGGCACTCGACCACGATCCCGGTGGGCAAGTGGGTGATGCGGATCGCCGAATCGGTCTTGTTGACGTGCTGGCCACCGGCACCGGAGGCACGGTAGGTGTCGATCCGCAGGTCGGCCGGGTTGATCTCGATGGCGACCTGCTCATCCGGCTCGGGCAGCACGGCCACGGTGCAGGCGGAGGTGTGGATACGGCCTTGGGATTCGGTCTCCGGCACCCGCTGCACGCGGTGCGCGCCAGACTCGAACTTGAGCTTGCCATACACGTTCTCGCCCTCGACCCGGGCGATGATTTCCTTGTAGCCGCCGTGCTCGCCTTCGTTCTCGGAGAGAATTTCCAGGCGCCAGCCACGCTTCTCGGCATAGCGCGAATACATGCGGAACAGGTCGCCGGAGAAAATCGCCGCCTCGTCACCGCCGGTGCCGGCACGGATTTCCAGGAACACGTTGCGACCGTCGTTGGGGTCCTTGGGCAGCAGCATGCGCTGCAGTTGCGACTCCAGGCCGACCAGCTGTTCCTTGGCCTCGCGAACCTCCTCGACGGCCATCTCGCGCAGGTCCGGGTCGCTGTCCTTGAGCAACGCCTGGGCGCCTTCCAGGTCGTCCTGGACCTTGCGCCATTCCTTATAGGCGTCGATCACCGGCTCGACTTCGGCGTACTCGCGCGAATAGGCGCGAAAACGGGTCTGGTCGGTGATGACTTCGGCATCGCCCAGCAGGGCGGTGAGTTCCTCGAAGCGGTCCTGGAGCGTATCCAGCTTATTGAGCAGCGACGCTTTCATTGCGGGGTCTTGTCCGTCGAGCCCTCGTTGAGGGCAAAGAGTTCCTGAGCCATGGCCAGCGCATCGAGGCGGCCTTCGGCAGAGAGCTTTTTCAGTTGCACGCTGGGCGCATGCAGGAGTTTGTTGGTCAGCCCCCGAGCCAGTTGGGCCAGTACCTCTTCGGGGTTGCCGCCATTGGCCAGCAGACGCTGGGCCTTTTGCAATTCTTCGTCACGCAGCCGTTCGCTTTGCTGGCGATAGGCCTTGAGCACATCCACCGCCGCCAGCTCGCGCAGGCGTGCCATGAAGTCCTCGGCCCCCACCGACACCAACTCCTCCGCTGCCTGGGCAGCGCCCTGGCGGCTCTTGAGATTTTCCGCGACCACTTCGTGCAGGTCGTCGACGGTATAGAGGTAGACGTCGTCCAGCTCGCCGACCTGCGGCTCGATATCCCGTGGTACGGCGATGTCGACCATGAAGATCGGCTTGTGCCGGCGCTGTTTCAGGGCGCTTTCCACCGCGCCCTTGCCGAGGATCGGCAGTTGGCTGGCGGTGGAGCTGATGACGATGTCGCTGTTGGCCAGCTCCTGGGGAATGTCGGACAGCAGCACCGCATGGGCACCGAACTGCTCGGCCAGGGTGCTGGCCCGTTCGAGGGTGCGGTTGGCCACGACGATCCGGCGCACGCCCTGCTCGTGCAGGTGGCGGGCAACCAGGGTGATGGTCTCGCCGGCACCGATCAGCAGTGCCTGGCTGCGCCCCAGGTCGCTGAAGATCTGCTTGGCCAGGCTGACAGCGGCGAAGGCCACCGAAACCGGGTTTTCGCCGATGGCGGTGTCGGTGCGCACTTGCTTGGCGGCGCTGAAGGTCGCCTGGAACAGGCGCCCGAGCAGCGGGCCGATGGTACCGGCCTCGCGGGCGACAGCATAAGCGGACTTCATCTGGCCGAGGATCTGCGGCTCGCCGAGCACCAGGGAATCCAGGCCGGAGGCCACGCGCATCATGTGCTTGACGGCGTCGTGTTCCTCGTGGATGTAGGCGCTGGCGCGCAGCTCGTCGAGGCTCAGCTGGTGGTACTCGGCCAGCCATTGCAGCACGGCGTCGGCGGCCAGGTGGTCCTGTTCTATATAGAGTTCACTGCGGTTGCAGGTCGACAGGATCGCCGCCTCGCGGCTGGCGGTCAGTCGGCAGAGCTGCTGCAGGGCATCGACCAGCTGCTCTGGCGTAAACGCCACGCGCTCGCGTACGTCTACCGAGGCAGTCTTATGGTTGATACCAAGTGCAAGAAAGGCCATGCAAGGTCGCTGGTTGTGACGAGAAGCCGATAATTGTCCTACTTCGCAGGTTCCAGAACAACCACCGTTCGCTATTGTCGCGATAGCAAGGGTGTATGCCTGGGGCTGCGTTCATGAGGACAGCTATCGTGGAACCCTGCTCCCCCCAAAAGGTCGCAGTTAACCAGACACCGCACTGGTGGGTTTGCCCTCGCGCTTGTGTCATCATGCTCCGACCGCCGGTATCCAAAGCCTCCTTTATGAACAAGTCCTACGCATTGCTGCTTGCCCTTGCCCTGCTCCAGGGTTGCCAAAGCCTGGCCCCGCAGAACAACGAGGCCGAGTCGCCCGTGGCCGAGGCCGGCAAGGACGAACCACAAAAGCCCGTGGTGTATGGATCGTTCAAGCAGGAAACCCTGTACAGCCTGCTGGTGGCCGAACTTGCCGGCCAACGCAACCGCTTCGACATCGCCCTGGCCAACTATGTCGACCAGGCCGAGAAGACCCAGGACCCGGCGGTCTCCGAGCGGGCCTACCGCATCGCCGAGTACCTGGGCGCCGACGAGCCGTCCCTGGACACCGCCCTGATCTGGGCCCGTAACGATACACAGAACCTCGACGCGCAACGCGCCGCCGCCATCCAGCTGGCCCGCGCCGGGCGCTACGACGAATCCATGACCTACATGGAGAAAGTCCTCCAGGGCAAAGGCGACACCCATTTCGACTTCCTTGCCCTGTCGGCTGCAGAAACCGACCAGAACACCCGCGATGGCTTGCTGCAAAGCTTCGACCGCCTGCTGGTCAAACACCCGGACAACGGCCAGCTGGTGTTCGGCAAGGCCCTGCTGCTCAACCAGGACGGCAAGCCCCAGCAAGCCCTCGACCTGCTCGAGGCGCACCCGCCACAAAATGGCGAAGTGGCCCCGGTGCTGCTGCGCGCACGCCTGCTGCAGGCGCTGGACCGTGGTCCGGAAGCCCTGCCGCTGCTGCGCGGGGCAATACGCGACAACCCCGACGACAAGCGCCTGCGCCTGACCTATGCCCGTACCCTGGTCGAACAGGACCGCATGGCCGATGCCAAGGCCGAGTTCGAAAGCCTGCTGCAGCAGTACCCCGAGGATGACGAGCTGCGCTATTCGCTCGCCCTGGTGTGCATGGAGAACAAAAGCTGGGACGAAGCCGAAGGCTACCTGCAGGAACTGGTCGAGCGCGACAGCAATGTCGACGCCGCGCACCTGAACCTGGGCCGCATCCGCGAAGAGCGCAGCGACCCCGAGGCGGCGCTGCGCGAATACGCCCTGGTCGGCCCGGGCCCCGACTACCTGCCGGCACAGCTGCGCCAGGCCGACATCCTCATCGCCAACGGCCGTGCCACCGAGGCCTCGCGCCTGCTCGCCGAGGCTCGCGAAGCCCAGCCCGACTACGCCATCCAGCTGTACCTGATCGAAGCCGAGAGCTACGGCAACAACAGCAAGGACGCCCAGGCCGAGCAAGTCCTGGCCCAGGCCATCAAGCGCTATCCGGACGACCTCAACCTGCTCTACACCCGCGCCATGCTGGCCGAGAAACGTGACGACCTGCCGCAGATGGAAAAGGACCTGCGGGCCATCATCGAGCGCGAGCCGGAGAACGCCATGGCCCTGAATGCCCTCGGCTATACCCTGGCCGACCGTACCACCCGCTACACCGAAGCCAAGGCGCTGATCGAAAAAGCCCACCAGCTCACCCCGGATGACCCGGCAGTGCTCGACAGCCTGGGCTGGGTGAACTACCGCCTGGGCAACCTCGACGAGGCCGAACGCCTGCTGCGCCAGGCCCTGGAACGCTTCCCTGACCATGAAGTGGCCGCCCACCTGGGCGAAGTCCTCTGGGCCAACGGCAAGCGCCGTGAAGCCCGACAGGTCTGGGCCAAAGCCTTCGAAGGCCAGCCCGACAGCCCCATCCTGCGCAAGACCCTCCTGCGCCTGACCGGATCAGAGACCCTGTAGATCATGTTTTTGCGTCATTGCATCACCTTCACCCTGATCGCCCTGCTCGCCGGCTGCGCCGGCTTCACAAGCCGCGAAGCCCTGCAAGGCCAAGGCGACCCGCAGCAGTGGCGTGCCCACAAAGCGCAGTTGAGCACCCTCGACGGCTGGCAGATCAACGGCAAGGTCGGTATCCGCGCACCGCGTGACTCCGGCAGCGGCACCCTGTTCTGGCTGCAACGCCAGGACTACTACGACATTCGCCTGGCCGGCCCCCTGGGCCGTGGCGCCGCCCGCCTGACCGGGCGCCCCGGCGGCGTGGTGCTGGAAGTGGCCAACCAAGGCCGCTACGAAGCGCCAAGCCCCGAAGCCCTGCTCGAAGAGCAGCTGGGCTGGCAGCTACCGGTCTCGCACCTGGTGTGGTGGGTCCGCGGCCTGCCCGCGCCCGACAGCAAGAGCCAATTGACCCTGGACAGCGACAGCCGCCTGGCCAGCCTGAGCCAGGACGGCTGGCAGGTGCAATACCTGAGCTACACCCAGCAGAACGGCTATTGGCTGCCCGAGCGCCTGAAGCTGCATGGCCAGGACCTGGACGTCACCCTGGTGGTCAAGGACTGGCAACCCCGCCAGCTGGGGCATTGACCATGGCCACGCTCACCCTGCCCGCCCCGGCCAAGCTCAACCTGTGGCTGCACATCACCGGCCGACGCCCGGATGGCTACCACGAGCTGGAAACCGTGTTCCAGTTCCTCGACCACGGCGATGAGCTCAGCTTCGCCCTGCGTGATGATGGCCAGATCCACCTGCACACCGAGATCGAAGCAGTCCCCCATGACAGCAACCTGATCGTGCGCGCAGCCCGCATGCTCAAGGCGCAATCCGGCACCTCGCTGGGCGCCGACATCTGGCTCGACAAGGTCCTGCCCATGGGCGGCGGCATCGGTGGCGGCAGCTCCGATGCCGCCACCACCCTGCTGGCGCTGGCGCACCTGTGGCAGTTGGACTGGGACGAAGACCGCCTGGCCGCCCTGGGCCTTGCCCTTGGCGCCGATGTGCCGGTGTTCGTGCGTGGCCATGCCGCCTTCGCCCAGGGTGTGGGCGAGCAACTGACCCCGGTCGACCCCGAAGAGCCCTGGTACGTCGTGCTGGTGCCGCAAGTGTCTGTCAGCACAGCGGAAATTTTTTCGCATCCAGAGTTGACACGTGATTCCCTCCCCCTTAAGATGCGCCCCGTTCCCGAGGGAAACAGTCGAAATGACTGCCAACCGGTAGTTGAGCAACGTTATCCAGAAGTTCGCAACGCATTGAATTCACTGGGTAAATATACGGAAGCTCGAATGACCGGCACTGGAAGTTGTGTGTTTGGGGCCTTCCCAAGCAAAGCCGAAGCTGATAAAGTTCTGGCCCTTCTTTCAGAGACCCAAACAGGGTTTGTGGCAAAGGGAAGCAATGTTTCGATGTTGCATCGCAAGCTGCAAAGTCTGATCAAGAAGTCGAGTGCCTAGCGCTCGCAGCAACAGATACAGGGGCGTCGCCAAGCGGTAAGGCAGCAGGTTTTGATCCTGCCATGCGTTGGTTCGAATCCAGCCGCCCCTGCCATTTTCCTTATACTCATCCAGGTTACCCTCAGCCTTCAGGTACTGCGCGTGTCCAAGATGATGGTCTTCACGGGGAATGCCAACCCCGATCTGGCTCGGCGTGTCGTACGTCAGCTGCATATTCCACTGGGTGATGTTTCTGTCGGTAAATTCTCCGACGGCGAAATCAGTGCTGAGATCAATGAAAATGTTCGTGGTAAGGACGTCTTCATCATCCAGCCAACCTGTGCTCCTACCAATGACAATCTGATGGAACTGGTGGTGATGGCCGACGCCTTCCGCCGCTCCTCAGCGTCTCGAATCACCGCCGTGATTCCCTACTTCGGATACGCCCGCCAGGACCGCCGTCCGCGTTCGGCACGTGTAGCCATCAGCGCCAAAGTCGTCGCTGACATGCTCACTGTCGTGGGTATCGACCGTGTACTCACCGTCGACCTGCACGCTGACCAGATCCAGGGCTTCTTCGATATCCCCGTCGACAACATCTACGGCTCGCCCGTACTGGTCGACGACATCGAAGACCAGCGTTTCGAGAACCTGATGATCGTCTCCCCGGACATCGGTGGCGTGGTACGTGCGCGTGCCGTGGCCAAGTCCCTGGGCGTCGACCTCGGGATCATCGACAAACGCCGCGAAAAGGCCAACCACTCCGAGGTCATGCACATCATCGGCGACGTCGAGGGGCGCACCTGCATCCTGGTAGACGATATGGTCGATACCGCCGGCACCCTGTGCCACGCGGCCAAGGCCCTGAAAGAACATGGCGCTGCCAAGGTTTACGCCTACTGCACGCACCCTGTCCTGTCGGGTCGTGCGATCGAGAACATCGAGAAGTCGGTACTGGACGAGCTGGTGGTGACCAACACCGTCCCGCTGTCCGCCGCTGCTCAAGCCTGTGACCGTATCCGCCAGCTGGATATCGCACCGGTTGTCGCTGAGGCGGTCCGCCGCATCAGCAACGAAGAATCGATCAGCGCGATGTTCCGCTAAGCGGAACACTCGCTGACGAGAAGCGCCCTGCCCCGACACTGGTTGTCGGGGCGGGGCTTTTTTGCCATCCCCGTTGGCGCTGGTCGCAAACGCCCTCGGGAGGCTATTTTGGAGAAACAAAATGACTAACTTCACCCTGAACGCCCAAGCGCGTACTGACCTGGGGAAAGGTGCGAGCCGCCGCCTGCGTCATTCCGCCAGCATCCCTGCCGTTGTCTACGGTGGCGATAAAGAAGCCCAGTCCCTGACCATCGTGGCCAAGGAAATCGCCAAGCTGTTCGAAAACGAAGCTGCCTTCAGCCACGTTCTGGAACTGAATGTCGACGGCGCCAAGCAGAACGTCGTGGTCAAGGCCCTGCAGCGTCACCCGGCCAAAGGCTTCATCATGCACGCCGACTTCGTTCGCGTCGTTGCAGGCCAGAAGCTGACCGCCAAGGTACCGGTTCACTTCATCAACGAAGAAGCCCCGGTCAAGAAAGGCGGCGAGATCTCCCACGTCGAGTCCGAGATCGAAGTGTCCTGCGAAGCCAAGGACCTGCCTGAGTTCATCGAGGTCGACCTGGCCAACGCTGAAATCGGCACCATCATCCACCTGTCGGACCTGAAAGCTCCGAAAGGCGTAGAGTTCGTCGCTCTGGCCCACGGTGATGACAAAGCGGTTGCCAACGTCCACGCTCCGCGCGTTGCCGCTGAAGCTGCTGAAGGCGCTGCCGAGTAATCCACTCGCGCGCCGGCGTTGATCGGGTTACAGTGCCGCGCGCACCGTAACCCACCAACTCCAAGGAAGAGCCCCTGACGTGACCGCCATCCAGTTGATCGTCGGCCTGGGTAACCCCGGCCCCGAATACGAACAGACCCGGCATAACGCAGGGGCTCTTTTCGTTGAACGCCTTGCCAGTGCCCAGCGCGTTTCGCTGTCCGCTGACAAAAAGTATTTCGGCCTGACGGCTAAGTTCAGCCATCAGGGCAACGATGTTCGCCTGCTGATCCCCACCACCTACATGAACCGCAGCGGCCAGTCCGTGGCGGCTCTGGCCAATTTCTTCCGCATCAAGCCGGAAGCGATCCTGGTGGCGCATGACGAACTCGACCTGCCTCCTGGCATTGCCAAGCTCAAGAAGGGCGGCGGCCATGGTGGGCACAACGGCCTGCGCGACATCATCGCGCAGCTCGGCAACCAGAACGACTTCCACCGCCTGCGGCTTGGCATCGGCCACCCGGGCGACGCCAAACTGGTCTCCAACTTCGTCCTGGGCCGCGCACCGCGCGCCGAGCAGGAGAAGCTCGACGCCAGCATCGATTTTGCCCTCGGCGTGATGCCGGACGTCCTCGCCGGCGACTTCGCCAAGGCGATGCGCGAACTGCACAGCCAGAAGGCCTGATTTCCTAGAGAGGGGAACACCCATGGGTTTCAATTGCGGCATCGTCGGCCTGCCCAACGTCGGCAAGTCCACCCTGTTCAACGCCCTGACCAAGTCCGGCATCGCGGCGGAGAACTTCCCCTTCTGCACCATCGAGCCGAACAGCGGCATCGTACCGATGCCCGACGCACGCCTGGACGCCCTGGCTGCCATCGTCAAGCCTGAGCGCGTGCTGCCTACCACCATGGAATTCGTCGACATCGCCGGCCTGGTCGCCGGCGCGTCGAAAGGTGAAGGCCTGGGCAACAAGTTCCTCGCCAACATCCGCGAGACCGACGCCATCGCCCACGTGGTGCGCTGCTTCGAAGACGAGAACGTGATCCACGTCTCCAACAGCGTCGACCCCAAGCGTGACATCGAGATCATCGACCTGGAACTGATCTTCGCCGACCTCGACAGCTGCGAGAAGCAACTGCAGAAGGTCGCGCGCAACGCCAAGGGCGGCGACAAGGACGCCCTGGCACAGAAGGCCCTGCTGGAGCAACTCATCGCCCACTTCACCGACGGCAAGCCGGCGCGCAGCCTGATGAAGAACATGAGCGTCGAAGAGAAGGCCGTCATCCGCGGCTTCCACCTGCTGACCAGCAAGCCTGTGATGTACATCGCCAACGTTGCCGAAGACGGCTTCGAGAACAACCCGCACCTGGACGTGGTCAAGGCCATCGCCGAAGAAGAAGGCGCGGTCGTGGTGCCGGTGTGCAACAAGATCGAAGCCGAGATCGCCGAGCTGGAAGAAGGTGAAGAGAAGGATATGTTCCTCGAGGCCCTGGGCCTGGAAGAGCCTGGCCTGAACCGTGTGATCCGCGCCGGCTACAGCCTGCTCAACCTGCAGACCTACTTCACCGCCGGTGTGAAGGAAGTCCGCGCCTGGACCGTCCGCGTCGGCGCCACCGCCCCGCAGGCCGCTGCCGTTATCCACACCGACTTCGAAAAAGGCTTCATCCGCGCCGAAGTGGTGGCCTACGACGACTTCATCCAGTTCAAGGGTGAGAGCGGCGCCAAGGAAGCCGGCAAGTGGCGCCTGGAAGGCAAGGACTACATCGTCAAGGATGGCGATGTGATGCACTTCCGCTTTAACGTGTGATCGCCACACGATAGAAAAAACCCCTTGAGGACAGGCGCCTCAAGGGGTTTTTCTTTTGGCAGACCGCCCTTGTAGGGTTTGTCCCGCGAATCGGACCGGCCTGCCTTCGCAGCAGTATGCCAATGGCAAGGGCTTCGCCCTTGATCGCGGGACAAGCCCGCTCCTACAGTGATTGCGCTGCCTGCATATTGTTACCCCCTTCGCGCGCCGCCTCCTGCTCGAACGCCTCGACCAGAAAGTCGATCAGCTTGCGCACCGCGGGCATCAGGCCCCGGCGAGAAGGAAACAGCGCAACGATTTCCCCGAGCCTCGGCGTCCAGCCTTCCAACGCGTGCACCAAGCGGCCAGCAGCCAGGTCGGCGCGCACCAGCTCCTCCGGCAACAGCGCCACGCCCACACCGCCCAACGCGCCCCGGTGCAGAACCGCCAGGTCATCCGACACCAGGCGAGGCCGGAAGCGAATGGAGGCCACGCTGCCGTCCGGCCCATCCAGGTCCCAGGTGTATTCCTGCACGTTGGCACCCCAGCCAAGGCTGGGCAGACCGAACAGGTCCGAGGGCAGCAAGGGCTGGTCCAGGCCGGCCAGCAGCCTTGGCGCTACCACCAGGCACTGCCGGCTCAAGGCCAGCCTGCGCATGATCAGCTCACTGCTCTCCAGGGGACGATGGCGCACGCTCAGGACCAGGTCGAAGCCTTCGCCGATCACGTCCACCCGCCGGTTATAGCTCTTGACCAGCAGCTCCACCACCGGGCATTCGACCATGAACCGCGCCAGCATCGGCGCCAGGCGCGAGTCCAGCAACGCGGTGCTGCAGGCCACGCGAACGATGCCGCTGGGCACGGCACGGCTGCGCTCGATGGCATCCTCGGCGGCAAATGCCCTGTCCATCATCGACACGCAGTGGTGGTAGTACTCCAGGCCCACTTCAGTGACAGCGAACTGCCGGGTCGAACGCTGGATCAGGCGCACGCCCAGGCGCTCCTCGAGCTTGGCCACGCGCCGGCTCAGGCGTGACTTGGGCAAGCCCAGCACTCTGCCCGCCGGGGCGAAACCACCATGCTCGACGACCTTGCTGTAGAGGTACAGGTCATTGAGGTCAAACATCATGCTCATCGACGGCCCACCCAAACACTATTCAAGGATGGTGACCGTCGCGGTAGTGCCCGCGCGCAGTGGTGGTGCATCGGCGTCGCGCTCCAGGCGCAGACGCACCGGGATGCGCTGGGCCAGCTTGACCCAGGTGTAGCTCGGGTTGACGTTGGCCAGCAAGCGGTTGCCCGGCTGGTTCTCCCGGTCGGTGATCGCGTAGGCGATGCTTTCCACCGTGCCTTGCAGCCGCTCGCCGCTCATCAGTTCGATGCGTGCCCGGCTGCCGACCTTGATCTTCGGCAGCTTGGTTTCCTCGAAGTAACCGCTGACATGGAACGACTCGCTGTCCACCAGGGCCAGCAGCGGCGCGCCGGGTTGGGCGAAGTCGCCCTGGCGGGTCAGCAGGTTGGTCACATAGCCATTGACCGGGGCACTCACGCGGGTACGTTCGAGGTCCAGGCGCGCCTGCTTGAGGGTGGCTTCGGCGAGTTGCACGTTAGCCTGCGCCAGGCCCAGATTGGACTGTTCGCGCAGCAGGTCGGCCTGGGCCACGGCCACCTCGGTGCCGGACTTCTCCCATTCTTCGGCAGAAATCGCCGACATCGATTGCAGCTTGCGGCGCCGTTGTTCCTCGCTGCGCCGCTGCTTGAGCAGCGCTTCGCTGGCGACGATGGCAGCCTGGGATTGGCCCAGGGTGGCACGGGCCACCTCGACTGCGCGCTCGGCGTGCAGCACAGCGAGTTCGTAGCGGGCCGGATCGATCTGCAGCAACAGGTCGCCACGGTGGACGAACTGGTTGTCCTGCACGGGCAGTTCGATGATGCGCCCGGCGACCTCCGCCGACAGCGTCACCACGTCCGCCCGTACCCGCGCATCACGCGTCCATGGCGCGCGGGTGTAGTAGTCCCAGGCGAGCCAGACCAGGCCGGCGGCAATCGCCAACACCACCAAGGTCAAGGCCTTGGCCACAACAGGTTTCAACGCAGGCATTTCAGACGCTCGCTCCCATCGTCAACACGAGGGCCGCGCAGATCGCGGCATACAGGGCTCCCTGGAACAGCGCCGGGTGCCAGACCCGCGCCAGCACGCCAAGCCGCCGCAGCGCGGCATCGGCGACCAGGAACAACACCAGGCCCAACAGCAGGGCCTGGGCAATGGGCGGCAGGTAGACACCGCCAAATTCGAAATCAATGGGCATGGGCGCCCTCCTTTTCAGGCAACGACGCAGGCCCTGCCAGGACTGACCGATAGCGCTGCAGCAACTGGCCGGCAACCGAGAGCGCCACGCGCAGGATGAACAAACGCCGCAGCGCTTCCCGATCAGCGTCCAGGTGCGCCTCGTGCAACGCATCCAGGGCCAGGCCTATCTGTTCGGCCTCCCGTAACAGCCCGTCGATGTCTACCTGGTGTTGCCCGCCGATGACCTCGGCCATCTCTTGCAACACTAGGCCTAAACGAGCCTTCGTGCCCTCCGGCAGCGCTACGCTGGTCACGCACTGGGTACGCGCCTGGACCAGGGCAATGGCCAGTGCCGGGCAGACCAGGCTGCAGTCGAACAGCTCCCGCGAGCGCGGGTCGGTGGCGGCAGGCAGCAGGCCGATCATTGCTGACAGGCGGTCGAGCGTGCGGCTTTCGAAGTCGAACTGGTGGGTCAGCCCGTTGCCCTCGGTCACCTGCCGGTACACATCGTCACGGGTCAGGCGGAACAGCCGGGCCATGCGTTTTGCTGCATTGAATGGAAAGACCAGGGCGAACACCACCATCGCCAGCGCCCCGGCGACCACGTAGCCGCCAGCGAACTCGAACCATTGGATGGCGCTGTTGTGGTAGGTGCCGACGTTCTGCGGCCCGATCATCAACAGGCTGATCAGGCCGATGCCCATGCCGATGCCGGCGGTCATCGGGTTGGCCAGGCCAACAGCCGCCAGGTAAAGCAACGGCGCCAGGCACAGGGCGAGCATTTCGAAATCGGTGAAAATCGGCAGCAGTGCGAACTGGTAGAGGGCCGACAGCACCAACGCCACCAGCAGGCCACGGTTGTAGTTCTGGCTCGCCAGCAAGGGTCGCGGCAGGGTCGCCATCAGCGAACACATCACACCGATCAGGATCACCCCGGAGCGTGCGCCGTCCCAGGCGGTCTCGACCCACAACCAGCCGGCCAGGAACAAGGCCAGGAATGCCCGCACGGCGTTCATGCCGGCCAGGCGAAAATCCAAGTGCAGCGCGCTGACCCGCCCTTGGTCATGGGGGCAACTGGCCGCCCTCCCCTGCTGGATCGCCTCGTTGAGTTCGATCAGTTCATCGAGCTGCTGCAACAGGCGCGCCTGCTCCCAGCGCAAAGCCCAGGCCAGCGAACGCATGCGCGGCGGCAGCGACTCGTTGAGAAACTCGGCGCGGTCGGCAGCCTGGTCGAAGCCCTGGTGCAAGCTACGGATCGCCTTGCGCCCACTCGCCGACAAGGCGACGCCATCACGGGCCAATGCGTCCAGACTGTCCAGTTCGGCCAGGCGCAGCAGCTGGATGTCGGCCGGCAACGGCCCTTGCCAGTGCTGCTTGATCAGTTCGCGTTGCTGGCGCAACACCAGCAGACGCGACACCAGCAGCACCAGCTGGTTGGCCAGCAACTGCACCAGCCCATCAGCGCTGCGCAGGTGCGGCGCATCGAAATACAGGTGGCGGCGCAGGCCTTCCAGCGCGCTGATCTCGGCGATCAGCTGCGCCTGGCGTTGACGGAACGCCGCTTCGTCTTCCTCGGTACGGACCACCTCGGCGGCGTGGCGGGCGATCAGCTTGACCAAGCTGTCGACCTTGTTGAAATACCCCTGCGCCACCGCCTGGGGGCGAGCGGTCAACAGGCTGACCACGGCCACACAGACCACAGCCAGCAAGGTTTCGGTCAAGCGGGTGATGGCCAACAGGAAAATGCCGTCCGGCTCCGGGACCGCCAGCATCGCCACCACCACGGCAGTGAAGCCGCTCAGGACGAAAGCATGGGAATCGGTGTAGCGCAACAAGGTGCCCCCGGCCGTGCAGAACGCCAGCCAGAGGGACAGGCAGACGATGAAGGGCATCGGTGCCTGGGGGAACAACGCCATGATCGCCACCGCCACGGCCGCCCCCGCCGCGGTACCCAGTACCTGGGCGAAGCTGCGCTTGAGGGTCATGCCGGCCAGCGGCAGGCTGATGATGATCACGGTCATCAGCGCCCACTTCGGTTGTTCCAGATCGAAGATGAACGCCAAATATAGGCACAGGAGACCCGCGACGATGGTGCGCAGTGCGAATAACAGCACCCCGCGCCCAGGGTTCAAGGCCAGCTTGAAGTAGGAAATCAGTGGACCCATCCGGTACCTCGAAACACGGATGGAGAGCCATGCGCCACGCCATGGCTCCCCAAACCGGGTTACTTCGTCAGCAGGCTGTAGCTGGTCATCAGGTTACGGTAGTCCGGAATGTGGTTGGAGAACAGCGTGCCCAGGCCCTCGATGTCGTTGCGCCAGTCGCGGTGCAGCTCGCAGGCCACGCCGAACCAAGTCATCAGCTGCGCACCGGCAGCTTCCATGCGGCGCCAGGCCGAGTCGCGGGTCAGTTCGTTGAAGGTGCCCGATGCATCGGTCACCACGAACACATCGAAACCTTCTTCCAGGGCCGACAGGGCCGGGAAGGCCACGCACACTTCGGTCACTACACCAGCGATGATCAGTTGCTTCTTGCCGGTGGCCTTGACCGCCTTGACGAAGTCTTCGTTGTCCCAGGCATTGATGTTGCCTGGGCGTGCGATGTACGGCGCGTCAGGGAACTGCTCCTTGAGCTCGGGCACCAGCGGGCCGTTGGGGCCGTTTTCGAAGCTGGTGGTGAGGATGGTCGGCAGCTTGAAGTACTTGGCGAGGTCCGACAGGGCCAGCACGTTGTTCTTGAAACGGTCGGGCTCGATGTCCCGTACCAGGGAGAGCAGGCCAGTCTGGTGGTCGACCAGCAGAACAGCGGCGTTGTTCTTGTCCAGACGCTTGTATTGGAAGGCCATGATGTTTCTCCTTGCTTGGTGGGTAGGTAACTCAGCTCGTTCGGAGTCCAGTCGCTCGTGGCGGGTGGCCACGGCCTGGGCGTTCATGTAAATGCGGGCGTGGGACTGTCAGCGTAGGCAACGTCTGCCGAACCAGGCGACCGTTAGTCGCCGAAGGCCGCGCTTGACGGCTGCCTGCAAAAATACAGGCACAACGTTAGTTCGATGAACGGCGCGTCGGTAGAGGCCGAATTCGAACCTCTGCGTTCCATTTCGTGAACGCTGTTACGGGACGCCCGCCCTACAAGAATGCGTGCGGCCATGAAATTGGTTCACAAATTCCTGAACTGATTATTTATCCCCAGCGATTTTTCCCCCCGCCAACCCTCACCAGAATCGCTTCAACAATCACAATAACCGTGAGGCCACTCCCGTGGACCAGACCCTCCAGGTGCGCCAGGCCGCCGCCGATCTCGTCGATGCCTTCGCCAGCAACGACACCGCCTGCTACTTCGCCTGCTTCAGCGAAGACGCCACCTTCCTCTTCCATACCTTGGCGCAACCGCTGCTCTCACGCCGTGCCTATGAAACGCTGTGGGCACAATGGCAGGCCGAAGGCTTCGCCGTGCTGGGCTGCCAGTCCAGCAACGTCCAGGTGAGCCTGCAAGGTGAGGTGGCGATCTTCATGCACGACGTGGCCACGCACATTCGCATCGCGGGCCAGGAGCACCGGCTGGCCGAGCGCGAGACCATCGTCTTCAAGCGCCAGGGCGGACGTTGGCTGGCTTGTCACGAACACCTGTCGGTCGCCTCCGACATCTGATGTTTCGCGGCCCTGCCGCACTGCCAACGCACCACAAGAAAGTCCGCGCACCGCGCCGACTCACAACAACCGCGCTGGAGCCTTGCCATGAGCCATTCGACCGGTATCGAGACCAATGGCGTCGAACAGATCCCCGACGATCAACGCGACGCGACCCCGCTGGACCTGTTCCGCCTGATCTTCGGCGGTGCCAACACCTTCGCCACCGCTGTGCTGGGCAGCTTCCCGGTACTGTTCGGCCTGTCGTTCCAGGCCGGGCTGTGGGCCATCCTGCTCGGCGTCGGGGTGGGCGCCTTGATCCTCGCCCCCATGGGCCTGTTCGGTGCGCTCAACGGCACCAACAATGCGGTGTCGTCCGGCGCACACTTCGGCGTGCATGGGCGCATCGTCGGTTCGTTCCTGTCGCTGCTCACCGCCGTGGCGTTCTTCTCGCTGTCGGTGTGGAGCTCTGGCGACGCCCTGGTCGGTGGCGCCAAGCGCCTGGCGGGGCTGCCGGAAACCGACCTGACCCTGGGCCTGGCCTACGGCCTGTTCGCAGTGCTGGTGCTGGTGGTGTGCATCTTCGGCTTCCGCTTCATGCTGTGGGTCAACAAGATCGCGGTGTGGGCATCGAGCTTGCTGTTCCTGCTGGGCATCCTGGCGTTCGCCAGCCCCTTCGATGTGCACTTCGCCGGTAGCGTCAACCTCGGCCAGCCCGGTTTCTGGGCCGCCTTCGTCGGCGCAGCGATCCTGGCCATGAGCAACCCGGTGTCGTTCGGCGCGTTCCTCGGCGACTGGTCGCGCTATATCCCGCGCCAGACACCCAAGGCGCGCATCATGCTGGCCGTGATCGCCGCCCAGGCGGCGACACTGATCCCGTTCCTGTTCGGCCTGTGCACCGCGACCCTGGTCGCCACCCAGGCCCCGGACTACATCGCCGCCAATAACTATGTGGGCGGCCTGCTGGCGATCTCGCCGGGTTGGTTCTTTCTGCCGGTTTGCCTGATCGCGGTGATCGGCGGCATGTCCACCGGCACCACTTCGCTGTATGGCACCGGCCTGGACATGTCCAGCGTATTCCCGCGCTTGCTCAGCCGCGCCGGCGCGACCCTGCTGATAGGCGTCGCCGCCATCGCCTTCATCTTCATCGGCCGCTTCACCTTCAACCTGGTGCAGAGCGTGTCCACCTTCGCCGTGCTGATCATCACCTGCACCAGCCCCTGGATGGTGATCATGATCCTCGGCCTGGTCACCCGTCGCGGCTTCTACCATGCCGACGACCTGCAGGTGTTCACCCGCGGCCAACGCGGCGGGCACTACTGGTTCACCCATGGCTGGAACTGGCGCGGCATGGGCGCCTGGATCCCCAGCGCAGCGGTGGGCCTGTGCTTCGTCAACCTGCCAGGGCAGTTCGTCGGCCCACTGGGCGAGCTGGCCGGCGGAATCGACCTGAGCCTGCCGGTCACCCTGGGCATGGCTGGCCTGCTGTATATCGTCCTGCTCAACCTGTTCCCTGAACCCGCCGGCGTCTATGGCCCCCATGGCCCACGCTGGGTGCGTTGCAAAAGCGCCCCGCGCACGCCGGTAACCACCGCCGAAACCGCCTGACTGGAACCCGATCATGACCACACCCCACTACATCGACGGCCGCTGGGTCGAAGGCCAAGGCAGCGACTGCATCACCGTGCATGACCCCGCGCTGGGCCAGCCGTTCGCCGAGCTGATGTCCGCCAGCACCGCCCAGGTCGACCAGGCCGTGGCTGCCGCCCGGCGCGCCCTGCCCGCCTGGAAAGCCACTGCTCCGGGCGAACGTGCCGCGCTGCTGCGTGGCTTCGCCGAACAACTTGGCCAACGCCGCGAAGCACTGATTACCCTGCAGATGCGCAACAACGGCAAGCCACGCCACGAAGCCGAGATCGACCTCGACGATGCCGTGGCCACGTTCGCCTACTACGCAGACCTTGCCGAGCAGCTGCCTGGCAAGAACCGCGAGGTCCCCCTGGCCGCCCCCGGCTTCACGGCCCGTACGCGCCTTGAACCGGTGGGCGTGGTCGGCTTGATCGTGCCGTGGAACTTCCCCCTGGTGACCAGCGCCTGGAAGCTTGCCCCGGCATTGGCCGCCGGCTGCACGGTGGTGCTCAAGCCCTCGGAAGTCACGCCGCTGATCGAACAGGCTTACGGCCAGATCGCCGATACCCTGGGCCTGCCCGCCGGCGTGCTGAACATCGTCAACGGCAAGGCCGAGACCGGTGCCGCCCTGAGCGGCCACAACGGGCTGGACAAGCTGTCATTCACCGGCAGCAATGGAGTAGGCAGCCAAGTCATGCGCGCCGCCGCAGCCCAGTGCCGCCCCGTGACCCTGGAGTTGGGCGGTAAATCGGCGATCGTGGTGTTCGATGACTGCGACGTGGACCAGGCCGTGGAATGGATCGTCGCCGGCATCACCTGGAACGCCGGGCAGATGTGCTCGGCCACCTCGCGCCTGCTGGTCCAGGACGGCATTGCCGATACTCTGCTGCCCCGCCTGCAGGCGGCCCTGGAACAGATGCACGTGGGCAACCCGCTGGTCGAGGACGTGGCCATGGGCCCGCTGACCAGCCAGGCACAATGGCTCAAGGTCGCCAGCTATTTCGCCATTGCCCGCGAAGAAGGCCTGCATTGCCTCACCGGTGGCCAGGTGCTGGACCGCGAGGGCTGGTTCGTCAGCCCGACCCTGTACAGCGATGTGCCGGAAGGTAGCCGCCTGTGGAACGAAGAGATCTTCGGCCCGGTATTGTGCGCCCGCCGCTTCGCCACCGAGGCACAGGCCATTGCGCTGGCCAACGACAGCCGCTTCGGCCTGGTCGCCACCGTATGCTCCGCCGACCTGGACCGCGCCGAACGTGTAGCCGACGCACTGGAGGTTGGCCATGTATGGATCAACTCGGTGCAGGCGGTGTTCGTCGAGACCTCCTGGGGCGGGACCAAGGGCAGCGGCATCGGCCGCGAACTCGGGCCCTGGGGGCTGTCGGCGTACCAGTCGGTCAAGCATGTGACGCGTTGCCTGGGGTAATTCCCGAAATCCCCGACCATGTGCCGTGACAAGGGCTACTGCATTAGGATGGGTAGCCCGTCACCTACGTAATGGAGGAATGAGACGAGGCCACATGCCTGCAACGCAATTGTATAGCTGTACGTCTATTGTCGTTACAGATGATCAATTGCAAGCCGACGATGGCGGCCACTTTGCCCGCGCAGGTGACTTTTACCCATCTGCGCGAAGTCCCACCCCTGGTAGCCCAATAATCACAACACCAGGCCAGACCTCCCATGCATCCGCAACGCACCGCCCTGCATAACGAACTGCACGCTCGTCCATCGCTGTACTTCGACGAGCCTGCCCATGTCCACCACCTGGCCGTGCTGGGCGACGACGCCGCCTGCCTGGCCCTGCTGCAACGCTGCTGCCCCGACGCCGTCGACAGGGAGGCCGCCCAGGGCATTACCCGGCTGGATGGCAACCCCTTCAAATGGGAGCGCCACGCGGAGTTCTTCACGCTGACCTTGGTGGTGCCCTGCGCCAGCCACGATGCCGGCTGGCAGGCGCTGCCCCAGGTCCTGGCCGAAGCCATCGCCCCACAGGCCGACCAGGTGATCAATGCCGTGCAGGTGCTGGTGCGTGGCGAACAGGGCCTGGACCTGACGCGCTACGGTTTCAAAGACCCCTGCGGCTCGCTGGTCGGTGGCGGTGATGCGGTGGTGTGGAGCGACTTTCGCCTGACCGAGGACGGCACCAACCGCCTGTTGTTCATCAACCGCCGCCTCAACGCCTACCGCCAGGGCCGGATGATCCGCCGCCTGCTGGAAATCGAGACCTACCGCATGATGGCCTCGCTCACCCTCAGCACGGCAAAGGCGCTGAGCCAGGAGCTGGACGCCTTCGACCGGACCCTGGTGAGCCTCTCCGAGCGCAGCGCCAGCGTCGATGGCCACGACTCCAAGACCTTGCTCGAAGCCATCGCCCACCTCTCACGCCAGGTGGTCAGCCGTACGGTGAAAACCCGCCATCGCTTCGGTGCGACCCAGGCCTATGCGCAACTGGTGTTCGAGCGCCTGGGCGAACTGCGCGAGAGCCATGTGGGGGATTGCCAGCGGCTGGGGGTGTTCATCGAGCGACGCTTCAAACCGACGGTGCGCTATTGCGCCGCCACCGAGCAGCGTCTGGAGCAACTGGCCAAGAATGTCGCCAACCTGGGCGACCTGCTGCAGGCGCGGGTGCAGGTGGAGATGGAGGAGCAGAACGCCGAGATCCTGCGCAGCCTCAATGCCCGCGCCGATGCCCAGGTGAAGATCCAGCGGGCAGTGGAAGGGCTGTCGATCATCGCCATCACCTATTACCTGCTGAACCTGTTCAAGCTGCTGTATGGCGGCCTGAACGTGCTGGGCGCAGGGCTGACGGCGCGCGAGGCATTGCTGGGGATGGCAGTGCCAGTGATGCTGCTGCTGGGAATGATCCTGCTACGGATCAGGCGGGCGAAGCAGCATTGACCCAGGCACAAGGCCGCTCCTCCGGTAGGAGCGGCCTTGTGCCGCGAAAGGGCCGCAAAGCGGCCCCTGGCCTCATTCCGCCCCATCCACCGACCGTGCACTGTCCTGCAACAACACCATGCTCTGCGGCGAAGACAAGGCGATCCCTTCCTCGCGCAACCGCCCCAGCACCGTGAACAACAGGTCGCTGCGCGCCCCCGACACCTGCCGCGGACTGGCCACGTAACCGCTGACGCTGAGCACCATGCCACTGGCGGTGAGGTCCTTGAAGGTCACTGACGAGGCCGGCGCATCGAGGATCGATTCATGCTCGCGGAACGCCGTCAGCAGCAGATCACGCACCTTGTTCGCGTCGGTATCCAGCGGCAGGGTCAGGGTGATGCCGACCACGCCCAGGGCATTGCCCATGGTCACGTTGCGCACGTTCTGGGAAATGAACTGCGAGTTGGGCACGATCACCGTGGAACGGTCGGACATCTGGATTTCCGTGGCGCGCACGTTGATCCGACGGATGTCGCCCTCCACCCCGGCCAGGCTCACCCAGTCGCCCACCTTGACCGGGCGCTCGGTGAGCAGGATCAGGCCGGAGATGAAGTTCTGCACGATCTGCTGCAGGCCGAAACCGATACCCACCGACAGCGCACTGACCACCCAGGTCAGGCTGGTGAGGTTGATACGCAGGGTCGACATCACCAGCATGGCCAGGAACAGGAAGCCCAGGTAGCCGACCAGGGTCACCAGGGATGCACGCATGCCGGCATCCATGTCGGTCTCCGGCAGCAGGCGCTCGCTCAGCCAACGCTTGACCACGCGGATGGCGAACAGCCCACCGAGGAACATGGCCACCGCCAGGAAGATGTCCTGCGGCACGATGTTCAGGTTGCCGAGCACCTTGCCCCCGCTGCCGTCCCATTCCGCCAGGCTCAACAGCAGCTCGCCGGGGCTGGTGCCCGAGGGCATGAGTACCAGCAGGCCGGCGATGAACAGCAACAACGTACGCCCGATGCCCGCCAGGATGGTGCTGGCCTGGGCCTGGTGCCGTGGCTGCAGGCCAAGGGCCGCGGACAAGGCCAGACCACTGGGCTGGCGCGGCGACAACAGGGTTTCGCACAGGTCGCCGAACACCGTGATGAGCAGGTAGGCGCAGGTGGCCACCACGCTGATCCACAGCAGCTTGGCGGTGAGGAAGTAGGCCAGGGTCAGGTAGCCGGTGAGCAGCGCCAGCAGGATCAGCCCCACCCAGACCACGATCACGAACGGAATCAGCCCGGCCAACCCAGTCGGGCGCTCCAACTGGTGCCGTGTGCGGGCGCGGCGGTAGCACACCAGCGCCGCAACGAAGATCAGCGACACCACCAGGGCGGTCAGGCCGTTGGTGGCCACGGTCAGCGCCAGGCTGGTGCCGATCACGCTGTTGATACGCTCCTGGGTCAGCAGCACCATCAGCGCCAGGGCCAGGACCTGGGGGAACCAGCCCAGGGCACTGGCCACTTCATCCGGGATCGGCGGCAAGCGCCAGGAGGGGCGCTGCAGCATCAGCATGGCGCGGCCGAGGCCGGCGATGAAGGCGCTGAACACCACCAGGGTGAGGATATGGTTGATCAGGCTGGCGATATCGCTGCCCAGCTCGGCGCTGTTCTCCAGGCCCCAGCGCACCAGCGACACCGAGCCGCCGATGGTGCTCAGGGTCGCCAGGCTGACGCTCAAGGCCAGGGCACTGCGCCGCAGGCGGCCCTCGGGCAGCCAGCGGATCATGGCATCGGCCAGCAGCCGCTCGAGCACCTTGCGCACCAGTGTCCATACCAGCAGGGCCGCCACCAGGCTGCTGATGAATAGCCAGCGGTGCTCGGCGCTGAAGGCGCTGGCCACGGCATCGGCGGCCTCGCCGCGCAGGTCGCGCAGGCGTGCCACGTCCTCGTCGGTCGGGCGGATCAGGCTCGACCAGAATGCTGGGCTCAGGGGGCTGGCGGCGCGGGTGGTGACCTGCGAGTTGAACTGGCTGCGACGCAGGTTGACGATCTGCGTGGCCAGGTCACGAGCCGATTGGGTCAGCTTCACCGCCTGCTGTTGCTCGGCCAGTACCGACTTCTTTTCATCGCTCAACTGCTTGCGCTGGCGGGTGATGCTGTCGGCTTCGTCGGGCAGCACTGGGCCGAGCACCTGGAGCTGGTCGTCCAGGCGCTCCACGTCGGAGGTGCGTTGCGTACCCAGGGCGTCAGCCTGGCGTTGCACCTGCAAGGCGGCCTGACGCAGCTGGGACAGCAGGTCATCGTTCGCCTCGCTGGTAAGCCCCTGGCGGACCTGGTCCAGGCGGTCGCTCAACTGCTCCAGGCTGGCGTTCTCGTCCAGCGTGGGCAGTTCACCGGCGCTCAACGGCCCGACCTGTGCCGACCAGGCTGGCGTGGCCACCCACAACAGCACGGCAAGCGTTGCTACACAAAAACGGTAAAGGCTCAGGCGCCTCATCGAATTCCCCTATTTACACGCTCGATTGGGCGGGGATTCTACGCTGCTCGCAGCGCTCAGGTGAGTGCCGTTTCTCGCGTCAGCAATTGCCGTTTACGCTCCACTCCCCAGCGGTAGCCACTGAGGTCGCCGTCACGGCGTACCACCCGGTGGCAGGGGATGGCCACGGCGAGGCAGTTGGCGGCGCAGGCCTGGGCGACGGCGCGCACGGCCTTGGGTGCGCCGATGCGTTCGGCGATGTCGGTGTAGCTGACGGTGCTGCCGGCGGGTACCTCGCGCAGCGCCTGCCAGACGCGCTCCTGGAAGGCCGTGCCTTGTACGTCCAACGGCAACGCCAGGCCCAGGGCCGGCTGCTCGACGAACCCCACCACTTCGGCGACCAGGCGTTCGAAACCGGCGTCGCCGCCGATCAGCCGAGCCTTGCTGAACTGGTCTTGCAGGTCCTTGAGCAGGCGTTCAGGGTCCTCGCCCAACAGGATGGCGCAGATGCCCCGTTCACTCTGCGCCACCAGGATCGCCCCGAGCGAGCACTGGCCAATGGCGAAGTGAATGGTCGAGCCCGCGCCCTTGGCCCGGTATTCCCTCGGGCGCATGCCCAGGCGTTGGCCGGCGCTCTCGTAGAAGCGGCTGTTGGAGTTGTAGCCGGCGTCATAGATGGCCTCGGTCACGGAGCTTGCGCGGTCGTCGAGCCGCTCGCGCAAGCGCCGGGCGCGATAGCCCGAAGCATAGGCCTTGGGCGTGAGCCCGGTCTCGGCCTTGAACACGCGGTGCAGGTGGAAGGGGCTGACGGCCAGTTGCGCACCGAGCTGGTCGAGGTTGGGTGGCGTCTCGCTGGCCTCGATCAGGCGGCAGGCGCGGGCCACCAGTTCGGTACGGCGCATCATCTGCAGGGCCTTGCCCTCCGTGCAGCGGCGACAGGCGCGATAGCCGGCCGCTTCGGCCGCGTCGGCATCATTGAAGAATTCGACGTTCTCACGCTTGGCCAGGCGTGACTTGCAGCCAGGCTGACAGTAGACGCCCGTGGTGCGTACGGCATAGACGAAATGGCCGCTGGCCGCTGTGTCGCGGCGTTGCACGGCGAGCCAGCGGTCGGCGTCGGTGGCGTAGGCGGTGGCAGGCTTCATGAAATCTCTCCTGGGCGGCTGATGTTGCAAGCCTGACAGGCTGGGTCGGGGCTGGCACTCCGTTTATTGCACGGCAATCCGGCAGAAGTGCATCGCCCTGTAGGAGCGGGCTTGCCCCGCGAAAGGGCTGCCAAGCAGCCCCGACATCCTGGGCGTCAACGCTGACATCCCGGGGCCGCCCTGCGGCCCTTTCGCGGGGCAAGCCCGCTCCTACAAGGGGGCAGCGCTAGGCGCGCCACAGGTACCAGGACGCCACGGTCCGATACGGGCTCCAGCCACCTCCCAGCGAACGCATCTGCGCCGGTGTCGGCGCCTTGTCCATGCCCTTGAGCCGACGATACCCCTCGCGCATGCCAAAGTCGTCCACCGGCAGGATATCGGAGCGCTCCAGGCAATAGATCAGCAGCATCTCCACCGTCCAGCGCCCGACGCCACGCAGGCTCACCAGACGCTCGATCAGCGCATCGTCATGCATCGTCAGCGCTTGCTCGCGGCTGGGGACGATACCGTCCAGGCGCGCCTGGGCAATCCCCTGCACCGTAGCCAGCTTGTTCGCGGATAAGCCACAGCCACGCAGCACCTCGGGCGGCGTGGCCAACAGTTGCTCGGGGCTAGGGAAGGCGGCCCCCGGGAACAACGCCAGCAAGCGCGCCAGGATCGCTTCGGCCGCCCGGGCGTGCAACTGCTGGTAGGCCACCGCCCGTACCAGCGCCTCGAAGGGCTCGCGCTCCGGCACAGCACTGTGCTGGCACGGACCGATTGTAGCGATGTGTCGGGCCCAGTCCGGGTCCAACGCCGCGAGGAAGTCCGTGGCCTGGCGATAGGCCGAGGGCGAGAGGTCGGCGTGGATCATGCGCGATAGTCTCGAATGATCGGAAAAAGACCAGCTTAGACCAACCTGTCATCGACGGAACGACGGTTCTTGCGCAGGTAATTGCGCCTCAGTCTGTCACAGCCCGCAGCTTCCCCGCCCGGCGATACGACTGCCGGGCGAAGCACACGAACAACCCTGCCATCACCGCCAAGGCCATGGGCAGCCCGTGCGGCGCCACGTCCATCGCCGCCCCGCTGACCAGCGGCCCGACCAGGCTGCCGACACCCCACAGCAAGCCAACGCTGGCATTGGCCGTCACCAGGTCCTGGCCCTTGAAGCGCTGGCCGATCAGCACCAACGCCAAGGTATAGATACCGCCAGCCACAGCGCCCAGCACCACCAGCAGCGGCCACAGCAGCCAGCTCATCTGCAGCAGCCACGGCAGGCCGATGCCGATCGCCATGGCCACCACACCGCACACCAGGTGCAGCCCGGTACGCTCGACCCGGTCGGCCAGCCAGCCCAGGGGCAATTGGAAGATCATGTCGCCAGCGAACACCACGGTCACCATCAACGCCGCCACACCCACCGCAAAACCATGGCTGGTGGCGTAGACCGGCAGCAGCGACAGCACCACGGCATCGAAGAAGGAGAAGAACAGCACCGCCACGCACAACGCCGGCGCGACCCGGAAGAACCCGGCCAGGCCAAAGCTCTTTTCGCCTTCCTCGTGCGCCACATGGTCATTGGGAACGGTCAACAGGATGCACAGCAACGCCAGGCCGTAGCAGCCGGTGACCACACCGGTGACCCACGGGCTGTTGGCGCCGAGCAGTGCCAGCATGGCCGGCCCCAGCACCTGGAAACCGGTGAAGCTGGTGGCGTAGAGCGCCATGATCTTGCCGCGGTTGTGCTCCGGGCACAGCTCGTTGACCCAGGACTCGCCAAGGATGATGGCGATGCCCATGCCGATACCCAGCGCCAGGCGCAGCACCGCCAGGTACCAGATCGAGGTGAAGGCACCTTCGAGCAGCGCGATGCTCAGGGTGCACAGGCTGAAGCACAGCAAATAGATGGTGCGCCGGGTCAGGTGTCGGCAGCAGGCATCGACCATGAACGCCGAGAGCATCATGCCCGCTGCGGGGATGGCCGAGATGATACCGATCTCGAGGGTGCCCGCCCCCGCCTCGTGCAGACGCAACGACACCAGCGGCAGGCTCGCCCCCAGGCTGAACCCCACCACCGACACGGCGAACAACAGGCCCGCCAGCAAACGCATGTTCATTACCACTCCTTGCTCGCCGCCCACGTGCACCCTGGGCCGGGGCGGCTGGAAAAACCACTGGAAAGATGTGCGAACGCAGACACCCGCAGCCACGCCGGCAGGCGGACACGCAGGGGCGCAGGATCAGTTCAGGGCAAGGTGTGGCGAGAAGGTGAAGGCGAACAGCACGCTGCGCCGACGCTTGAGCACCGTGTCGCTCGGCCACGCACGACGCACCGCCTGGATGACAGGCTGGTGGACAAGGCGAAGGCTCTGGGAACGGCGCATTGCATCGACTACGTGAATTGAAAGGAGGCGGCACTCTAGGCCAAGGGGGCTTGGCGCGTCAATCGCCAAGGCCCCTTGTGGGAAATCACCCAGCCCATTGGGGTTGAGACCCGGATCAGCGTTTACCGGTGGAAGGCAGGAACACTGCCAGCAAGCCAAACAGCGGCAGGAACGAGCACAGCCCATAGACGTACTCGATACCTCGCAAATCAGCCAGGTAACCCAGCAACGCCGCGCCGATGCCACCGAAACCGAACATCAGGCCGAAGAAGATCCCGGCGATCATGCCGACGCTGCCCGGCACCAGTTCCTGGGCATAGACCACGATGGCCGAGAACGCCGAGGCCAGGATGAAGCCGATCACCACGCTGAGCACACTGGTCCAGAACAGGTCGGCGTACGGCAGGGCCAGGGTGAACGGCGCCACACCCAGGATCGAGAACCAGATCACCGCCTTGCGCCCGATCCGGTCGCCGATCGGCCCGCCGAAGAAGGTACCGGCCGCCACCGCGCCCAGGAACAGGAACAGGTGCAGCTGGGAGCTGGCCACCGACACACCGAACTTCTCGATCAGGTAGAAGGTGAAATAGCTGGTGAAGCTGGCCATGTAGAAATACTTGGAGAACACCAGCAGGCCCAGCACCACCAACGCCAGGATCACACGCTGGCGCGAAATCCCATGGCTGGCCTGCACAGCCTTGCGGGCCTTGAACTGGTTGAGATGGCCCTTGTACCAACCCCGCAGCAACAAAGTCACAGCGAAGAAGAACAGTCCGGCCAGGCCGAACCAGGCCACATGGCTCTGACCGAAGGGAATGACGATGGCCGCCGCCAGCAGCGGGCCGAGGGCAGAGCCGGCGTTACCGCCGACCTGGAAAGTCGACTGGGCCAGGCCAAAGCGCCCTCCCGACGCCAGGCGGGCGATGCGCGAGGTCTCGGGGTGGAAGGTCGAGGAGCCGATGCCCACCAACGCCGATGCCAGCAAGATCATCGGGAAGCTGCCCACGAATGCCAGCATCACGATCCCCACCAGGGTGCACAACGTCCCCAACGGCAGCAGGTTCGGCGCCGGCCGCCGGTCGGTGAAGAAGCCGACCCACGGCTGCAGCAGCGACGCCGTGATCTGGAACGTCAGGGTGATCAGGCCGATCTGGGCGAAACTCAGGTTGTAGTTGGCCTTGAGCATCGGGTAGATGGCCGGCAGCACCGCCTGGATCAAATCATTGATCAGGTGTGCCAGGGCACAGAAGCCGATGATGCGCATCACCAGTGGGGTGGCCTGTGCGGCGGTGCTGGTGCCGGTGGAGGTCTGGGCGCTGCTGATGGCCATGACTATGTCCTTTCCGCGGATTTGGGATCCGATTATCAGGAAAGAACTAGATACTTAGCTACCTTTTTATGCGATCGGCCGCCCCGCGGCTCGACTCACCAGGTCTGCGTAGCGCATTCTTTGCAGGTTGGCGGGCGCACCGAGCGGCCCGCCCCGCTAAGCGTTTGAAAGGCCGGAAATTTTTTTCACAACGAGTGTTGACAGAGTCGCGATTCGAGCTAATAATGCGCGCCATGTCGGCTACATAGCTCAGTTGGTTAGAGCATAGCATTCATAATGCTGGGGTCCGGGGTTCAAGTCCCTGTGTAGCCACCACCTTCAAAAAAGGGCTTATCGAAAGATAAGCCCTTTTTTATTGCGCTGAAAAAACCGTCAACGCACGCCCGCCACTACCACGGCCAGGCCCAGCCCGATCAGGGCTACGCCGATCACCCGGTCGACCACCCCTTGTCGCTCGATCATCGCCTGGCGCAATCCGTCACTCGAGAACAACACCGCCACCAGGCTGAACCATGCCCAATGGGCGAACGACATGAATGCCCCATAGGCTAAATCCAGCGCCAGCGGACTGCCTGGCCGCACCACCTGGGTGTAGGCACTGACGACAAATAGCATCGTCTTGGGGTTCAGCGCATTGGTCAAAAAACCTGTGCGCAGGCCTTGCAGCACACCGGCCCGAGGGCTCTGGCCGATACCATCGAGTGAGATCCGTGAGGTGTTGGTCAACGATTTGTAGCCCAGGTAGACCAGGTAACCGGCTCCCACCACCTTCATGGCCAAGAACAGCGCCGGGCTCTGGCTGATGATCACAGCGATGCCGAGCACGGTGTACAACACATGCACCTGCACGCCCAGGGCGATCCCCAAGGCTGCGGCCAGGCCAGCCGTACGCCCTTGGGCATAACTGCTGCGGGTGACCATGGCGAAGTCGGCCCCTGGGCTGATGACGGCCAGCACGGTGAACAGGGCGACGGCGATCAGTTCGTTCACGAAAAAGCTCCTCGATTGGCGATGAAAATGCACAGGGCACTGATTATCGAAGGCTTATTCGTGGCGAAAAATCGATTTATAGTGCGGCAGACCTGCTAGTTTTTTTCACAGATAGGCGTAAGCCTTGCTGGCCCAATCGCGGGACAAGCCCGCTCCTACAGGAAGAGCCCAGACAGCCTTGGTGGGAGCGGGCTTGCCCCGCGATTGGGCCGCCACAGACGACACACGATCATGAAACTGCCGCCACTCACCGCCCTGCGCTATTTCGATGTCGCCGCCCAAACTGAAAGCTTCGTGCGCGCCGCCGAGCACCTGCACGTGACCCATGGCGCCGTCAGCCGCCAGGTACGCCTGCTGGAGGAAAGCCTGGGCATCGAGCTGTTCGAGCGGCGTAACCGGGCCCTGTTCCTGACACCGGCCGGCCGCAGCCTGCATGGCACCACCCAGTCGATCTTCGAGCAGCTCGAAGGCGCGGTGCAGCGCCTACAAGCGCAGACGCAAGACAATGTGCTGGTGGTGTCCTGCGAGCCGACCATCGCCATGCGCTGGCTCATCCCTCGCCTGCCCCGCTTCCATGCAGCCCATCCAGACCTGCAACTGCACCTGGTCGCCGCAGGCGGGCCGCTGGACTTCGGCCGTGCCGGGGTAGACCTGGCCCTGCGGCGCGACGACTTTCATTGGGAACGGAAGCTGCACAGCCTGAAGGTCTGCGCGGAGTGGATCGGCCCAGTCTGCCGGCAAGGCTCCGACACCGGCCTCGACAGCCACCGCCTGCTCCACAGCGCCACCCGCCCTGACGCCTGGAGCACCTGGCAGCGCCTGGCCGGGGCGAAGGCGCGCCATACCGAGCGCAGCGACTTCGAACACTTCTATCTGTCGATCCAGGCCGCCAGCGCCGGGCTGGGGCTGGCCATCGCGTCAGCGCTGATGGTCCGTGACGAACTGGACAGCGGGCAACTGGTGGCGCCCTACGGCTTCCTGCGTGACGGCTCGGCCTACCACCTGCTCAGCCCCTTGCCCCTGGATGACGGCGGCAAGCGCCAGCGCTTCGCCGAGTGGGTGATGGGCGAATGCCAGGCGTGCCTGGCTCACCTGGGCCTGGTGCAGAACGACGACCCCGAGCGGCCGTCACCGCCCCAGGTGCGATAACCGGCCGTATCGAGGTGGATGCGCCCGGAAGGATAACGCCCCAGCCCCATGTTCCAGGCCTGGCCATGCTGCTGCCAGAACCGGCACAACGGATTGGGATCGGCCCAGTCGGGCAGCAGCACATCGACTGCGAAAGCCCGGGTATGGGCGCTGCCCACCGCGCCACCGGCACAGGCATTCAGGCGCGGGTCACGGTAGGCCGACACCACCTCGAACTGGCGCAGGATGCCTTGTTCGTCGAGGGTCTTGAGCAGCATCAGGGTAGCGCGCACCTGGGGCCAATGGGTGGCCGGCGGTACGGCGAAGGGTGAGGCCCTGCACAGGCGCCAGTCGGAGGCCGAACGTAGCAGTTGATGGATCGGTACCACGCCATAGAGGCGAGCATCCACCAACATCTGGCGGAAGGCACGGGTCGGGTGGTCGCCTGCCCACTGGGCGAACATCCAGACATCCCGCTCATCGGCGTGGGCGATACCTGCCAGCAGCCCTGCCACGCAGGCCAGCAGCTTCATGCCTTTCATTCTTCACTCCTGTATATGCCACTACAGCGAGTAAAGCACGGGGCCGCTGCACGGCCCCAAAAACCTACTCCAAAGGCCGCAGGCGATACTGTGGCGGCAATTGGGCGAACCCGCTGATGGTGGTGTCCAGGCTCTTCCAGCGGCCATCCTTGATGCCATAGATGCAACCATGGATCGACAGCTCCTGCCCCCGGTGCCAGGCGTTCTGCACGATGCTGGTGTGGGCCACGTTGGCCACCTGCTGGATCACGTTCAGCTCGCACAGGCGGTCGACCTTGGCCTCCTCGGTATCGAGCTTGGCCAGCTCGCCGCGCTTTTCGTAGTACAGGTCGCGGATCGAACGCAGCCAGCCGTCGATCAGGCCCAACTGGCGGTCCTGCATCGCTGCGCGCACACCGCCGCAGCCATAGTGGCCGGTGACCAGGATGTGCTTGACCTTGAGCACCTCCACCGCGTACTGGATCACCGACAGGCAGTTCAGGTCGGTGTGCAGCACCACGTTGGCCACATTGCGGTGCACGAACAGGTCGCCCGGCAGCATGCCGACGATCTCGTTGGCCGGCACGCGAGCGTCGGAGCAGCCGATCCAAAGGAATTCGGGCGTCTGCTGGCGGGCCAGCTTGGCGAAGAAGTCCGGGTCGCGCTGCTTGATCGCATCGGCCCAGCGCTCGTTGTTGTCGATCAGTTCCTGCAGGTCATGCATGGTCGTTGCCTCATCAGGGTATGCCTGTGTGACACGGCCAGCACCTGCAAGGTCACTCCTCGAACAGGGTGCAGGCCATCACCAGGGCGTCTTCGCGACCGCCGGCAACGGGATAGTAGTCGCGCCGGCGGCCGATTTCGTTGAATCCGTAGCGCTCGTACAGGCGGTAGGCCGCCTGGTTGCTGGCGCGCACCTCCAGGAAGCATTCCCGGCCATTGAGCTGGTAGGCCCGGCCCATCAGATGCTGCAGCAGGCGCAAGCCCAGGCCACGGCCCTGGTTCTCCGGCTTGACGGTGATGTTGAGCAGGTGGGCCTCGTCGATGATCACGTTGATCACGCCATGGCCGACCTGCTGCTGGCCGTCGAACATCAGCCAGACCTCATAGGACTTGAGCGCATCCTGGAAGATGCCGCGCGTCCACGGATGGCTGAACGCGGCATATTCGATTTTAAGCACGGCATCCAGATCCGCCTCGGTCATCGGGCGGAAACTGATCGAGTCACTCATTCAACGCTCTTCCAGCGCGCCATCAGCCGGCGCATCGCTTGCCAGACGTCCGCCTTGCGCTGCGGCTCGTCCATCAACAGTTCAAGGCCCGGCAGGGCCCAGGCGTCGCCCAGGCCTTCGACCTTCAGTTCTTGGTAGTAGGCCTCGCCGTCGGCCTGGCCTGCGAAGCGCACGGCCGGCAAGCCGACCAGCCACAGGCAGGTGCAAGGTGCCTCTTCCAGGCGTGCAGCGATGAAACCCTGGACGAAGTCGCGCGCCGCCTCCGGCCCCTGGTCCATGTTGCCGCGTACCAGCAACGGCCAGCGCACCGGCTCGCCGATGATCTGCGGCGCATCGGGCAAGCCGGCGGCACGCAGCATGTCCTTGAGCAGCAGGTACGACGGGTCGCGGCTCTGGAAGGGCTGGCCGGTGGCCAGCTCGACCAGCACCAGGCAGCGACCGGCGCGCAGCAATTGCAGGGCAAAACGCGGTGGCGGTAACGGTGCCGGACGAGGCGCTGGCACCTGCTCCTGGGCTTCGACCGGCGTGCTGGCGGGCTTGGGCGTGCTGCCCGGCCGGGGGATCTCGATCTTGGGGCGCTCGACGGAGCGGGCTTGTGGGGCGATAGGTGGTGCGTCAGGCGCAGGTGCGCTTGGCCGTACCTCGATGGCGGCGTCTTCGACCGGCGCCAACGGCAGCAGCAGTTCCGGGCGCGACGGTGCAGCGAACGGCAGTTCGGCGCGCGGCAGCCAGTGCACCACTTGCATGGCGGAAAGGTAGGCGCGGCGGCGGGGCTCGGTCAGCAAGGCACGGGGTCCGGGGGTGAGGATTGGCGGGTATTCTAGCGCGTACGCCTTGGGTTTTGCAGGGGTTGTGAGACCGAGCGCCGCCCGTGCGATCCCATTACAGACCAAGGGGTGAAATCCTCCCCCCCGGATGCAGTACAATCGCCCCTTTTATTTGGCAACGAGTCGACCCGCCAATGATCGAACCCAAGCGCGTCCTGCGCGCCCTAGCCGAACACTGGGCCTTGATCGAGCCGCTGTGCGAGCGCTTCGACCAAGGCACCCTGAGCCTGGTCGAGCTGCGCCAGCAACTGGCCCGGCAGCAGGTGGAAAGCACGCCGCAGGACATCACCCAGTTGCTCGACGTGTGGATCCGCCTGGACATTCTGGTACCGGTGGCCAAGAGCCCGAACCGCTTCGAGCTCAACGCCCAGATCCACGATTTCCTCGCCTACCTGCGCCGCGAGCACCGCCTGGGCCTGTGCCTGGAGATCGAAGCCTACCTGCGCCACCTGGAGCGTCTGGCCGGGCATATCCAGGACGCCTTCGACAACCGCGACAGCGACGACCTGGCGCGCCAGCTGCGCCTGCTCGACATGCGCGTGCGCGACGTCCTCAAGAAACTCGACAACGACGAGCAGGCGCTGGTGGCCGTGGCCGAGCGGGCCAAGACCAGCAACCGCCAGATCCCCCTGCGCCAGCGCTACGCGGAGGTCCTGGCGACCTGGGACGAGTACGTCGAGCCGATGATCCAGCTGGTCAATGCCGACGGCGCCTTCGAGCAAGGCGTGCGCAAGGTCGAGACCGTGCTGCTGCGCCTGCTGGGCGAGCAGGCGCGCCTGGGCCACCTGGTCGACGACGACATGCTGCTGCGCACCCACGCCCGTATCCTCGAGATGCAAACCAGCGCTCAGCTCACCCTGCGCCACGCCCGTGAACTGCTGCTGCCCCTGCGCGAGGAAGCACGCCGGCACAACGCCGTGACCCGCGGCGCCGCCCTGGCCCTGTCGGTGATCCGCAAGAAAGGCATCGATGCCGTGCCGCAAGCGGCCATGCCGATGTTCACCCGCCCGCAGAGCACCTTCCTCGGCAGTGCCAGCCAGGTCGAAGCGTACGTTTATGCCCTGGCCCGCTTCGAGCCCAAGCCGGCGCGCTTCCCCAAGGCCCACAAGTCGCAGAAGGGCCCGCTGCCCCGCGCCCCACGCACGGTCAAGGAAATGCTCGAGCGCTGCGAAGACGCCCTGCCCCTGCCAGACCTGATGGTCTGGCTGCTGGAGCAGGAGCCCGAAGGCGCCACCGACGAATTGCTGTACTGGTTCTCGCGCCTGTCGCGGGAGAAGCGCTTCAGCCGCGAGCGCCTCGAACGCCAGGAATACACCACCCGCGAACACCTGGTCAGCCTGCGCTCCTTCGCCCTGACGTCCAGCCGCCAAGCCACGCCAACGACCACGTCCGACTCCAACGCGAGCCCAGCCAATGCATCTTGATCTTTCCGAACTGTCCCAGCTCGCGCCGATCTTCCGCGAGCTGTTCAAGGGCTTCCACATCAGCCGCCGCGACCCTGAACTGTACGCCCAGCTGTCGAGCTTCCAGGACCAGTACCGCACCCTGTTCAAGGCCCTGGGCTTCGAGCTGGTGTGCGACACCCGCGGCTTCTACTACTTCGTGCCCGAGCAGGCCGCCGCCCAGGTCAACAAGACCGCGCAGCGCCTGTCGCTGTTCACCTTCATCCTGGTCGAGCACCTGGCCGACCAGGGCCGCGACCCGATGGCCGTGCTCGATGGCGGCAGCGTCGGCCGCGACGAGCTGCCGTCCTTGCTGGAAAAGTACCGCGACCTGTTCATCCAGGCCGAGGTGCAGACCGTCGACGAGCTGGAAGAGAAAATCCTGCGGCGCATGACTCAGCTGGGCTTCGCCCATGAGGAAGGCGGCATCTACCGTTTCCTGCCGCCGATGCACCGCTTCCTCGACGTGTGCCTGTCGGTCCAGCAGGACCGGGACCTGGCCGCCACCCTGCACAGCGACCTGCCGCTGCCAACGCCAGTGCTGGTCGAGGAAGAGAGCCCGGAAGCACTCAACCGTACCGACGACCCGCTCGACCTGTCCCCGTTCGACAGCGAAGAGAGCGAGGAAGAAGCCCTGGCCCGGGCCATCCGCGAAGAGCAACAGGAGATTGACGCATGAGCCAGGAACGCTACGGTATTCGCCGCTTCGCACTGCTCAACACCGCCGGCTACAGCCTGGGCCTGTTCCCCCTGGAACACCCGCTGTCGGTCTACGGCGCCAACAACCTGGGCAAGTCCGCCTCGATCAACGCCCTGCAGTTCCCGATCCTGGCGCGCATGTCCGACATGAGCTTCGGCAAGTACAGCCTGGAGCAGTCGCGCCGGTTCTACTTCGCCAGCGACACCAGCTACATCCTCTGCGAGCTGAACCTGCCCCACGGCCCGCACGTGATCGGCGTGGTCGGGCGCGGCCCGGGCGGCGGCTTCGGTCACCAGTTCTTCGCCTACCAGGGCCAGCTGGACCTGGCGCACTACCAGAAGAACGACACCTGCCTGCGCCAGAAGGAGCTGTTCACCAACCTCGAGCAGCACGGCCTGAAGGCCTACGAGCTCAAGCCCGACGAACTGCGTCGGCTGCTGGTCGGTGGCCACACCTCGGTGCCGCTGGACCTGACCCTGATCCCGCTGCGCTCGACCAGCGAGCAGAGCCTGAAGACTTTCCGTGCGCTGTTCATCAACCTGCTGCACATGCGCGAGATCACCGCGGCCAAACTCAAGCAGCTGTTCCTCGATGCCTTCGAGCACAGCCTGCGCTCAGGCAGCGTCGACTACATCGCCGCCTGTGAGGAAGCCTTCCGCGACGTACGCCGCATGGAACAGGACTACAACGCCCTGGTCGCCGCCGGCCCCCTGGTCGAGGCCCTGGCCGGCGGCGTGGCCCAGCGAGACATCCTGCGCGGCAAGCTGCACCGTATCTCGCCATTGCTCGATAACCTGCTGGGCACCTGGCAGGAATACGCCATGGCCCGCAAGGAAGAGCTGGTCATCCAGTCCGAGCACTACCGCAGCGAGCAGGACCGCCTGCAGAACGACCAGCGCGGCGGTACCCAGGAGCTGATGCGCCTGGAACGCGAGATCACCGGCATCCAGCGCTGGCTGGGCGAACTGTCGGTACTCAAGCACCGCTTTGCCCTGGTCACCGACGTGAAAACCCTGGAGCAGCAACTGCTGGCCGCCAAGGATGCCCACGACGAACTGGCCGGCGCCCTGGCCCAGTCACGGCAGTTCTCCGCCGAGGACCTGGACGAGCGTGTACGCGACCTGGAAAAACGTCTCAAGCAGGTCAAGCAGCAACTCGACCACGCCGACAACAACAGCTACGCCCGCCTGCGCGAGGAGTTCTCGCAACAAGACGTCGACCGCCTGATGCGCCTGTTCAACGGCGCGCTGTTCAGCCTGCCGCTGGGCGACCGGGGCATCGAGCTGGACGACAGCGATGTCTGGGTGAAAACCCTGGAAGCGGTGCTCGACAGCTTCAAGGGCGAGCGTTTCGAGGCGCCGGGCCTGTCCATCGATCTGTCGCACATCGACCCACCGGCCCTCCAGGCCCTGGCTGACCGCGCCGCTCTGCGCGACCAGAAAGAGCGCCTGGAAAAAGAACTCAAGCAACTCAAGACCCAGCAGGCCGTTGCCGCCGACCGCAGCGCCTCCAAAGCGCAGACCGAAGCCCTGTACCAGCAGGTGCTCGATGCCCAGAAGGCCCTGGAGGATTATCGCCGTACCGAGACCCTGAGTGCCGAGGAACCGGAAAAGCTGGAACAGCTCGCTCAGCTGGAAGCCGCCCAGGACGAACTCAAGCGTTCCAGCGACGCTTTCACCGAGCGCGTCCAGCAGCTGTCGGCCAAACTGCAGCTGGTGGGCCGGCAGATCGCCGACCTGGAAGCCAAGCAGCGCACCCTGGAAGACGCCCTGCGCCGTCGTCAACTGCTGCCGGCCGACCTGCCGTTCGGCACCCCGTTCATGGAAGCGATCGACGATTCCATGGACAACCTGCTGCCGCTGCTCAACGACTACCAGGACAGCTGGCAGGCCTTGCAACGCGTGGACAACCAGATCGAGGCGCTGTACGCCCAGGTGCGCCTCAAGGGCGTGGCCAAGTTCGACAGCGAAGACGACATGGAGCGCCGCCTGCAACTGCTGATCAACGCCTACTCGCACCGCACCGAGGAAGCCCTGACCCTGGCCAAGGCACGCCGCGCGGCGGTCACCGACATCGCCCGGACCTTGCGCAACATCCGCAGCGACTACGACAGCCTCGAGCACCAGCTGGCTTTGTTCAACCGCGAGATCAACAAGCGCCAGGTGTCCAACCTGGAAAGCTTCCGCGTGGTCCTGGCACCGAACAAGGAAGCGCTCAAGCACATCGACCAGATCATCCACAGCGCCGGCCAGTACGAGGAAGGTGAAACCCTGTCGGTGTTCGACCTGACCCAGAGCGCCGAGCAGGACCACAAGAACGAAGAGGCCAAGGAGTACCTGGCGCGGCTGGTGGCGGCCAACCACAACCAGTTGGGCCTAAAGGACCTGTTCGAGCTGGCGTTCGAGATCACCAAGATCAACGGCCAGCCGGTGATCCATGCCGACATCGACGGCGCCGCGTCCAACGGCACCACCATGACCATCAAGGCGCTGACCAACATGTATCTGTTGCTGCACCTGATGGATCGCGACCTGGCCGGGCGCATTCGCCTGCCCTACTACCTCGACGAGGCGGCGGACATCGACGAACGCAACCAGGCAGCGCTGCTGGAGACCAGCCAGCAGCTGGGCTTCGTGCCGATCCTGGCGAGCGTGAAGCCGCAGGTGTCGGCGCGGGTGGCGATCGACCTGGAAGGCGGCAGCGGGCCGAACGGTATCTACATCGACGAGGCGGACTGGAAGTACATCAGCCGGCTCGATGAGGTGAAGGCGATCGTGCGTGAGGATCAGGCCGAGGAGCTGGCCTGAGACAGCCGGGGCCGCTTTGCGGCCCAATCGCGGGACAAGCCCGCTCCCACAGGGACTTCACAAGCCTCAAGCCTGTGAGGTACCTGTAGGAGCGGGCTTGCCCCGCGAATGGAGGCCAAAGGCCTCCCACTGGGGCATCAGTGATTCCAGGGCAGGATCGGGATCGCCGTCACCGCGTTCTGCGGGCTGCCTTCGATCAGCCGGTCGCTGTACACCAGGTACACCAGCGTGTTGCGCTTCTCATCCAGGAAACGCACCACCTGCATGGTCTTGAACACCAGCGAGGTGCGCTCCTTGAACACCTCCTCGCCGTCCTTCAATTCCCCCTTGAAGTGGATCGGCCCCACCTGGCGGCAGGCGATCGACGCCTCGGCGCGGTCCTCGGCCAGGCCCAACCCACCCTTCACACCGCCAGTCTTGGCTCGCGACAGGTAGCAGGTCACGCCCTCGACCTTGGGGTCGTCGAACGCCTCGACCACGATGCGGTCGTTCGGCCCGAGGAACTTGAACACGGTCGAGACCTGGCCGATTTCCTCGGCCCCGGCCAGCATCGGCAGCGCCAACGCCGCCACGGCAATCATCCTTTTCAGCACGCTCACGCCCTCAGACCAGCACCAGGTTGTCGCGGTGCACCAGTTCCGGCTCGGCGCTGTAGCCCAGCAGGCTCTCGATGGCATCGGACGGCTGGCCGATGATCTTCTGTGCTTCCAGGGCACTGTAGTTGGCCAAGCCACGGGCTACTTCAAGGCCGTCAGGGCCGACGCACACCACCATCTCGCCGCGACGGAAGCTGCCCTGCACGGTCTTCACCCCCACCGGCAACAGGCTCTTGTTGGCCTGACGCAGGGCCTGCACGGCACCTGCATCGAGCACCAGGGTGCCGCGGGTCTGGAGGTGGCCGGCCAGCCACTGCTTGCGGGCGGCGAGCATGCCGCGCTCCGGCGACAGCAACGTGCCCAGGCGCTCACCGGCCTTGAGGCGATCGAGCACACGCTCGATGCGGCCACCGATGATGATGGTGTGAGCACCGGAACGGGCCGCCAGGCGGGCAGCACGCAGCTTGGTCTGCATGCCGCCGCGGCCCAGGGCGCCGCCGGTACCGCCGGCCACGGCATCCAGGGCCGGGTCGTCGGCGCGGGCTTCGTAGATCAGCTGCGCTTCGGGGTTGTTGCGTGGGTCGGCATCGAACATGCCGTCGCGGTCGGTGAGGATCACCAGCAGGTCGGCTTCCACCAGGTTGGCCACCAGGGCCGCCAAAGTGTCGTTGTCGCCGAAGCGGATCTCGTCGGTGACCACGGTGTCGTTCTCGTTGATCACCGGCACCACGCCCAGGTCGACCAAGGTACGCAGCGTGCTGCGGGCGTTGAGGTAACGCTTGCGATCGGAGAGGTCGTCATGGGTCAGGAGGATCTGCGCGGTGTGCTTGCCATGCTCGCCGAAGCTCGACTCCCAGGCCTGCACCAGGCGCATCTGGCCAAGGGCGGCGGCGGCCTGCAGCTCGTTCATCGCGCTCGGTCGCGAAGTCCAGCCCAGTTGGCTCATGCCCGCGGCCACGGCCCCGGAGGAGACCAGCACCAACTCCACGCCCGCTTCCCGCAGCGCGACCATCTGCTCGACCCAGACGGCCATGGCGCCGCGATCCAGGCCTTTGCCATCCGCCGTCAGCAGGGCACTGCCGATCTTCACGACCCAGCGCTTGGCGCCTGTCACCTTGCTTCGCATCTTCTCTTCCAACCTATGTCGAATCTGTAGATACCAAAACGCCGCTCATTGGAGCGGCGTGCCGTGAAAATGGTGTGCCCTCAATCGCGGGACAAGCCCGCTCCCACAAGGATCGCACGGACCTGTAGGAGCGGGCTTGTCCCGCGATAGGTTCAACGCCCAAGCCTGATCAACGGCACACTGCTCGCAGAGCGGCGTTTAGTGTACTGCAACCGATCAGTCGCGCACGTAAATGATTTCCGGGCCGTCTTCGTCGTCCTCGAAATCATCCCAGTCGTCATCGTCGCCGATGTCATGCACGCTCTTGACGCCCGTGCGCCGCAGGGTGCGGGCATCGTCCAGCGCCTGCAGCTGGGCACGGGCCTCGTCTTCGATGCGCTGGTCGAGCTCGGCCAGCTCCTCGGCGTAGGCCGGGTCGTTGGCCAGGCGGTCGGCACGGTCTTCGAGGTAGCGCATCAGGTCGTGGCTCAATTGCTCGGTACCCTGCTTGGCGATGGCCGAGATCACGTACACCGGGCCGTCCCAGTTCAGGCGCTCGACCACTTCCTTGACGCGCTCGTCACGCTCCTCGTCCATGATCATGTCGGCCTTGTTCAGCACCAGCCAGCGCTCGCGGTCGACCAGTGCCGGGCTGAACTGCGCCAGCTCGTTGATGATGACCTCGGCGGCATCGGCCGGGCTGCTGCCGTCCAGAGGCGCCAGGTCGACCAGGTGCAGCAGGACGCGGGTACGCGCCAGGTGCTTGAGGAAGCGGATACCCAGGCCCGCCCCTTCGGAAGCGCCTTCGATCAGGCCGGGGATGTCGGCGATGACGAAACTCTTCCAGCGGTCGACGCTGACCACACCCAGGTTCGGCACCAGGGTGGTGAACGGGTAGTCGGCGACCTTCGGCTTGGCAGCCGAGACCGAGCGGATGAAGGTGCTCTTGCCGGCATTCGGCAAGCCCAGCAGGCCGACGTCGGCCAGCACCTTCAGCTCCATCTTCAGGTCGCGCTGCTCGCCTGGCTTGCCTGGCGTGGTCTGGCGCGGCGCGCGGTTGGTGCTGGACTTGAAGCGGGTATTGCCCAGGCCGTGCCAGCCGCCCTGGGCGACCATCAGCTTCTGGCCCGGGGTGACCAGGTCACCGATCACTTCCTGGGTCGAAGCGTCGATCACGGTGGTGCCGACCGGCACGCGCAGGAACAGGTCTTCACCCTTCTTGCCGGTGCAGTCGGTACTGCCACCGTTCTGGCCACGCTGAGCTTCGTGGTGGCGGGTGTAGCGGTAGTCGACCAGGGTATTGAGGTTCTCGTCGGCCACCATGTACACCGAGCCACCGTCACCACCGTCGCCACCATTGGGGCCACCGTTCTCGATGAACTTCTCGCGGCGGAAGCTCATGCAACCATTGCCGCCATCACCGGCTTTGACCCGGATCGATACTTCGTCAACAAACTTCATAAAAACCGCCTCTCGCCTTCCGACGAGCTGAATAGCTTGAACACCTGAGGCTCTTGCAAAAATGAGCGCGGCGGCCCCGTACGACCGTAGAAACCCACGCCGGCAGCCCATACAAACAGCTTTGCAAGAGGCTCACCACAAACGAAAAAGCCCCGTCGCATGACGGGGCTTCTGGAGCGACGTCGCGATTAGGCTGCGACGATGCTCACGTAACGGCGGTTGAACTCGCCTTTCTTCTCGAACTTGATCACGCCTTCGATCTTGGCGAACAAGGTGTGGTCCTTGCCCATGCCAACACCGTAGCCAGCGTGGAATTCGGTGCCGCGCTGACGGACGATGATGTTGCCCGGCTTGATGACCTGGCCGCCATACATCTTCACGCCAAGGCGTTTCGATTCTGAGTCGCGACCGTTACGAGTACTACCACCAGCCTTTTTGTGAGCCATGGTTCAATTCTCCAAATAAATTCAGGGGACCTAGGCGATTAAGCCTGGATACCGGTGATTTTGATCTCGGTGAACCACTGGCGGTGGCCCATGCGCTTCATGTGGTGCTTACGACGACGGAACTTGATGATGCGAACCTTGTCGTGACGACCTTGCGAAACGACTTCAGCCACAACCTTGGCACCTGCGACGACTGGAGCGCCGATGGTGACGTCGTCGCCGTTGGCGACCAGCAGAACGCGATCGAAGGTCACGGATTCGCCAGTGGCGACTTCCAGCTTCTCGATCTTGAGGAATTCACCTTCAGCGACTTTGTACTGCTTGCCGCCGGTAACGATTACTGCGTAAGACATGGTATTTCTCCGATAATCCTGCTCACCCAGCGCTTTATATGATGAGTATTGGCTGGCATGGCTGCACTGGGCTGGAACGGCCCGGTGCAATTGCGTAAGGCAGGTGCTGCCCAGGAAGTTAGGGTGCGCGATTGTACGCAACCCGATAAATGCTTGCAAGTGGCGGCCCCGGGCCACGGGCAGCGCGCCTTGACACACCGGGACCCGCGACCTAGCATGCCGCGCAACCTCAATGGAGCAGCCGATGCAACCCCAATCCTTCTACCGCGCGGTAGCTGACGATTTCAGCGCCGTCGACGAGATCATCAAGAAGCAGCTGACCTCGCGCGTGCCGCTGGTATCGAAGATCGGCGACTATATCACGTCCGCTGGCGGCAAGCGCCTGCGCCCGCTGCTGGTGCTGCTGTGCGGCAAGGCCCTGGGGCGCGAAGGCGACGACCTGCGCCTGCTGGCGGCGACCATCGAGTTCCTGCACACCGCCACCTTGCTGCACGACGACGTGGTCGACATGTCCGGCATGCGCCGTGGCCGCTCCACCGCCAACGCCCTGTGGGGCAATGCGCCGAGCGTGCTGGTGGGCGACTTCCTGTATTCGCGCTCGTTCGAGATGATGGTCGAGCTCGGCTCGATGCCAGTCATGCAGATCCTCTCCAAGGCCACCCGGGTGATCGCCGAGGGCGAAGTGCTACAGCTGTCGCGGGTACGCGACGCCAGCACCACCGAAGAGGTGTACATGGACGTGATCCGCGGCAAGACCGCGATGCTGTTCGAGGCCTCGACCCACAGCGCCGCTGCGCTGGCCGGTGCCAGCGACGAACAGCGCGAAGCCCTGCGCACCTTCGGCGACCACTTGGGCGTGGCCTTCCAGCTGGTCGACGACCTGCTGGACTACAAGGGCGACTCGCAGACCCTGGGCAAGAACGTCGGCGACGACCTGGCCGAAGGTAAACCGACCCTGCCGCTGATCTACACCATGCGCGAAGGCACCGCCGAGCAGGCTGCCCTGGTGCGCCAGGCGATCCAGAAGGGTGGCCTGGAGGACCTGGAGCAGATCCGCGTCGCCGTGGAAGCCTCCGGCGCCCTGGACTACACCGCCCAGTTGGCCCGCGACTACGTCAAGCGCGCCATCGAGTGCCTGGAAGTGCTGCCCGCCAGCGAATACCGCGATGCACTGGTCGAGCTGAGCGAGTTTTCGGTAGCCCGTACCCACTGATTTCGCGTCGCCCCCATCGCGGGACAAGCCCGCTCCTACAGGTCCACTGCATAGAGGACCTTGTGGGAGCGGGCTTGTCCCGCGATTGCATTTGCACAGCAAGCCACATCTGCCAGCCAAAACCTTATACAATGTGGGCTTTATTTCTCCCGTCTTTGAGGACCCTCCGTGAGCACTTTGCCACCCTGCCCAAAATGCAACTCCGAATACACCTATGAGGATGGCACCCAACTGATTTGCCCCGAATGCGCCCATGAGTGGTCGCCCAACGCCGAAGCCGAGGCCGGCAGCGACGACGTGGTGAAGAAGGATTCGGTCGGCAACGTCCTGCAGGATGGCGACACCGTCACCGTGATCAAGGACCTCAAGGTCAAGGGCTCGTCCCTGGTGGTAAAGGTCGGCACCAAGGTCAAGAACATCCGCCTGTGCGACGGCGACCATGACATCGACTGCAAGATCGACGGCATCGGCGCCATGAAGCTGAAGTCGGAGTTCGTCCGCAAGGTCTGACGGCCTGCCGCTCGGGGTTGCCGCTCAGGCAGCCCCGACAGATCCTGAAACAAGGCCCCTGCCCCGCCTGGAAGAAAATAGCCAATAGGGCCTTGCCATTCTGATAATAAGAATTATTCTCATTGGAACCCGCTTTCCAAGGAGAACAGCCATGACCTATCTGATCGATGCCTGGCTCGACCGGCCCCACCCCTACCTGAGAATCCTGCATCGGGACACCGGCGAAGTGTGCGCCGTGCTCGAAGAAGACGCGCTCGACGAACTGCGCGACCAGGGCGACCTGGACATCAGTGGCCTGAATTCAAGCGAGCCTGGGGTGCTCAAGGAGCTGGTACGCAATCTGTTCCTGTTCTGCTATGCGCGGGCGTTGCGCCCTGGGGGAACGGACTGGAACTGAGGCTGGGTTGAAAGATAGGGGGCGCGTTGCGCCCCTTTCGCGGCACAAGGCCGCTCCTACAGTCACCACGCAGGCCTCTGTAGGAGCAGCCTTGTGCCGCGAAAGGGCCGCAACGCGGCCCCAAGGGCATTACAGAACGTCGAGCAACTCGACGTCGAACACCAGCACGCTGTGCGGCGGGATGCTACCGACGCCCTGGGCACCGTAGGCCAGTTCGCTCGGTACGTACAGGCGCCACTTGCTGCCGGCGTTCATCAGCTGCAGGGCTTCGGTCCAGCCAGCGATCACGCCACCGACCGGGAATTCAGCCGGTTGGCCACGCTCGTAGGAGCTGTCGAACACGGTGCCGTCGATCAGGGTGCCGTGGTAATGGGTACGCACGTTGTCTTCACGGCTCGGCTTGGCGCCTTCGCCTGCGGTCAGGACTTCGTACTGCAGGCCCGAGGCCAGGGTGGTGATGCCTTCACGCTTGGCGTTCTCGACCAGGAAGGCCTTGCCGGCAGCAGCGGCGGCTTCGGCCTTGGCAGCGGCTTCGGCCTGCATCACTTCACGGATGACCTTGAAGCTGGCCGACAGGTCGGCCTCGCTGACGCGGCTGTCGGCGCCGTTGAAGGCGTCGGTCAGGCCGGCCAGAATGGCGTCCAGGCTCACGCCTGGTGGTGGGTTGTCGCGCAGCTGGCCGCCCAGCTGACGGCCGATGCCGTAGCTGACGCGCGATTCGTCGGTGGTCAGGTTGAGTTCGGACATTTCACTCTCCGCTTGAGGGCGAAGGTAATCCGCCCTGCATGAAAAAGGGCGAGAAGCCTAGCACACAGCGGCGCAGTGATCAGCTATCGGAACTACCAGGCCGAACGCTGGGAAATCGGCACCTTCAGGTCTTCTTCCGGGTGCGTGCCCATTCCGCACATCTCGTCCTGGACGGACCAGTGCACCAAGTTCATGGACAACAGCGGCACGGCACTGAGCAGGCTGCGCGCATCCTCCACCGAATGCACCCGCAGCCGTTCGCCACGGACATCGGCCAGCGGATGGGCGTGCCCCTTTACCCGGGCCTCGAGCAAGTAGTCGCCGCCTTCGATGGCGATGAGGTTGAGTTCATCGACATGGCCGGCCCTGGCCTCGACGTTGAGCTGATGCAGGTTCATGAGAGCACCTCGCAACGGGAACCACGCATTTCTGCTCATTTTTTGTACAGCCCAGGCAAAACCACAAGCCATGAACGCGACCGCCCGTCCGTTTTGCAACGGACGGGCGGCGGGTACAGCCGACAGCAGCGCTGTCAGTGCTTGGTGACTTTATCCAGGTAGCCCATGACGAAGGCCGAGATGACGAACGTCATGTGGATGATCACGTACCACATCAGGTAGTCGGTAGAGATGTTCTGGGCATCCATGAACACCCGCAGCAGGTGGATGGAGGAGATCGCCACGATCGATGCGGCGACCTTCATCTTCAACGAGGAAGAGTCCATCTTGCCCAGCCAGTTGAGCTTCTCCTTGCTGTCGTCGATGTCCAGCTGCGAGACGAAGTTTTCGTAGCCAGAGATCATCACCATGACCAGCAAACCGCCGACCAGCGACATATCGATCAGCGAGAGGATCACCAGGATCAGGTCGGCTTCGCTCAGGGAGAACACGTTGGGCAGGACGTGGACGACTTCCTGGAAGAATTTCAGCGCCAGGGCCAACAGGCCCAGGGACAGGCCGAAGTAGATCGGGGCGAGCAGCCAGCGCGAGGCATACATCGCGTTTTCGAGGAAACGTTCCATGGGAGGTAGAGACTCGTGAGATGACGAAAAAGCGAGGCGCGAGTATAGCCATCCACGTCCCGACAGCAAAAGCCTGGCAGTGTCGAGGTCGTTTGCGGCCCAATCGCCGGCAAGCAACTCAAAACAGTTGCCCACCTGTTCTGTGCTGTTTTCAGAACAGCGACCGTGCCAACGCCCCCCTCGGCCTCAGGTTTCGGGATGGAACTGGAAATCCCCAAGGTTGCGGCAACGCTCGCCATTGATCTTGCGCAGCTGCGCCTGCAGGTGCAGGCACCAGATCTGTGGATCATCGGCGACCTGGTAGCCGTGCAGGGTCAGACTGTCGACAATGGCATTGAGCACCGACTCGGCCACCATCGGCCCGTGGAAAGGCCCTTGGGCCTTGATGGCTGAAGGCTGCTCCCCCGCCATGCCGGCGGCGAACAGCAGGGTCCACATACCGGTGTCGCCGGCCAGCGGGCGTATGCTGCATTCGATGCGGGTCACCAGGCCCAGGCACTGGCGGGTGAGGCTGAGGTTGCGCATGGCGGCGTCCCCTCCGTGAAGCCTTGTTCAGCCCGGAACCCAGGGCTGTTTCCATCCTGAACGCTGCTGCCGTCCTTAAGTTCCAGCATAGAAGACCAACGGGAAAAGATGGAAAACCGGCGCTAAACGGTAGCCACTAGCCGCTAGCGCCGGTTAATTGACTCAGGCTGGGTTGGCCTGGGCCACCACCTCCTCCAGGCGTTCCTTCTCGGCTTCCTTGACGTCTTCTTCGCTGATCATCTCGGCGATCACCCGTAGACGCTCCACCACCCGGGCGTTGACGCTGCCCTCGGGGAACTGGCCCTTCTCGTCCGGCGCACCGGCTTCCTCGCCCACCAGCAGGCTCAAGGCCTCATCGGCCTGGCTGACGGCGTAGACATGGAAGCGCCCGGCCTCGACGGCCTGCAGCACGCGCTCATCGAGCATCAGCGTAGCGACGTTGGCACGGGGGATGATCACCCCCTGCTCGCCGGTCAGGCCGCGCGCTTCGCAGAGCCGGAAGAAGCCCTCGATCTTCTCGTTGACCCCACCGACCGCTTGCACCTCGCCGAACTGGTTGATCGACCCGGTGATGGCGAAGCACTGCTTGAGCGGGGTGCGCGACAGCGCCGAGATCAGGGTGCAGACTTCGCCGAGCGAGGCACTGTCGCCATCGACATAGCCATAGGACTGCTCCAGGGCGATGCTTGCCGAGATCGCCAGGGGGAATTCCTGGGCATAGCGGCTGCCCAGGTAGCCGGTGAGGATCATCACGCCCTTGGAGTGGATAGGCTGGCCCAGGTTGACCTCGCGCTCGATGTCGACGATGCCGCTACCGCCCGGGTAGACGGTGGCGGAGATACGTGCCGGCATGCCGAACGCCGAATCGCCCACTTCGAGCACGGTCAGGCCGTTGCACTTGCCGATGGCCGCGCCTTCGGTGTCGATCAGGATGATCCCGGCGAGCATATCGTCGAGCACCCGCTGGGAAACGCGCCCGGTGCGGGTGGCCTTGGCCTTGAGAGCGCGCTCGATGTGCCCGGCGTCGGTCATCTCCTCGTTGGCCAACTGACGGATGAAGTCCGCCTCGCTGACCAACTGGAACAAATCGCCGATACGTGCCGACAGGCGCGACTGGTTTTCTGCCAGGCGGGCGCTATAGGTGGCCAGGCGCGCCACCGCATCCCCCGTCAACGGCGCCATGCCTTCCTCGTTGGTGCGCGTACGCAGCAACTGGGCGAACTGCTCGAGGTTCTCATCGACCAGCGGCATGTCTTCGTCGAAGTCCACCAATACCCGGAACATCTCCTGGAAGTCCGGGTCGTGGTCCTGCAGGGCGTAGTAGAGCTGGCGCGAACCGATGATCACCAGCTTGACGTTGAGCGGGATCATCTGCGGCGTGAGGGTCACCGTCGCGACCCGGCCCAGCTCGCCCAGGGGCGACTCCATCTTCAGCTTGCGCGACTGCAGGGCCCGCTTGAGGGCGTCCCAGACAAACGGCTCGCCGAGCATCTTCTCCGCTTCCAGGATCAGGAAGCCGCCATTGGCGCGGTGCAGCGCGCCCGGGCGCAGCTGGCGATAGGAGGTGTAGAGCGCGCCTTGGTCGGTGCTGTACTCGATGCGCCCGAACAGGTTGTCGTAGGTCGGGTGAGGTTCGAACACCATCGGCGCACCGCCGCTGGCGTGGTGGCCGACCACCAGGCTCGGCGCATACTGCTCCTCGAGCATCTTGCGCGCCACGGCGTCGGGCTTGCTGTCGTCGACCAGTTGCTCGACCACGGTGCGCAGCAGGTTCAACTGCATGGACTGCAGGTAGGCGCAGACCGCGGCGTTCTCGGCGTATTTCTCCGACAAGGGCGCCAGCAACGGCTGCAACGCCAGGGTGATGGTTTCCTCGTTGAGCTGGCGCAGCTGGTTGTTCGACTCACGCTTCCATTGCGGCAGGCTGGCCAGCTCCTCGTTGAGGCGCTCCTCGAGCTCGGCGATGTCCTCGTGGAAGCGCTCGCGCACCTCCTCGGGCAACTGGGCGAACTCGGCTTCGTCCAGGGCCTTGCCCTCGCTCATGGGGGTGAAGGCGACATTGCTGGCATCGCGGTACAGGGCCACGTCCTTTTCCAGCGACGCCCGCTCGATCACATCAAGGGCGCGGTCGTAGCGCTGGTTGAAGGCGCGGTCGATGGCGCCCTTCTTCTGCTGGTAGGACGGGTGCTCGAACACCGCCGGGAAGGTCGACAGCAGGTTGTCGATCAGGCCGTTCATGTCGGCGATGAATTCGCTGGCGCTGCCGGCCGGCAGTTCCAGGGCCCGGGGCTCGCGGGTTTCGTCGAAATTGTTGACGTAGACCCAGTCGGCGGGGGTCTGCTGGCGCTTGCCCTCGGCCTTGAGGTAGCGCTTGACGAACGAGAAGCGGCCGGTGCCGGGCTCGCCCATTACATACACGTTGTAGCCGGGGCGCGGCATGGCCACGCCGAATTGCAGAGCCTCGACGGCTCGCTCCTGGCCCAGGACGCCTCGAAACGGCTCCAGATCGTCGGTGGTGGCAAAGGCAAACTGTTCAGCGGAGAAACGCCGGGTCAGGGCTTCGGGCGCGAGACGCAGGCGCGAGGCGACAGGATCGGGCATTGGGTTTCCTTACTTCGGCGGGGCGGATGACAGGCATTCTGGCGCTGCCTGCGCGCAGCTTGCAAGGCTTGCCGGGACTTTATGTCGCAGGGCGCAGGTACGTCCACGCATGCAATTTTTCGCAATAAATAACGCAACCTTTGGATCGTGCCTAAACTCCAACCTGCGCGGGTGGGCGTATTTGCTTCCCCGACCTGGCAACCGCGTTGCCAGAACCCTGACCATTGGTACGTCTACGAAAGAGAACAAAGCTATGAAACGGATTCTTCTGGGTACTCTGTTCGCCGCTGTCTCGATCAACGCCATGGCCGAAGCGCCAGGTGGTCCGAACTGCGGCTGGGGCAACATGCTCTTCGAGGGCCAGCGCGGCACACCGGCCCACTTCCTGGCCTCCACCACCAACGGCACCTCCGGCAACGCGACGTTCGGCATGACCTCGGGCACCAACGGCTGCTCGACCAAGGCCTCCCTGACCTATGGCGGCAAATCCTGGTTCGCCATGAACGGGATGATGAACGAACTCTCCGAAGACATGGCCCAGGGCCAGGGCGAAGCCCTGACCACCTACGCCGTGGTCCTCGGCGTGGCACCTGAAGACCGCGCGCACTTCGCCGCCGTCACCCACCAGCACTTCAGCGAAATCTTCAACAGCGCCGATGTCACTGCCGAAACCGTCCACAGCAACACCCTGGCTGTGCTCAAGAGCGACCCACGCCTGGCCAAGTACGCCACCGAGGCCTGAGTCCTGCCCTTCCCGCCCCGGCTTCGGGGCGGGTTCGGTCAATTTCACCTTCGGCATCATCCAGACGTAGTTGCCCGATATGCTCAAACGCCTCGCTTGCCTGGCGCTGGTCGCCAGTGCCCCGCTTCATGCCGCGCCACAGCTCGACCCGGCCCGTGTAAGACAACTGGCCTCGACGCCCTACTGGATCGCCCTCGGCCATTACGAGACGGCCAAGCTCGGTGGCTGGCGCAGCTATGTGGACGACGATGCCTTCTTCCTCGCCGAAGACGGCGCCCACCACCCCGAGCAGGAGCTTCAGGCTACGGTCCAGGCGCTGTATGCCCCGGCCAGCCTGGGTGACAAGCATGCCCAGTGCGTGTTTCCGGCGCGCACCCGCTGGCTGCGTGAGCAACTGCAGCTCACCGACTTGCCGCAACCCAATTGCCAGGAGTTCGCGACCTGGTACCGGTCCATCGACCCGCACAGTGCCGTGCTGGTGTTCCCGGCAGCGTACCTGAACAGCCCCTCGTCGATGTTCGGCCATACCCTGCTGCGCATCGACCAATCGAAAACCCGTAGTGACGACACGGCGCTGCTGAGCTACGCGATCAATTTCGGCGCCTATATCGAAGGCAGTGACAACAGCATCCTCTATGCCTGGAAAGGCCTGATGGGCGGCTACCCCGGCCTGTTCGCACTGATGCCCTACCAAGAGAAGCTCTCCGAATACCGCAGCCTGGAAAACCGCGACCTGTGGGAGTACCAGCTGGACCTCACTCCGGAAGAAACCGGGCGCATGGTCGAGCACGTGTGGGAACTCAAGCAGATCCAGTTCGACTACTTCTTCTTCGACGAGAACTGCTCCTACCGCCTGCTGGAACTGCTGCAGGTGGCGCGCCCGAGCCTGGACCTGACCTCGCAGTTCCCGCTGACCGCCATCCCCACCGACACGGTCAAGGCGGTCAAGCAATCGGGCCTGGTGGCCAGCGTTCACTACCGGCCTTCCCGCGAACGCGAGCTGCTGGCCCGCGCCGAGCCGCTGGACCATGAGGAAAAACAACAGGTGCTGGCCGTCAGCGCCGACACCGGCCTGTTGCAGTCGCCGGCCTTCACCGCCCTGCCCCGTGAGCGCCAGGCCCTGGTACAGGACGCGGCCTACCGGCTGGAACGCTACCGCGCCAACGGCCAGCAACGCGACCCAGCCCAGGCCAGGCGCAGCTTCGAGCTGTTGCGGGCGATCAACCGCAACCCGCCGCCGCCCCTGCAAATCGAGCGCCCAGGCCTGCCCGAGGATGGCCACCAGTCGCGCACCTGGCAGCTGGGTGTCGGCACCCGGGAAGACCGCGCCTACGCCGAATATGGCCTGCGCATGGCCTATCACGACCTCAACGACAACGCCTATGGCTTCCCTCTGGGCGCGCAGATCGAGATTCTCCAGCTCAAGCTGCGCCAGTACGAAGGCAACGACTGGCAGGTGCAGCGCCTGGACTTGGCGACCATCCGCTCCCTGACGCCGCGCAACGCGTTGTTGCAGCCCTGGTCATGGCAGGTGGCAGGCGGGCTGGAGCGAGTGCCAGGCAAGCATGACGACGAGGTGCTGGTCAGCCATGTCAATGGCGGGGCCGGCGCCACCTGGCAGCTGGCCGACGGCCTGCTGGGCTTTGCCCTGGGCACGCTGCGGGTCGAACATCACAACGACTTCGCCCAGTTCGTCGCCCCGGCTGCCGGCTTCAATGGAGGCCTGCTGTGGCGCAACGGGCTGGGCAACCTGACCTTGGAGGCCAAGGGGGACTACTTCGCCAATGGCGAGGTACGTCGCAGCCTGAGCCTCAACCAGCAGTGGGAGATCAGCCAGAACCTGGGGCTGCGCCTGAGTGCCAGCCGCGCGTTCAGCCACCTGGCTAGCGCGCAGAACGAGGTGATGCTCGAATTGAAGTGGTACCACTATTGACATGAACGGGGCCGCTTTGCGGCCCAATCGCGGGCTTGCCCCGCGATTGGGCTATCACCGCATCGAGCCTTTGACACTGTTTTGACAGCCCCCTGACAAATCGCCACCTAGACTTTCACCTGTCGGTCGGAGGTTGTGGATATGTGGCGGTACGGGTTCGGTTTGTGGATAACGTTGCTCTTGATGGGTTGCCAGTCGGCCCATGAACAGATGATCGACCAAGGCTATCCACCGGCCTATGCCGACGGCTTCGGCGACGGCTGCAGCAGCGGCCGCCAGGCTGCAGGGCTGATGGTCGGGGATTTTCGCAAGAACGTGCCGCGCTACCTGCACGAGCGCCAGTACGCCAGCGGCTGGGACGACGGCTTCCGCCAATGCCACGCCATGCAGAGCAACGAAGACCTGCGCCAGTACCGCGAACGCTACTGGGACGAACGTGACCGGGACTGGCAGCAGGAGAAGGATCGCGGCGCCGCGCGCGCCTATCGCCGCCAATGAGTCGCAAACGGACAACCGTTGAAACCCGCCCCCTGCCACCATGGTCTCCTGCACAAGGAGGCCTTTCATGAGCCGAGCATTCGTCAACGAAGACCAGGCCGCCGCCCAGGCCAGCCAGCCGGTGGAGCGGCGGGTCAGCGACCAGCCCAACTATGTCACCGCCACCGGCCTTGCCCAGCTGCAGCAACGGGTGGCCGAGCTCAATGCCCTGCGCAGCGAGCTGCTGGGCCAGGGCGAACGTACCGACAAGCAGCGCCTGGCCGACACCGAGCGCGACCTGCGCTATTTCACCGCCCGGGTACAGAGTGCCCAGGTGGTCCCACCGGCCACATCCACGGAAAAGGTACAGATCGGTAGCCGGGTGCGCTTCGTCGATGACGAGGGCCAGGAGCAGCAGGTGCAACTGGTGGGTGAGGACCAAGCCGATGCGCTGCGTGGGTTGGTCAATTGGGGATCGCCCCTGGGGCGAGCGCTGCTGGGGGCTGGGCCTGGGGACGAGGTGCTGTGGCGAAGGCCGGCAGGGGATCAGATGATCGAAGTGGTGGCCATTTTGACTGAAGATTAAGATGGCTGGGGCTGCGTTGCAGCCCTTTCGCGGCACAAGGCCGTTCCTACAGGGGGACGCGAATCTTCTGTAGGAGCGGCCTTGTGCCGCGAAAGGGCCGCAAAGCGGCCCCCGGTTCTCGAATCAGACCACGCCCTGCGCCAGCATGGCATCGGCCACTTTCACGAAGCCCGCGATATTGGCGCCCTTGACGTAGTTGATGGTGCCGTCGGCCTCTTCGCCATAGTGCACGCACGCGTGGTGGATCGACTGCATGATGTTGTGCAGCTTGCTGTCCACTTCACCGGCCGTCCACAGCAGGCGCATGGCGTTCTGCGACATCTCCAGGCCCGACACGGCTACGCCACCGGCATTGGAGGCCTTGCCCGGGGCATACAGGATCCCGGCTTCCAGGAAGATATCCACAGCCTCGAGGGTGGTCGGCATGTTGGCGCCTTCGGCCACGCAGATGCAGCCGTTGGCCAGCAGGGTGCGTGCGTCTTCAGCGTTCAGCTCGTTCTGGGTGGCACATGGCAAGGCGATGTCGCACGGCAGGCTCCATGGGGTCTGGCCCTTGCGGAACTCCAGGCCGTACAGGCCGGCCAGCTCGCTGATACGGCCGCGCTTGACGTTCTTGAGCTCCATCAGGGCATCCCACTGCTCGTCGGTCAGGCCGGCTTCACAGAACAGGGTGCCTTCGGAGTCGGACAGCGAGATCACCTTGCCGCCCAGGTCCATGACCTTGCGTGCGGCGTACTGGGCCACGTTGCCGGAGCCGGAAATAGCCACGCGACGGCCATCGATGCGCAGGTCGCGGCGTTTGAGCATCTCTTCGGCGAAGTACACGCAGCCGTAGCCGGTGGCCTCCGGACGGATCAGGCTGCCGCCGTAGGTCATGCCCTTGCCGGTCAGCACCGAGGTGAACTGGTTGGCCAGGCGCTTGTACTGGCCGAACATGTAGCCGATCTCGCGGGCCCCGACACCAATATCACCGGCCGGCACGTCCAGGTCGGCGCCGATGTGGCGGTACAGCTCGCTCATGAAGGCCTGGCAGAAGCGCATGACCTCAGCGTCGCTCTTGCCCTTCGGATCGAAGTCCGAACCACCCTTGCCGCCGCCCATGGGCAGCGAGGTCAGCGAGTTCTTGAACACCTGTTCGAAGGCCAGGAACTTCAGCACACCCAGATTCACCGACGGGTGGAAGCGCAAGCCGCCCTTGTACGGGCCGATGGCGCTGCTCATCTGGATACGGTAGCCGCGATTGACCTGCACCTTGCCTTGGTCATCGACCCATGACACGCGGAACAATACGGCGCGCTCCGGTTCGACCATGCGCTCGAGAATGCCGGCCTTCAGGTAACGGGGGTTGGCTTCAAGGAAGGGCCAGAGGCTGCGCAGCACTTCTTCCACGGCCTGGTGGAACTCAGGCTGGGCCGGATCGCGCTGCTTGAGGCGGGCCAGGAAATCGTCGACGGATTCGATCATGGTAGACATCTCACCAAGAGGATTGGGACTTGTTGGTTTTTTTCCGGACTTTACCAAGAACCAATCGCACCGGAACAGGGCGATATGTCGTTTTTCTGAAATTTTTTAGTGCATTTTCTATAACTGTATACAAATCCTGTAGGAGCGGCCTTGTGCCGCGATCGGGCGCGCAGCGGCCGTAAAACCAGGCATCCCGGTTGTACCTGATAGCCCGCGTTTGCAGCGTTTGCGGCCGCTGCGCGCCCGATCGCGGCACAAGGCCGCTCCTACACGGGGCGGACATAGGGCGCACGAAAATGGGGCCTCGAAAGGCCCCATTGTTGTGCAACGCTTGCCGGCTTACTGAGCCAGCTTCTTGTGCCGAACCCGGTGCGGCTGGGCAGCGGCGTCGCCCAGGCGCTTCTTGCGGTCGGCTTCGTACTCAGTGTAGTTGCCCTCGAAGAACACCACGTTCGAGTCGTCCTCGTAGGCCAGGATGTGGGTGGCCACACGGTCCAGGAACCAACGGTCGTGGGAAATCACGATCGCGGCGCCCGGGAAGTCCAGCAGGGCTTCTTCCAGCGAACGCAGGGTTTCGACGTCCAGGTCGTTGGACGGTTCGTCGAGCAGCAGGACGTTACCGCCCTCCTTCAGGGTCAGGGCCAGGTGCAGGCGACCACGCTCACCACCGGAGAGGTCCTTGACGAACTTCTGCTGGTCCCCGCCCTTGAAGTTGAAGCGACCGACGTAGGTGCGCGACGGGATCTCGTAGTTGCCGATGCGGATCATGTCCGAACCGTCGGAGATCTGCTGGAACACGGTCTTGGCACCGTCCAGGTCCTCGCGGCTCTGGTCGACGCAGGCCAGCTGCACGGTTTCACCGATCTCGATGCTGCCCGAGTCCGGCTGCTCCTTGCCCATGATCATGCGGAACAGGGTCGACTTACCGGCACCGTTACCGCCGATCACACCGACAATGGCGCCCTTGGGCATGGCGAACGACAGGTTGTCGATCAGCACGCGATCGCCATAGCCCTTGGTGACGTTCTTGAACTCGATGACCTTGTCGCCCAGGCGCGGGCCTGCCGGGATGTAGATCTCGTTGGTCTCGCTGCGCTTCTGGAATTCCTGCGACTGCATTTCTTCGAAGCGCGCCAGACGGGCCTTGGACTTGGACTGGCGGGCCTTGGCGCCTTTGCGCACCCACTCCAGTTCCTCTTTCATGGCCTTCTCGTGGGCGCTCTGCTGCTTGGATTCCTGCTCCAGACGCGCCGACTTGGCCTCCAGCCAGCCCGAGTAGTTGCCTTCGTACGGGATGCCGGCGCCGCGGTCCAGTTCCAGGATCCAGCCGGCGACGTTGTCCAGGAAGTAACGGTCGTGGGTGATCGCCACCACGGTGCCGGGGAAGTCGTGCAGGAAGCGCTCGAGCCAGGCCACCGAGTCGGCGTCCAGGTGGTTGGTCGGTTCGTCCAGCAGGAGCATGTCGGGGGCCGACAGCAGCAGGCGGCACAGGGCCACGCGACGCTTTTCACCACCGGAGAGGTGCTCGATCTTCGCCTCCCATGGCGGCAGGCGCAGAGCGTCGGCGGCGACGTCCAGCTGGCGCTCCAGGTTATGGCCGTCGGCGGCCTGCAGGATGGCTTCGAGCTTGGCCTGTTCGGCCGCCAGCTTGTCGAAGTCGGCATCAGGCTCGGCGTAGGCGGCATAGACTTCGTCCAGACGCGCCTGGGCATCCTTGATCACGCTGACCGCTTCCTCGACCACTTCGCGAACGGTCTTGGTCGGGTCCAGCTGCGGCTCCTGGGGCAGATAGCCGACATTGATGTCGGGCATCGGACGGGCTTCGCCGTCGAACTCCTTGTCGACGCCGGCCATGATCCGCAGCAGGGTCGATTTACCCGCGCCGTTCAGGCCGAGCACGCCGATCTTGGCGCCCGGGAAGAACGACAGGGAAATGTTCTTGAGAATTTCCCGCTTCGGCGGCACGACCTTGCTCAGCCGATGCATGGTGTAGACGTATTGAGCCAAAACCAAGCCCTCTATCAGATAGGTAAAGACATCGACCCCGGCAATGGCCAGGGGACGCATGTGTTTACGGGGTGACGTTGAACAAAGTGGGCCATTCTACGCCAACTGGTGGCGATTCACAGATGGCTGGGGCTGCTTTGCAGCCCAATCGCGGGACAAGCCCGCTCCTACAAAGACAGCACAGGGCCTGTGGGAGCGGGCTTGTCCCGCGATTGGGCCATTACTGCCGGCGCAGCGCTCAGACGTGAGACTGCTTCGCCTTGCCGCGCGGCAGGCGGCAACGGTCGTTCTGCTCGGCCAGGCGTGCAGCCCAGGCGGCCTTGACGCTGAAACCGCCGGAACGGGCCGGCGTGTTCGCCACCGGCTTGGCGGCAGGCTTGGCAGCAGGTTTCGCCGCTACGGCCGCCGGTGCGACCGTTGCAGCAGCCGGCTCGGCGACGGCCTTGGCTGACTTGCGCAGCTCAGCCAGCGACGGGCTCTTGCGCACGGCAGCGGCGGCGTCCGGCTTGGCCAGGGAGCGCTGGCAGGACTTGCAGGATACGTCATCGGCCACGACAGTGCTGACCAGGGTCTGACTGCTGCGCCCGCAGGCGGAATCGAGGCCATTGGTGGAATAGTGGGTAACCAAAACCGTACATCTCCAAAAAGCGTTGACTATGAAGCGGCCGGCATTCTCGCACAGCTTGCAGGGTCTTGCCGAATGGCCGTCGCTCGCCACGACCATCGGCAGCGGACAGATGAGTGGCACTTTGCCATAATTGCGCGCATGCTAGTCGGCTTCATGCGTCACCTTATATAGTGCGCCCGGCCCTGTGCTCGGGCACGGCCCATGCATAGTCCGCCCTGCCATCGCCAGCCAAATCGCAGGTCCAACGCTTGACCAATCTCACCCAACCACCGTCGCTGTGCCCTGCTCCAGCCGTTCCGGCCAGTGCCTTGCGTGGCTCGCTCAAGGGGGCGCTGGCTTTGCTGGCCCTGGTCCTGCTGGGGCTGTTGTTATGGCAGTTGTTCGCCCAATACCGCCATACCCAGGCCGACCTGTACCAGCAGAGCCTGAAGGCGAGCGCGGAGCTGGCCGACCACCTGAACCTGAACATGGCGCTCAAGGCCCAGCAAGCGGCGAACCTGGTCCAGCCTTATACCGACGCACTGCCAGCAAAGGCGCTGCCACCTGTGCTCGGCACCCTGCGCGCACGTCTGCCCGGGCTGCGCCACCTGGCCTGGCTGGACAGCGCCGGACGAGTCCTGGGCGACAGCCTCTCCGGCAGCCCCGACCGCCAATTGCTTGACGAGCTGGTGCGGCTCAACCAGGGAGGCGCCTATTTCTTCGGCAACTCGGCCGACAACCGCGTCATCTACCTGCTGCTGCGCCAGCCAGCCGACCCGGATCACGGCTACTGGCTGCTGCGCCTGTCCAGCGGCGACTACTACCAGCAGCTCACCGAACACCTCACTGGCGAGGGCCGCCTCTGGCTGCTGGAAAACAGCCGCAGCGGCCAGGTGCTCCAGGGGCCAGGCGCGCCTGACCGCGACAAGGACAACCTGCAAAGCGTGATGCTGGCCTTCATCGACAACAGTACCTGGCAACTGCGCGGCCTGTTCGATGCCGGGCAAGCCCGGGCCGAGCTGCTTCCGGCATTGATCGGCAAATGCCTGCTGGTTTTGTTCTGTGCCCTGTTGCCGGTATTGGCCCTGATCAACATGCGTCGCCGGCAGCGGGCCTTGCAGGAAGACCGCCGGCGCTACCACGAGATCTTCGAAGGCACGGGCGTGGCGCTGTGCGTGCTCGACCTCTCCAGCCTGCCCGGCCAACTCGACCGCTACCATCTGCGCAACCGTGCCGCACTCCGGCACAGCCTGGCCCTGGACGCCAGCCTGCGCCGCACGCTGTTGCAGGAACTGAAGATCACCGAAATCAACCAGGTCGCCCGCCAATTGCTCAACGTGCACTGCCATGACGGCGCCTGGCAGCGCCTGATCGATGGCAGTGGCGACAGCCGTGAAAGCGTCGGCATGCAATTGATCGACGCGCTGATCGAACAGCGCAGCTTGCTGGAACTCGAAGTGCGCCTGCCCGCCCCCCTGGGCGGCGAGTTGCACCTGTGGCTGATGGCGCGCCTGCCATTGCAACGGCGCGACTACCAGGCCGTTATCTTGAGCATCAGCGATATCACCAGCCGCAAGCAGGTGGAGCTGTCGCTGCTCGAACGCGAAAGCTTCTGGTCGGACGTGGTCCGCACCGTTCCCGACCAGCTCTACGTGCAGGACGTGCACAGCCAGCGGATCATCTTCAGCAACCGCCACCTGGGCCAGACGCTGGGCTACGACCGGGTGGAGCTGGCGCAGATGGGCGACCGTTTCTGGGAACTGCTGCTGCACCCCGAGGATGCCGACCATTATCGTCAACTGCGCCGGCAACAGCGCGACACCAGCCATGATCAGTCGCTGCACTGCCAGTTGCGTTTCCGTCACCGCGACGGGGGTTGGCGCTGGTACGAAATCCGCGAACAAGTGCTGACCCGTGACACCGATGGCCTGGTCACCCGTATCATCGGCGTGGGCAAGGACGTGACGGTACAGATCGAAGCCAGCGAGTCGCTGCGCGACAGCGAGCAGCGCTACCGCATGCTGGCCGAGAGCATCAGCGACGTGATCTTCTCCACCGACAGCCAGCTGCAGCTCAATTACGTCAGCCCCTCGGTACAGGCCGTGCTGGGCTACCCGGCCGACTGGATCTTCGAGCACGGCTGGCAGTCGATCATCGCCAACCCGGCCCAGCTCACCGGCATCTACAGCCTGCTGGAGCGGGTCAGCAAGGCCCTGGGCGACACCGAGCAACTGGCCCAGCTGCGCAGCCAGCTGCCCACCCAGATCTTCCTGTTCGACTGCCTGCGCGCCGATGGCCGCAAGATCCCCATCGAACTGCGCCTGGTGCTGGTGTGGGACGACCACGAGCACTTCGAGGGCGTGCTCGGCGTGGGCCGCGACATCAGTCAGCAACGCCGCGCAGAAAAAGACCTGCGCATGGCTGCAACGGTATTCGAGCACTCCACCTCGGCCATCCTCATCACCGACCCGGCCGGCTACATCGTGCAGGCCAACGAAGCGTTCAGCCGGGTCAGCGGCTATGACGTCAGCGAAGTGCTCGATCAACTGCCGAGCCTGCTCACCGTCGACGAGCAGCAAGAGGCGCACCTGCGCTACGTGGTCAAGCAACTGCACCAGCATGGCAGTTGGGAGGGCGAGGTCTGGCTCAAGCGTCGCGACGGTGAACACTACCCGGCCTGGGTCGGCATCACCGCAGTGCTCGACGACGAGGGCGACCTGGCCAGCTACGTATGCTTCTTCACCGACATCAGCGAGCGCAAGGCCAGCGAGCAGCGCATCCATCGCCTGGCCTACTACGATGCCCTGACCCACCTGCCCAACCGCACCCTGTTCCAGGACCGCCTGTATACGGCGCTGCAACAGGCCGAGCGGCACAAGGCGTGGGTGGTGCTGATGTTCCTGGACCTGGACCGCTTCAAGCCGATCAACGACTCCCTCGGCCATGCCGCAGGCGACCGCATGCTCAAGGACATGGCTCAGCGCCTGCTGGCCTGCGTCGATGACGACGACACCGTGGCGCGCATGGGCGGCGATGAATTCACCCTGCTGCTGCAGCCCCGGGCCAGCCGCGAAATGGCCCTGAACCGCGCCATCCATGTGGCTGAGAACATTCTCGGCAGCCTGGTGCGGCCGTTCGTGCTGGAAAACCGCGAGTTCTTCGTCACCGCCAGCATCGGCATCGCCCTGAGCCCGCAGGACGGCAGCGAACTGAGCCAGTTGATGAAGAACGCCGACACCGCCATGTACCACGCCAAGGAACGCGGCAAGAACAACTTCCAGTTCTACCAGGCCGACATGAACGCCAGCGCCCTGGAGCGCCTGGAGCTGGAGAGCGACCTGCGCCATGCGTTGGAGCAGAACGAATTCATTCTCTACTACCAGCCGCAGTTCAGCGGCGATGGCAAGCGGCTGACCGGGGCCGAGGCCCTGCTGCGCTGGCGCCACCCGCGCCGGGGGCTGGTACCGCCGGGCGACTTCATCCCGGTGATCGAGGAGCTGGGCCTGGTAGTGGATGTCGGCGACTGGGTGCTGCGCGAAGCCAGCCGCCAGCTCAAGGCCTGGCACAAGGCCAAGGTGCGGGTGCCCAAGGTCTCGGTGAACATTTCGGCACGGCAGTTTTCCGACGGCCAACTGGGCACGCGCATCGCCACCATCCTAGAGGAAACCGGCCTGCCGCCGGCCTGCCTGGAGCTGGAACTGACCGAGAGTATTCTGATGCGCGACGTCGACGAGGCCATGCAGATCCTCGACGGTCTGAAGGTGCTGGGCCTGAGCATCGCGGTCGATGATTTCGGCACCGGCTATTCGTCGCTGAACTACCTCAAGCAGTTCCCCATCGACGTGTTGAAGATCGACCGCACCTTCGTCGACGGCCTGCCCGAAGGCGAGCAGGATGCGCAGATCGCCCGGGCGATCATCGCCATGGCCCACAGCCTGAACCTGGCGGTGATCGCCGAGGGTGTGGAAACCCACGAGCAGCTGGAGTTCCTGCGCGAACACGGCTGCGACGAGGTGCAGGGCTATCTGTTCGGGCGGCCGATGCCGGCCGGCCAGTTCGAGGCGCAGTTCAGCAACGAGGCCCTGTTCATGTTCCAATGACCGTGGTGCCATACGGCCCCTGAGCAGCAGGCAAAAACCGGACCCAAAAGTCAACTGAAGCCCAGTCGCCACGCGGCCTGCAACATGAGCCCCACCGGTCCGCAACTTGATGCCACTTCATATGCCAGGCGTCGATCAATCGGTTAGAATGCCCCCCCAATTCAGCCCGATCCTTGAGGACCGCCATGTTCAGCCGTGATTTGACCATTGCCAAGTACGACGCCGAGCTCTTCGAAGCCATGCAGCAAGAAGCTCTGCGCCAGGAAGAGCACATCGAGCTGATCGCTTCTGAAAACTACACCAGCCCCGCGGTCATGGAAGCGCAGGGCTCGGTACTGACCAACAAGTACGCCGAAGGCTACCCGGGCAAGCGCTACTACGGTGGCTGCGAGTACGTCGATGTCGTCGAGCAGCTGGCCATCGATCGCGCCAAGCAACTGTTCGGCGCCGACTACGCCAACGTCCAGCCGCACGCCGGCTCCCAGGCCAACGCCGCGGTCTACCTGGCCCTGCTGTCGGCCGGCGACACCATCCTGGGCATGAGCCTGGCCCACGGCGGCCACCTGACCCACGGCGCCAGCGTCAGCTCCTCGGGCAAGCTGTACAACGCCATCCAGTACGGCATCGATGCCAACGGCCTGATCGACTACGACGAAGTCGAGCGCCTGGCGGTCGAGCACAAGCCGAAGATGATCGTCGCCGGCTTCTCGGCCTACTCCCAGGTCCTGGACTTCGCCCGCTTCCGCGCCATCGCCGACAAGGTCGGTGCCTACCTGTTCGTCGACATGGCCCACGTGGCCGGCCTGGTCGCCGCTGGCGTCTACCCGAACCCAGTGCCGTTCGCCGACGTGGTCACCACCACCACCCACAAGACCCTGCGCGGCCCACGTGGCGGCCTGATCCTCGCTCGCAAGAACGAAGAGATCGAGAAGAAGCTCAACGCAGCCGTCTTCCCGGGCGCCCAGGGCGGCCCGCTGGAGCACGTCATCGCTGCCAAGGCCATCTGCTTCAAGGAAGCCCTGCAGCCTGAGTTCAAGGCCTACCAGCAGCAAGTGGTGAAGAACGCCCAGGCCATGGCCAGCGTGTTCATCGAGCGTGGCTTCGACGTCGTATCCGGCGGCACCCAGAACCACCTGTTCCTGCTGTCGCTGATCAAGCAAGACATCTCCGGCAAAGACGCCGACGCGGCCTTGGGCAAAGCGTTCATCACCGTCAACAAGAACTCGGTACCGAACGACCCACGCTCCCCGTTCGTCACCTCGGGCCTGCGTTTCGGCACCCCGGCCGTGACCACCCGCGGCTTCAAGGAAGCCGAGTGCCGTGAGCTGGCTGGCTGGATCTGCGACATCCTGGCTGACCTGAACAACGAAGCGGTGATCGATGCCGTTCGCGAGAAGGTCAAGGCGATCTGCAAGAAGCTGCCGGTGTACGGCAACTGATCGACCGTTGGGGCCAAGCCCGCGCCTACAGGTTCACGCAACCTCTGTAGGAGCGGGCTTGCCCCGCGAAAGGGCTGCGAAGCAGCCCCAATCGTTTTCGAACCTTAACCCAGCGCCTCGAACCCCGCCCGGATCTTCTCTTCCGGCAATTCGTCGGCGATGAACACCATCACGCTCTCGCGCGCCTCCCCTTCCCCCCACTCGGCATCCCAGTCGAAGCCATACAGCTTGAGCACGCCCTGGAACACCAGGCGGCGATCCTCACCGGCGATATTCAGCACGCCTTTGTAGCGCAGCAACTGCTTGCCATGATTTTCCAGCAACTCGTTCATGAAGTCGCTGAGCCGGTCGATGTCCAGCGGGGTATCGGTGCGCAGCACCAATGTCGAGATGCGGTCCGTGTGCTTGAGCACCGGGCGCAAGGCCGGCTTGAGGTTGGCGCCCAGGTCAGTGTTGAGGTTGAAGCCACGCACGTCGAGCAATTCGGCCAGCTCGATACGGCCATGCTCGACCACACGGATCGCAGCGCGGCCATTGATGCGCGCCAAACGCGCTTGCAAGGCCTCGACCGTTGCGGGCTCGACCAGGTCGGTCTTGCTCAGCAGCAGGCGGTCGGCGAAACCCACCTGGGCCTGGGCGATGGCCTGGGCGAGGTGCACGTCGGCATGGGCGGCGTCCACCAGGGTGATGATGCCGTCGAGGAGGTAGCGTTCACGCAGGTCTTCGTCGATGAAGAAGGTTTGCGCCACAGGCGCAGGGTCGGCCAGGCCCGTGCATTCGATCACCAGGCGGTCGAAGGCGATCTCGCCGGCATCCAGGCGCTCGAGCAGCAGGTACAGGGCCTTGGTCAGGTCGGTATGGATGGTGCAGCACACGCAGCCATTGGCCAGGGTCATGACCTGCACCGGTTCGTCGCCCAGCAGTTGGCTGTCGATGCCGGCTTCGCTGAACTCGTTTTCGATCACGGCGATCTTCAGACCGTGCTCGGCCTTGAGCATGTGCTTGAGCAACGTGGTCTTGCCGGCACCGAGAAAGCCTGTGAGTACGGTTACGGGAATAGGCGTCTGCACGCAGTACATCTCCTGTGCAGTGGATAAAAGAAAAGGCCGCATCCCTGTAGGAGCGGCCTTGTGCCGCGAAAGGGCCGCAAAGCGGCCCCAGGGACAGTGGCGATGATGCTGAAGACAAGGGGCGCTGCGCGCCCCTTTCGCGGCACAAGGCCGCTCCTACAACCTCAAGTTCAACAACACTTGGGCCCGGACTTGCCACCGTAACGCGCTTCCTGGCGTTCCCGGAAGAACGCCTCGTAGCTCATCACCGGCTTGTCCGGATGCTTGGTCTGCATGTGCTCGACATAGTTGTCGTAGTCAGGCATGCCGACCATCAGGCGGGCTGCCTGCCCCAGGTATTTACCCAGTCGCCCAAGGTCGTTGAACATCACGGTTTTCCTCTTGTGTGTCACGCATCAGGCAACGCCTGGAACGGGGTTTCCTTGTCGCTGCGTTCCTTGCGCCCCAGGGCGGCGATGCCGACCTTGATGGCGAAGAACAGCACGCTGAACACCACCAACAGGAACAGCACGGTCAGGCCCGCGTTGGTGTACGCGTTGTAGATCACGTGTTGCATCTGGTCGATGTTCTTGGCCGGTGCCAGCACCTGGCCTGCGTCCAGGGCCACGCTGTACTTGTTGGCCAGGGCCAGGAAGCCCACGGCCGGGTTCGGGTCGAACAGCTTGATCAGGCCCGCGGCGGTGGTGCAGATCAGCAGCCAGACAGCCGGCAGCAAGGTGACCCAGACGTACTGCTGACGCTTCATCTTGATCAGCACCACGGTGCCGAGCATCAGGGCGATACCGGCCAGCATCTGGTTGGAGATGCCGAACAGCGGCCACAGGGTATTGATGCCGCCCAGCGGGTCGATCACACCTTGGTACAGCAGGTAGCCCCACAGCGCCACGCAACCGGCGGTGCCGATCAGGTTGGCGCCCCACGAGTCGGTACGCTTGAGCGCCGGGACGAAGCTGCCCAACAGATCCTGCAGCATGAAGCGACCGGCACGGGTACCGGCGTCCACCGCGGTGAGGATGAACAGCGCCTCGAACAGGATCGCGAAGTGGTACCAGAACGCCATGGTGTTCTCACCCGGCAGCACCTGGTGAAGGATCTGTGCGATCCCCACCGCCAGGGTCGGTGCACCACCGGCACGGGCCAGCACGGTGTGCTCGCCGATGTCGCGGGCGGTCGCCTCGAGCTGTTCGGGGGTGATCATGAAGCCCCAGCTGCTGACGGTCTGGGCCACCGACGCGACATCGGCGCCGACCACTGCGGCCGGGCTGTTCATGGCGAAGTACACGCCCGGCTCGATGACCGAGGCAGCGACCATGGCCATGATGGCGACGAACGACTCCATCAGCATGCCGCCGTAGCCGATGTAGCGGGCGTTGACCTCATTGTCCAGCAGCTTGGGCGTGGTCCCCGAGGAGATCAGCGCGTGGAAGCCGGACACCGCACCACAGGCGATGGTGATGAACAGGAACGGGAACAGGGTGCCCTTCCACACCGGGCCGGTACCGTCGGTGAACTGGGTCAGGGCCGGCATCTTCAGCTCAGGTGCGATGATCAGGATACCGATGGCCAAGCCCACGATGGTGCCGATCTTGAGGAAGGTCGACAGGTAGTCACGCGGCGCCAGTACCAGCCATACCGGCAGTACAGCGGCGACGAAACCATAGCCCACCAGCATCCAGGTGATCTGCACGCCGGTGAAGGTGAACGCCGGGCCCCAGGTCGGATCTGCCGCCACCTGGCCCCCCAGCCAGATCGACAGCAGCAGCAGGACCACGCCGATGACCGAGATCTCGCCGATGCGGCCCGGGCGGATGTAGCGCATGTAGACGCCCATGAACATCGCGATCGGGATGGTCGCCATCACCGTGAACATGCCCCAGGGGCTCTCGGCCAGGGCCTTGACCACGATCAGCGCCAGCACCGCGAGGATGATGATCATGATCAGGAAGCAGCCGAACAGGGCGATGGTGCCCGGGATACGGCCCATCTCCTCGCGGACCATGTCCCCCAGGGACCGGCCGTTGCGACGGGTGGAGAGGAACAGGACCATGAAGTCCTGCACCGCACCGGCCAGGACCACGCCGGCGATCAGCCAGAGCGTGCCGGGCAGGTAGCCCATCTGCGCCGCGAGCACCGGGCCCACCAGGGGGCCGGCGCCGGCGATGGCGGCGAAGTGGTGGCCGAACAGAATGTGCTTGTTGGTCGGGACGTAGTCCAGGCCATCGTTGTTGAGGACCGCCGGGGTGGCCCGACGAGGATCGAGCTGCATCACCTTGGTGGCGATGAACAGGCTGTAGTAGCGATAGGCGACCAGGTAGAGGGCCACTGCCGCGACCACGATCCACAAGGCGTTGATCGCCTCGCCGCGACGCAGGGCGACCACGCCCAGCGCACAGGCGCCTATGACTGCCAGCGCCAGCCACGGAATGTGGCGTAGCAGGCTATTATTGTTGTTCATGGTTTGCTTCCAGCTGGTGGATTGGAAAAGACCGCCCATCGAGTCTAGGGCCACTCACCGCGCATTGCCATACTTGCTTTGGTCTAGAGCCTTCGCGGCCTGATTGCGGTACCTGAACGACACACACCATCAACTATAGTCAGGAAGTACCCTCAGGAGGGCCGCCCCATGAGCGAACACGATGAACGCCGCCGTTTCCTGCGCATCGACTTCGATGCGCCCACCGAGCTGCGCCAAGGCCTCAAGCGCTGGCCGGTCAAGCTGCTGGACCTGTCGCTCAAGGGCCTGCTGATAGAGCGCCCTTCCCCATGGGACGCCGACCTCACCCAGGATTTCGATGCCATCGTCCACCTCGACACGGAAACCCAAGTGCGCATGCAAGTGGAGCTACGCCACGAAGAACCTACGCGGCTGGGCTTCGTCTGCCTCTACATCGATATCGATTCAATGAGCCATTTGCACCGTCTTGTTGAGCTGAACGTGGCCGACAGCACCGAAATGATGCGTGAACTGCGCGAACTCATCGAATATTGATATCTCTTAGCTTGCTAACGTTCTGACTCCCAAGTGTTTCCTGTCTACCCAGACAGCTTTCTGCGCTGGGTATAGTGGGTTGTACACACCCCTCTAGTACCGCCTTTGCCACCTTGGAACGCATTCTGCATTCACTTGAACCGCGCCCGGCGGTTACCCCGGTTGGTGCTCCGATCAAAATCTTGTATACAATTCCTGTGGTATTTGTTTGTAGGAATTGTCTACAGTAGCGGCACAACAATAAACAAGTGAGCCTGCTCCATGACTACGTCCCCTAGCACGTCTCCCGCCAAGCGCCCCGAAGATGAAAATCTCGGCGTTGGTGCCAACTTGGCTTATGGTCTGCAACATGTATTGACCATGTATGGGGGCATCGTCGCCGTACCCCTGATCCTGGGTCAGGCTGCCGGCCTGGCCCCGGCCGAAATCGGCATTCTGATCGCCGCCTCGTTGTTCGCCGGTGGCCTGGCGACCTTGCTGCAGACTCTGGGCCTGCCGTTCTTCGGTTGTCAGCTGCCGCTGGTTCAAGGGGTTTCGTTCGCAGGCGTGGCGACCATGGGCGCGATCCTCAGCAGCCAGGATGGCGGTGGCCTGCCAGGTGTACTCGGTGCGGTCATGGCAGCCTCGCTCATCGGCTTCCTGATCACCCCGGTGTTCTCGCGCATCACCAAGTTCTTCCCGCCGCTGGTGACCGGTATCGTCATCACCACCATCGGCCTGACGCTCATGCCGGTCGCCGCGCGCTGGGTCATGGGTGGCAACAGCGCATCGCCGGAGTTCGGCAGCGTGGCCAACATCGGCCTGGCGGCACTGACCTTCGCCATCGTCCTGCTGCTGAGCAAGCTGGGCAGCGCGGCCATCTCGCGCCTGTCGATCCTCCTGGCCATGGTGATCGGCACCCTGATCGCCTGGTCCCTGGGCATGACCGACTTCAGCAAGGTCACCGAAGGCCCGATCTTCGCCTTCCCCACCCCCTTCCACTTCGGCATGCCGACCTTCCATATCGCTGCGATCCTGTCGATGTGCATCGTGATCATGGTGACCTTGGTGGAAACCTCGGCCGACATCCTCGCCGTGGGTGAGATCATCGACACCAAGGTCGACTCCAAGCGCCTGGGCAACGGCCTGCGCGCCGACATGGCCTCGAGCATCCTGGCACCGATCTTCGGCTCGTTCACCCAGAGTGCCTTCGCCCAGAACGTGGGCCTGGTGGCCGTGACCGGCGTGAAGAGCCGCTACGTGGTGGCCACCGGCGGCGTGATCCTGGTGGTGCTGGGCCTGCTGCCGATCATGGGCCGGGTGATTGCCGCGGTACCGACCCCAGTACTGGGTGGTGCGGGCATCGTATTGTTCGGCACCGTGGCGGCCAGTGGCATCCGCACCCTGGCGACGGTCAACTACAAGAACAACGTCAACCTGATCATCGTCGCCGCCTCCCTGGGCTTCGGCATGATCCCGATCGCCGCACCGACCTTCTACCACCACTTCCCGAGCTGGTTCGAAACCATCTTCCACTCGGGCATCAGCTCCGCGGCGATCATGGCGATTCTGCTGAACCTGATCTTCAACCACATCAAGACCGGCAACTCGGACCAGCAGTCGGTGTTCGCCGCCGGTTACGAGCGTACCATCCAGTATTCGGACATCTCGTGCCTGCGCGATGGTGATTACTTCAAGGATGGCAAGCTGTTCGATGCCGATGGCAACGAAGTGCCGGTGATGGAACTCGACGAGCACGGCAACGAAGCGCCCCGGCGCAAGGCGCTAGCCGAGCACTGATCGCCCGCAGGGGTGATCGAGGGGAGCCGATGCGCATCGTCGGCTCCCCTTTTTCTTTATAAATGGGGGCGCTTTGCGCCCCTTTCGCGGCACAAGGCAGCCCCAGCAACGGCGCGTCCTATTCGAACAATGCATCCAGCGCCTGCTCCAGGCGCGTCACGGCAATGACTTGCAACCCCGCCGGCGCTTCCTTGGGTGCGTTGCCCTTGGGCACGATGGCCCGTTTGAAGCCATGCTTGGCGGCTTCCTTCAGGCGCTCCTGGCCGCTGGGCACCGGGCGTACCTCGCCCGACAGGCCGATCTCACCGAACACCAGCAGCCCATGGGCCAGCGGGCGATTGCGCAGGCTGGACATCACTGCGGCCAGCAAGGCCAGGTCCGAAGCGGTCTCCAGCACCTTCACCCCACCTACCACGTTGAGGAACACGTCCTGGTCATGGGTGGGAATACCACCATGGCGGTGCAGGACCGCCAGCAACATGGCCAGGCGGTTCTGGTCCAGGCCCAGGGTCACGCGCCGAGGGTTGGCCAGGTGGCTGTCGTCCACCAGCGCCTGCACTTCCACCAGCATCGGCCGGGTACCCTCCCAGGTGGCCATGACCACGCTACCGGGGACTTCTTCCTGGGTGCGGTTGAGGAAGATCGCCGACGGGTTGGACACCTCCTTCAAGCCTCGGTCGGTCATGCCGAACACGCCCAGCTCGTTGACCGCGCCAAAGCGGTTCTTCACCGCACGCAACAGGCGCAGACGCCCATCCGATTCCCCTTCGAAGTACAGCACCGTATCGACCATGTGCTCGAGCACGCGCGGGCCGGCCAGGGAGCCTTCCTTGGTCACATGGCCGACCAGGAAGATCGCCGTGCCGCTCTGCTTGGCATAGCGCACCAGCAAGGCCGTGCTCTCGCGCACCTGGGCCACGCCGCCAGGGGCCGACTGCAGTTGTTCGGTGAAAATGGTCTGGATCGAGTCGATGACCATGACCCGCGGTTTTTCCTGGCGCGCGGTGGCGATGATCGACTCGATGCAGGTCTCGGTCATGACCTTGAGCTGGTCCTGGGGCAGGCCCAGGCGGCGCGAGCGCATGGCCACCTGCTGCTGGGACTCCTCGCCGGTGACGTAGAGCGCCGGCATCCGCGTGGCGATGTTGCACAGCGTCTGCAGCAGGATCGTCGACTTGCCGATACCCGGGTCACCACCGATCAGCACCACCGAACCGTCCACCAGCCCGCCGCCGAGCACACGGTCCAGCTCGGCGCTGCTGGTGGTGAAGCGCGGGATCTCCTCGACACTGACCTCGGCCAAGGTCTTGATCTGCGCCTGCTGCCCGGCCCAACCGGTGCGCCCGGCAGGTGCCGCGGCACCGCCGCTTTCGATCATGGTCTCGACCAGGGTGTTCCAGGCCCCGCACTCGCCGCATTGGCCGGCCCATTTGGGGAAGGTCGCGCCGCACTCGGTGCAGCCATACAAGCGCTTGGCCTTGGCCATGGGCTCAGTCTCCTGGAAAAAATCGCCATGATAACTGAGCCGGACGTGTCTCGAACGCGCCTTCGGACGACAAAACTATTCGCACCTGGCCGCAGCGCAACGCACGAAGCGATTTGCTGGCTACACTGCGAATACCTCTCCATTTGTTACAAGGAATAAACCATGGGAATGCTCAGTGAATTCAAGGCCTTCGCGGTCAAGGGAAATGTCGTCGACATGGCAGTCGGTATCATCATCGGCGCGGCCTTCGGCAAGATCGTATCGTCCTTCGTAGGCGACGTGATCATGCCGCCGCTGGGCTTGCTGATCGGGGGTGTGGATTTCAGCGACCTGGCCATCACGCTCAAGGCAGCCGAGGGTGACATTCCTGCGGTGGTACTGGCCTACGGCAAGTTCATCCAGACCGTGATCGATTTCCTGATCGTGGCCTTCGCCATTTTCATGGGTGTGAAGGTGATCAACCGCCTCAAGCGCGAGGAAGCCGTGGCCCCGAGCGCTCCGCCAGTACCGAGCGCCGAGGAAACCCTGCTGACCGAGATTCGCGACCTGCTCAAGACGCAGAATCGGCAGTAAGCCTATGGGGGCTGCTTCGCAGCCCAATCGCGGGACAAGCCCGCTCCTACAGGAATCGTGCAACCTGTGTGGGAGCGGGCTTGTCCCGCGATGAATCCAGCGCCGCTTTACCAGTAGTTCTCCACCGCCACCTGCCCCGGCCGCTTGCTCAGGCTCAACTGCAGGTCGCGCGCCTTCAGTACCTTGCGCGTGTCGTCGATCATCTCCGGGTTGCCGCACAGCATGATCCGCGAATGCTCCGGCGACAGCGCCAGCCCCGCCGCCCTTTCCAGCTCGCCGTTTTCGATCAACGTGGTGATCCGCGCGTTCAATGCCCCCGGGTGCTGCTCGCGAGTGACCACCGGGATGAACTGCAGCTTGCCCGCGAATTCCGCCAGGTAGTCGCGCTGCTCGAGCCCTGCGATCAGGTCCAGGTAGGCCAGCTCCTTCGCTTCGCGCACCGAGTACACCAGCTTGATGTTGTCGAACCGCTCCCAGGCCTCGAAGTCCTGCAGGATCGACATGAACGGCGCGATGCCGGTACCGGTGGCCAGCAGCCACAGGTCGCGGCCGCCGACGAAGCGGTCAAGGGTCAGGTAGCCGAAGGCCTGGCGGTCGATCAGCAGGCTGTCGCCCTCGCCCAGGCGGCTCAGCTCGCTGGTGAACTCACCGCCCGGCACGACGATGGAGAAGAAGTCGAGGAACTCGTCATGGGGGGCACTGACCATCGAATAGGCCCGCCATACCACGCTGCCATCGGCCTTGGTCACGCCCAGGCGGGCAAACTGCCCGGCGCGAAAGCGAAACCCTGCGTCGCGGGTGACCCGCAAGGTGAACAGGCTGGGGGTCAACGGCTGGACGTCGAGCAGGGTCTGGCGGGTGAACTTGTCGGCGCTGGCGGTCATGACGGACTCCATCGGGCAGGTGCGCCCAGTGTCGCGCAAAGCGCCAGGGATGAACACCGACGGTTTGTAGGGCCTCGTCGTACAAGTCGGCGGCAAAGCCCTGTAGAATCGCGCCCCTGAAGCTCGTCGTGGTTCGCGCCGAGCAGACCCGCACCGAGCCCTACGCCATGCCCCTGCTGACCAGCCCCTTCGCCGAACTTGACCTGATCCGCCAGCCGGACCAGGCCAACGATCCCCTGCAAGCCTTCGACGCAGCCGACGAGTACCTGCTGGCGCACCTGGCCAGCCAGACGCCTGCCGCCGATTGCCGGGTGCTGGTGCTCAACGACAGCTTCGGTGCCCTGGCCGCCAGCCTGGTCGGCCACGTAGCGGTGACCAGCAGCGGCGACTCGCACCTGGGCCACCTGGCGCTGCAAAAGAACCTCGCACGCAACGGCAAGCCGTTCGACGCCGTACCCTTCGTGCCGGCCAGCGAGGCCTGGCAGGGGGCGTTCGACCGCGTGCTGGTACGCGTGCCAAAGACCTTGGCCTTGCTCGAGGAGCAACTGATCCGCCTGCAAGGCCACCTGGCCCCTGGCGCCCAAGTGATCGCCGGCGCCATGATCAAGCATCTGCCCCGTGCCGCAGGCGACCTGATGGAGAAGTACATCGGCCCGGTGCAGGCTTCGCTGGCGCAGAAGAAGGCGCGCCTGCTCACCGCGACCGTCGCCGAACGCCCTGCCGCGCGCTCGCCCTACCCCAGCCGCTATCGCCTGGACACGCCGGCCCTGGAGCTGGTCAACCATGCCAACGTGTTCTGCCGCGAAGGGCTGGACATCGGCACCCGTGCCTTCCTGCCCCACCTGCCCCGCGACCTGGGCCAGGCACGCGTGGCCGACCTTGGCTGCGGCAATGGCGTGCTGGCGATCGCCAGCGCCCTGGCCAACCCCGATGCGCACTACACCCTGGTGGACGAGTCGTACATGGCGGTGCAGTCGGCCCAGGAGAACTGGCGCGCCGCGCTCGGGGATCGAGGCGTGGACATCCGCCCTGCCGATGGCCTGGCCGGGCAGGAAAAACAGTCGCTGGACGTGGTGCTGTGCAACCCGCCGTTCCACCAGCAGCAGGTAGTGGGGGACTTCCTTGCCTGGCGCATGTTCCAGCAGGCCCGCGAAGCACTGGTGGTGGGTGGGGCGCTTTATATCGTAGGCAACCGCCACCTGGGCTATCACAGTAAGCTGGGGCGGTTGTTCCGGGGGGTGGAGCAGGTGGCGGCGACACCGAAGTTCGTGATCCTCAAGGCCCGCAAGTAATGTCTGGGGCTGCTTTGCAGCCCTTTCGCGGCACAAGGCCGCTCCTACAGGAGGCGCTGTAGGAGCGGCCTTGTGCCGCGAAAGGGGCGCAAAGCGGCCCCGATGACTCAGTGGGTACTCAACCCCGCCGCACTCATGAACATCCGCATTAGCCAGGCCACGATACCCAGTGCTGCCACACTCCCCGCCCAGATCAGCACCAGCCAGCCCAGGCGCTGCCAGAGCGGTTTCTTCTCTTCAACCATCATCACCGGGCCTCCCTAGTGATAGCCGTGCTCATGGGTGACCTTGCCGCGGAACACGTAGTAGCTCCAGAAGGTGTACCCGAGGATGAACGGCAGGATGAACAACGTCCCCACCAGCATGAAGCCCTGGCTCTGCGGGGGTGCCGCAGCGTCCCAGATGGAGATCGATGGCGGGATGATGTTCGGCCACAAGCTGATCCCGAGGCCGCTGTAGCCCAGGAAGATCAATACCAGCGTCAGCAGGAACGGCGTGTAGTGTGCATTGCGTGCCACCGCCCGCAGCAATCCGTAAAAGGTCACCAACACTAGGATCGGCACCGGCATGAACCAGATCAGGTTCGGCATGCTGAACCAACGGTCGGCAATCTGGGGGTAGGCCAGCGGCGTCCACAGGCTGACGATGCCGATGACCGCCAGCAGCACCAGCGCCAGAGGCTTGCCCAGGTCGTGCATCTGCTGCTGCAATGGCCCTTCGGTCTTCATGATCAGCCAGGTGCAGCCCAACAGGGTGTAGGCGACGATCAGGCCCACGCCGGAAAACAGGCTGAAGGGTGTCAGCCAGTCCAGGGCACCGCCGGCATAGTGCCGGTCCACCACCTTGAAGCCCTCGATGAAGGCCCCCAGGGCCACGCCCTGGAAGAAGGTCGCCACCAGCGAGCCCCAGATGAACGCCTTGTCCCAGATATGGCGCTTCTCGGCCGTGGCCTTGAAGCGGAACTCGAAGGCCACGCCGCGGAAGATCAGCCCCACCAGCATCAGGATCAGGGGCAGGTAAAGCGCCTCGAGGACCACCGAATAGGCCATCGGGAAGGCGCCGAACAGCCCGGCCCCGCCCAGCACCAGCCAGGTCTCGTTGCCGTCCCACACGGGGGCGACAGTGTTCATCATCACATCACGGTCACGCTCGCCCTTGACGAAGGGGAAGAGCATGCCGATGCCCAAGTCGAAGCCGTCCATCACCACGTACATCATGACGCCGAAGATGATGATCACGGCCCAGATCAACGGAAGGTCGATACCCATGGCTCAGTTCCCCTTGCTCAAGCTGGCGGAGTCGGCCTCATGGCCTTCATCGGCGGCGGACAACGGCCGCGCTGGCGTACGTTTCTGGCCAGGCCCGCCAGGGTTGTGCTCGTCGCCCTCGCCGGTCTTCGGCCCCTTGCGCACCAGGCGCATCATGTAGCCAAGGCCCGTGCCGAACAGGGCGAAGTAGACCACCACGAAAATCACCAAGGTCAGGCCGAGCTGGCCGTAGCTGTGGTTGGAGACACCATCGGCGGTGCGCATCAGGCCATAGACCACCCACGGCTGGCGCCCGATCTCGGTGGTGAACCAGCCGGCCAGCAGGGCGATCAAGCCCGAAGGGCCCATCCACAGCACGAAGTGCAGGAACGGCCGCGAACTGTACAAGGTGCCGCGCTTGCGCAGCCACAGGCTCCAGAAACCGGCGGCGATCATCAGCAGGCCCAGGCCGACCATGACCCGGAACGACCAGAACACGATGGTCGAGTTGGGGCGGTCCTCTGGCGGGAACTCCTTCATCGCCGGTACCTGCTTGTCCAGGCTGTGGGTGAGGATCAGGCTGCCCAGCGCCGGGATCTCGATCTTGAAGCGGGTGGTCTCGGCGTCCATGTCGGGGAGGCCGAACAGGATCAGCGGGGTCGATTCACCGGGCTTGTTCTCCCAATGCCCTTCGATGGCCGCGATCTTCACCGGCTGGTGCTTGAGGGTGTTCAGGCCATGGAAGTCGCCGATCACCGCCTGGATCGGCGCCACGATCAGGGCCATCCACATCGCCATGGACAGCATCTTGCGCACCGCCGGGTTATCACGTCCGCGCAGCAGGTGCCAGGCCGCCGAAGCACCGACGAAGAAGGCCGTGGACACGAACGCGGCGGTGGCCATGTGCATCAGGCGGAAGGGGAACGACGGGTTGAAGATCACTGCCAGCCAGTCCACCGGTACCACCCGACCATCGATGATCTCGTGGCCCTGGGGAGTCTGCATCCAGCTGTTCGACGCCAGGATCCAGAAGGTCGAGACCAGGGTGCCGAGCGCCACCATGACCGTAGCGAAGAAATGCAGCCCTCGGCCGACGCGGTTCCAGCCGAACAGCATCACGCCCAGGAAACCGGCCTCGAGGAAGAAGGCGGTGAGCACTTCATAGGTGAGCAAGGGGCCGGTGATGGCACCTGCAAAGTCGGAGAAGCGGCTCCAGTTGGTGCCGAACTGGTAGGCCATGACCAGGCCCGAGACCACGCCCATGCCGAAGTTGACGGCGAAGATCTTCGACCAGAAATGGTAGAGGTCACGGTAGACGTTGTTGTGGGTCCTCAGCCAGAGGCCTTCGAGGACGGCCAGGTAGCTCGCCAGGCCAATGGTGATGGCCGGGAACAGGATGTGAAAGGACACGGTAAACGCAAACTGGATTCGGGCGAGCTCCAAGGCCTCTAAACCGAACATAGTGCTTCCTCTTCAGGTAATCCAGCGTCCGGGCTCGTGGCCCTGACGCCCACTGCCCCCACGGTTATCGAGTGCGGCGTTTTGGAATTGTTCTGTTCGATCGCAGGGATTGCGGCCAACGGCCGGATCGTTGCACCTGGAACGATTGACCCAGGTCAACGAATGTTGGGAAGCATAGACCCGAATGGCCAGGCGAGCCGTGTGGTTGATTGCCGCGTGACCGGTTGTCCCACCGCCTTGCGGGGCACGGTGAAAAGTGCCGAACCCGGCAAACAGCAACCATTTGTTACAAACAGGTGATACCCTGCAACCCCTCTACCGCGCCGAAGTCAAGGCTTACCGATGTCCGATCCCGCTGTGCAGCTGCTGCGTCACCACCGCCCTTTCCTGGCCTTCTGGCTGGCCCGGGTGTTCACCGCCAGTGGCTTCCAGATGCTCACCGTGGCCATCGGCTGGCACCTCTACCAGCTGACCGGCAACGTGCTGGACCTGGGCCTGGTGGGGCTCGTGGAATTCGCCCCACGCGTGCTGTTCATGCTGCACACCGGCCACGTCGCCGACCGCTATGACCGGCGCCGCGTCGCCGCCCTGTGCCAGAGCCTGCAAGCGCTGATCGCCCTGGCCCTGGCAGTGGGCAGCGCCACCGACAACGTCAGCCGCGAGCTGATCTTCGCCCTGGCCTTCCTGCTCGGTGCCACACGGTCCTTCGAGATGCCGGCCACCCAGGCACTGCTGCCCAACGTGGTGCCGACCGGGTTGTTCCCGCGGGCAGTGGCGGCTTCGGCCTCGGCTACCCAGGCGGCGACCATCGTCGCTCCGGCAGTGGGCGGCTTGCTCTATGCCTTCGGCAGTATCTGGGTGTATGGCCCGACCGTGGCGCTGTACGTGATTGCTTGTCTGCTCACCCTGAGCCTCGATGTCCGCCAGCAGGTGGCCCAACGCGGGCGCGCCAGCCTGGAGTCGTTGCTGGCCGGGATCCGCTTCATCCGCAGCCGCCCGGACATCTTCGGGGCGATTTCCCTGGACTTGTTCGCTGTGCTGCTGGGCGGTGCCACTGCGTTGCTACCGGTATTCGCCAAGGACATCCTGCTCACCGGCGCCTGGGGCCTGGGCCTGTTGCGCTCGGCACCGGCGGTGGGCGCGCTGTTGATGTCGCTGTGGCTGGCGCGCTTCCCGGTGGAGCGCAAGGTCGGCCTGACCATGTTCACCGCCGTCGGCGTATTCGGCGTGGCCACCATCGCCTTCGGCCTGTCCACTTCGTTCTGGTTCTCGTTGGCGGTGCTGGTGGTACTGGGTGCGGCGGACATGATCAGCATGGTCATCCGCGGTGCCTTCGTGCAGTTGGAGACGCCGGACGAGATGCGTGGCCGGGTCAGTGCGGTGAACGGCTTGTTCATTGGCGCCTCCAACCAGTTGGGCGAGTTCGAATCGGGGTTGACCGCGCATTGGTTCGGCACGGTGCCAGCGGTGGTGCTGGGGGGTGTGGGTACGCTGGTGGTGACCGGGACCTGGATGAAACTGTTCCCGACCTTGGCCCAGCGCGACCGGCTGCACGGCGGCTGACCATACCGGCGCAATCGCGGGGCAAGCCCGCTCCCACAGGTCTACAGCTGTTTTGAAGTCGGCGTTGTACCTGTGGGGGCCACAGGTCTACCGCTGTCTTGAAGACGGCGTTGTACCTGTGGGAGCGGGCTTGTCCCGCGATTGGGCCCGCACAGACAACCGCATATCCCGCCCTGCCCCGTAGCCATAGGCCCTCGCCATCCATGCTGGTATGATGCGCGGCTTTTTTCCGCCCCGCAGAAAACCACGGCAACCGGTACGGTCTGTGCTTTGCTGATTGGGGTCGATACATTCACGGCGCCGGGGGCGCCTTGGGGAGCGGGCATGCTGGACAGGCTGTTTCAACTAAGAGCACACAACACCAACGTGCGCACCGAGATTCTCGCGGGCGTCACCACCTTCCTGGCCATGGCCTACATCCTGTTCGTCAACCCGAGCATCCTCGGCGAGACCGGCATGGACAAAGGCGCGATCTTCGTCGCCACCTGCCTGGCCGCGGCCATCGGCTCGGTGACCATGGGCGTGATCGCCAACTACCCGATCGCCCTGGCGCCGGGCATGGGCCTGAATGCCTTCTTCACCTACACCGTGGTCCTGCACATGGGCCACACCTGGCAGGTGGCCCTGGGCGCGGTCTTCCTTTCGGCAGTGCTGTTCTTCCTGTTGTCGATCTTCCGTATCCGCGAATGGATCGTGAACAGCATCCCCCTGCCACTACGCTCGGCCATCGCCGCGGGTATCGGCCTGTTCCTGGCACTGATCGCCCTGCATAACGCCGGCATCGTCGTCGACAACCCGGCCACCCTGGTGGGCCTGGGCGACCTCAAGCAACCGGCGCCGATCCTCGCCACCCTGGGCTTCTTCCTGATTGTGGCCCTGGAAGCGATGAAGGTTCGTGGCGCCGTGCTGATCGGTATCCTCGCCGTGACCCTGGCGTCAATCCTGATGGGCGTCACGCCGTTCGCCGGGGTGGTGTCGATGCCACCTTCGCTGGCCCCGACCTTCCTGCAACTGGACATCGCCGGCGCCCTGGACGTAGGCCTGATCAGCGTGATCTTCGCCTTCCTGTTCGTCGACCTGTTCGACAATTCCGGTACCCTGATCGGCGTGGCCAAGCGCGCCGGCCTGATGGGCAAGGACGGCCATATGCCGAAGATGGGCCGTGCCTTGATCGCCGATAGCACCGCAGCCATGGCCGGCTCGCTGCTGGGCACCTCCACCACCACCAGCTACATCGAGTCCGCCGCGGGCGTGAGCGCCGGTGGCCGCACAGGCCTGACCGCCATTGTGGTGGCGATCCTGTTCCTGCTGGCGCTGTTCTTCGCCCCATTGGCCGGTAGCGTGCCGGCCTTCGCCACCGCCCCGGCGCTGCTGTTCGTCGCGGTACTGATGGCCTCGGGCCTGGCGGAAATAAACTGGGACGATGTCACCGAGGCCGCGCCGGTGGTGGTCACCGCCCTGGCCATGCCGCTGACTTATTCGATCGCCAACGGCATCGCCTTCGGCTTCATCACCTGGACCGCCATCAAGCTGATTTCCGGCCGCCGCGGCGACCTGAACCCGGCGCTGGTGATCCTTTCCATCCTGTTCGTCATCAAGCTGGGCTGGTTCAACGCATGAGTGCTGTCTTCGACCCTTCCGCCTATACCCAACAGCTCGAAGCCAAGGTCGCGCGCCTGCGTGAGCTGCTGGCGCCCTTCGGCGCGCCAGAGCCGGCGGTGTTCGACTCGCCGCGCGAGCACTATCGCCTGCGCGCCGAATTCCGCCTGTGGCGTGAAGACGGCCAGCGCCACTACGCGATGTTCGCCCCGGGCGAGAAGCACAAGGCGATCCTGATCGACGACTTCCCCATCGCCAGCCAGCGCATCAACGCGCTGATGCCCCGCCTGAAAGCCGCCTGGCAGGCCAGCGAAGCACTGAGCAACCGCCTCTTCCAGGTAGAGTTCCTCACCACCCTGGCTGGCGATGCCATGGTCACGCTGTGCTACCACCGCCCGCTGGACGACGCCTGGGAAGCGGCCGCACGCCAGCTGGCCGCAGAGCTGGGCGTGAGCCTGATCGGCCGCTCCAAGGGCAAGCGCCTGGTGATCGGCCGTGACTATGCGGTGGAAAAGCTCGACGTCGCAGGCCGCGTATTCAGCTATCGCCAGCCCGAAGGCGCGTTCACCCAACCCAACGGTGCGGTGAACCAGAAGATGCTGGCCTGGGCCTTCGAGGCCATCGGCCAGCGCGACGACGACCTGCTGGAGTTGTACTGCGGCAACGGCAATTTCACCCTGCCCCTGGCCACCCGGGTGCGCCAAGTGTTGGCGACCGAAATCAGCAAGACCTCGGTCAATGCCGCGCTGAGCAACCTCGACGAGAACGGCGTGGGCAACGTGCGCCTGGTACGCCTGTCGGCCGAAGAGCTGACCCAGGCACTGAACGAAGTGCGCCCGTTCCGCCGTCTGGAAGGGATCGACCTGAAAAGCTACGACTTCGGCACTGTGTTCGTCGACCCACCACGTGCCGGGATGGACCCGGACACCTGCGAGCTGACCCGCAGGTTCGAGCGGATCCTGTATATCTCGTGCAACCCCGAGACGCTGGCGGCGAACATCGCCCAGCTGCACGACACCCATCGCATCGAGCGGTGCGCGTTGTTCGACCAGTTCCCGTATACCCATCACATGGAAAGCGGCGTGCTGCTGGTTCGCCGTTGAAGCGGGGGCGCTGTGCGCCCCTTTCGCGGCACGAGGTGATCTGGTCAAGTAATTTTGGACACCGGTTAAGGTTCATGCCGCTGCCCTGAGCTTTTCCTCCATGGCTACCGGGGTCTCGTAGCCGTTGTAGCTGTGGAGGCGCTTGAGGTTGTAGTGCACCAAATAAGCCATGATGTCGGCCTTGGCTTCAGATTCGGACTCATAGCCTCCTGGTGGCACCCATTCTGATTTCAATGCCCCAAAGAATCGCTCCATGGCGGCGTTGTCCCAGCATTGGCCACGGTGGCTCATGCTCTGCTTCAGGCTGCACTCTTCAAGCACAGACCTGAATTTGTGGCTGGTGTACTGGCAGCCTTGATCTGAATGAAACATCACGCCCGCAGGCCTGCCCCTGGACTCAGACGCCATACGCAGCGCGTCACAGGCCAGCCTGGCATCGGCAGTCATTGAAAACGCCCAGCCTACGACTCGGCGTGCATACAAGTCGATTACTGCGGCTAAATACAGCCAACGCCTGCCAACCTGGATATAAGTTACATCGCCACACCAAACCTCGTTGATTGTCGAAACTTTGAAGTTTCGCTTCAGTTGGTTTTCCGCAATCAATGCTTCCGTGCCGGATGACCGATACCGGTGCGGTCTACGCTGCCGGCATTTCAGGCCAGCTTCACGCATAAGCGCACGCACTTTGTAACGCCCAATCTCATGGCCTTCACGCCGCAGCTCCTGCATCAACGTGCGTGAACCGGCAGAGCTTCGTGACGCCTTAAAACGATCGATTACACGCGAGCGTAGAGCATCCCTGCCGGGATTCTCACGCCCTTGGCGTTTGCGCCATGCATAGAAACTGCTGCGTTTGACCCCAAGCACGCGACAGCAGTCGACAACACCATATTGCTCTCTCAGCTCGTTGATCAGCGAGAACGATCTTTGGAGTCCCGAAGCAGGAGAGCACTGGCCTTTTTTAGGATTTCGATATCCCGATCCTTTTGACGAACCAGCGCTTCCAGCTCTTCAATACGTTGCTGCTCCGGAGTGATGGCTTTGGCTCCAGCCGGCACCTTGCCCTCTCTCTCCTGCCTTACCTGCTCAACCCAACGACGAAGAGCTGTGCGGCCAATCCCGAGGATTTCGCATACCTCAGGAACCGACTGGCCGGCATCCAGCACCATTTCAGCTGCTCGGATTTTGTGTTCTCTCGAATAAGACTTGCGCACTGATTTTGCCTCCAATTGGGCGCCATCATAGCGCCCGAAGAAGGTGTCCAAAATCATTAGGCCAGTTCAAGGCCGCTCCTACAGGGGCGAGTGGCCGTAAAGCGGCTCTAACCGCCTGACAGTTGCCCCTGCACTGGCTACTCTTGCTCCTCACGTTACAAGCCCTCGGAGAACAGTACATGGAATGGCGAAAAGGCCGACGTAGCGACAATGTGGTCGATGCCCGAGGCGAAGGTGGCGGCGGGGGCGGCATGCGCTTCGGCGGTGGCAAGGGCCTGGGGCTCGGCGCGATCCTGCTGATCGTCGGCATCGGCTGGATCACCGGGCAGGACCCGTTGCAGATCCTCGGCCAGCTCGCTGGGCAGATGGAGCAACAGCAGCATCAGGCGCCGGCCAGCGTGGGCAGCAAGGCCCCGCCGGCCAACGACGAACAGGCCGAATTCGTCGCCTCGATCCTCGGCGATACCGAGGACACCTGGAAAGCCCTGTTCGCCCAAGGCGGCAAGCAGTACCGCGACCCCAAGCTGGTGCTGTTCAGCGGCCAGGTGAACTCCGCCTGCGGCTTCGCCTCCTCGGCGGTCGGCCCCTTCTACTGCCCGGCCGACCAACGGGTATACCTGGACATGACCTTCTTCCGCGAAATGGAAACCCGCTTCGCCGCCGCTGGCGACTTCGCCCAGGCCTATGTGATCGCCCACGAGATTGGCCACCACGTGCAGACCCTGCTCGGCGTCTCGGCCAAGGTCGACGCCGCACGGCGCAGCGGCCAGCGCATGGAGGGCGACAACGGCCTGCTGGTGCGCCAGGAGCTGCAGGCCGACTGTCTGGCGGGCGTCTGGGCCTACCAGGCGCAGAAGCGCCTGAACTGGCTGGAGCCGGGCGACGTGGAAGAAGCTCTCAACGCCGCCAACGCCATCGGCGACGACCGTCTGCAGCAACAGGGCCAGGGCCGCGTAGTGCCGGACTCCTTCACCCATGGCACCTCTGAACAGCGCGTGCGCTGGTTCAAGGCCGGGTTCTCCAGTGGCGATGTGAACCGCTGCGATACTTTCGGCGCGCGTAATCTGTGAAATGGGGCCGCTTTGCGGCCCTTTCGCGGCACAAGGCCGCTCCTACCGAAGATTCGCGTTCCCCTGTCGGAGCGGCCTTCTGCCGCGAAAGGGCTGCAAAGCAGCCCCCCGCCCTCTCCAAAACGCAAACGTTTTCAGCAGGTTACAAATCCGCTGAAAAAGCGTTTCAGCTTCATCCCCAGCTGCCGATAACCCCCACAGGAATCAGCGGGCCCCGATAACAACAATGCCCAGCGATTGGAGATCAAGCGAGCGAAATCAATTTCTGGAGAGCGTGCCATGAACAGCTGGTTTGCCAATATCAGCGTCAACCTCAAACTCGGCCTGGGCTTCGGCCTGGTCCTGCTTCTGACCGGCCTTCTGGCCCTGACCGGCTGGACCAGCCTGGGCAGCCTGATCGACCGCAGCAACTGGATGAGCGACATCACCAAGCTCAACAGTGACTTGACCAACCTGCGCGTGGCACGCCTGCAGTACATGCTGACCAACGGCGACGACACCTCGGCGGCCAACGTACTGGCCAAGCTCGATGCCTTCGGCGCCCAGCAGCAGCACCTGGTCAACACGTTCAAGAGCCCGGAAAACCTCAAGTTGCTGCGCGAACAGGGCCAGACCATCAGCGAATACCGCGTCTCGCTGGACAAGATGCGCAAAGGCTACAACGCCAGCCTCGCCGCCCGCGACACCATGGGCAAGGCAGCCGCCCAGGCCAACGAACCGATCGAGGCGATCAGCCGCGACGTGCTCGCCAGCACCGATGCCGACAGCACCCGCCTGGCCCAGTACCAATTGATCAGCAAGGCCAAGCAGACCCTGGCCCAGGTACGCCTGGACGTGCGCAGCTACATTGCCGACCAGACCGCCGATGCCGAGCGGGCCGCCCTGCGCCAGCTCGATACCGCCCTGGCGGAAATCGACGGCCTCAAGCGCGAACTGCCCAACGATGCCGCACGCGTGCAGCAGTTCGAAACGGGCCTGCAGGCCTACCGCGCTGCCGTCGCCCAGTTCCGCGATGCGCTCGCCCAGATCGCCGAGGCCCGGGCGGAAATGACCGTGCAAGGCGCCGACATCGTCAAGCGCAGCGACCAGCTGTACCAGATCCAGCTCGACCGTCGCGACCAGGAAAGCCTCCAGGCCCGTAGCCTGCAGACCATCGCCACGCTCCTGGCTTTGCTGGTCGGCGTACTGGCTGCCGTGCTCATCACCCGCCAGATCACCCGCCCGCTGCGCGAAACCCTGGATGCTGTGGAAAAGATCGCCAGCGGCGACCTCACCCAGGACCTGCGCGTCACCCGTCGCGACGAGCTGGGCGTGCTGCAGCAAGGCATCGCCCGCATGGGCGCCACCCTGCGCGAGCTGATCACCGGCATTCGCGATGGCGTCACCCAGATCGCCAGCGCCGCCGAACAGCTCTCGGCCGTCACCGAGCAGACCAGCGCTGGCGCCAACAGCCAGAAGGTCGAGACCGACCAGGTGGCCACCGCCATGCATGAAATGGCCGCTACCGTGCAGGAAGTGGCGCGCAATGCCGAGCAGGCTTCCCACGCCGCGACCGGTGCCGATGACGAAGCCCGCGCCGGTGACCGCGTGGTGGGCGAAGCCATCAGCCAGATCGAACGCCTGGCCGAGGAAGTGCACCGCTCCACCGAGGCCATGAGCTTGCTGCAGCAGGAAAGCCAGAAGATCGGCAGCGTCATGGACGTGATCAAGTCGGTGGCCGAACAGACCAACCTGCTGGCGCTCAACGCCGCCATCGAAGCCGCCCGCGCCGGTGAAGCCGGCCGTGGTTTCGCCGTGGTCGCCGACGAGGTCCGCGGCCTGGCGCAGCGCACCCAGCAGTCCACCGAAGAGATCGAAGGCCTGGTGGCCAGCCTGCAGAACGGCACCCAGCAGGTGGCCGACGTCATGAACGGCAGCCGCAGCCTGACCGACAGCAGCGTCGAGCTGGCACGCAAGGCCGGCGCCTCGCTGGACAACATCACCCGCACGGTGTCGAACATTCAGTCGATGAACCAGCAGATCGCCGCGGCAGCCGAAGAGCAGAGCGCGGTGGCCGAGGAAATCAGCCGCAGCATCCTGAACGTGCGGGATGTGTCGGAGCAGACGGCGACGGCCAGTGACGAGACGGCGGCGTCCAGCGTGGAGCTGGCGCGGTTGGGTGGGCATCTGCAGACGCTGGTGAGCAAGTTCCGCGTCTGAGTGGGTTGGGGCTGCTTTGCAGCCCTTTCGCGGCGCTAGGCCGCTCCTACAGGGGTTGCGTTGTCCGTGCAGGAGCGGCCTTGTGCCGCGAAAGGGCCGCAAGGCGGCCCCGCTTACCGATTACTTGACGATCATCCCCACACCCCGCCCGCGCGGGTCAGAGGCGGTTTCCAGCTGCTCCCCGGTCACCCGGATCGCCTGGATATCGCCCATCTCCCAGCCCTGGTCCTCCAGCACATAGCCCATCTGCTTCAGCTCATCGGCCACCTTGCCGGTCAGCGGCGCATAGCTGTCGTAGTAGAGGGTGTCCTTGGGCAGCAACTGGTGGTGCACCCGCTGCGCTGCCACCGCCTTCTCCAGCGGCATGCCGTAGTCGTACAGGTTGTTCATCACCTGGAAGATCGAGGTGAAGATGCGCGAACCGCCCGGTGTGCCGAGCACCAGCGCCACCTTGCCGTCACGGGTGACCAGGCTCGGGCTCATGGACGAGAGCATGCGCTTGCCCGGCTCGATGGCGTTGGCATCGCCGCCCACCACACCAAAGGCGTTGGCCGCGCCTGGCTTGGCGCTGAAGTCGTCCATCTCGTCGTTGAGCAGGAAGCCCGCGCCCTTGACCACCACGCCACTGCCGTAGTCCAGGTTGAGGGTATAGGTGTTGCTCACCGCATTGCCTTGCTTGTCGACGATGGAGAAGTGCGTGGTCTGGTGCGGCTCCAGGCCCGGCTTGACATCTTCGGTCTTGGAGATGGCACTCGGGTTCACCTGGGCGGCGCGCTTGGCGAGATAGTCCTGGGCGACCAGTTTGTCGACCGGCACCTGGGTGAACGCGGGATCGCCGAGGTAATCGGCGCGGTCGGCGAACACCCGCTTCTCGATTTCGGACAGCAGGTGGATGTACTTGGCCGAGTTGTGTTCCACGCCCTTGAAGTCTGCCGCGCGCGCTTCCTTGATGCCCAGCAGCTGGGCCAAGGCCACACCGCCGGAGCTCGGCGGCGGCGCGGTGTAGACCATGTTGCCGCGCCAGCTGATGGCCATCGGCTCACGCCACACGGCCTTGTAGTCATTCAGGTCGGCCTTGGTGATCAGGCCCTTGTCGGCCTGCATCTGCGCCACCAGCAGGTCGGCGGTCTTGCCCTGGTAGAACTCGCTCACGCCCTTGTCGGCAATGCGCTCCAGGGTCTGGGCCAGTTCGGGCTGTTTGAACAGCTCGCCGACCTTCATGGTGCCGAAATAGTCGTTGAAGTTGGTGGCGGTCTTGAACAGGCCCTGGGCATCGTTGCGGTACTGGTACTGCTTTTCGGCCACCTTGAAGCCGTTCTTCGCATAGCCGATGGCCGGGGTCAGCAGCTCGCTCCAGGGCAGCTTGCCGAACTTTTGGTGCGCTTCCCACAGGCCCATCACCGTGCCGGGCACACCGGCCGCACGGGCGCCGACCAGGCTGAGGTTCTCGATCACCTCGCCTTTTTCGTTCAGGTACATGTTACGGGTCGCGGCCTTGGGCGCCACCTCGCGGTAGTCGAGGAAGTACGGCTTGCCGTCGACGAACAGGGTCATGAAACCGCCGCCGCCGATGTTGCCCGCTTCCGGGTAGGTCACGGCCAGGGTGAAGGCCGTGGCCACCGCGGCATCCACGGCGTTGCCGCCTTTCTTGAGGATATCGGCGGCCACCTGTGCGCCATATTGATCAGGCGCGGCGACAGCACCGCCCTCGAGGGACACCGCAAAAGCGGACGAACAGCTCAGGATCGCGGCCCCAAGGGCCATGGACTGGAACATGACGATACGCATGCGTACTTCCTTGGTGTTGTTTTTGTTGATCAGTCATTAAGGCCGAAGCGCTTCGACTAAGCAAACACCGTAGGAAACTTGCGCCGCCTATGCACAGGTCCTGTCGTGTTCAGGCAACTCAACAGGCATACATCGCCAGCTTCTGCTGGATGAAATCCAGGAAGCACTGGATGCGCAGGGCCAATTGGGTATTGCGGTAGTACACCGCGTGGATCGGCTGGCGATAGCCATTGTTGAACTCACCCAGCACCACCTGCAGGCGGCCGGTGCGGATGTCTTCATGGCTCATGAAGTGCGACAGGCTGACCATGCCCTCGCCGGCCAGCGCCAGCTGGCGCAGGGTCTCGCCGCTGGAGGCGATCAGGCTGGGGCGGATCTGCCAATGGTCGCCCTGGGCATGGCGCAACGGCCAGCGGTTGAGCGACTCAGGTTGGCTGAAGCCGAGCAGGCAATGGTCCTTCAGCTCCTCGACCGTTTGCGGCATGCCATGGCGTGCCAGGTAGTCGGGGCTGGCCAGCACCTGGATCGGGCTGCAGCCGAGTGAACGCGCATGCAGGCTGGAGTCGGCCAGGTCGCCGATGCGGATGGCGACGTCGGTGCTCTGTTCCAGCAGGTCGATGATCAGGTCGTCGGTGTTCAGTTCCAGCTCGATGCCAGGGTACTGGCGGCGGAACTCGCCGATCCACGGCAGGATGGCATGCAGCATGAAGGGTGCTGCGGCATTGATACGCAGGCGCCCGGAAGGCGTCTGGTTGTGCATGGACAGGTGCTCTTCCATGTCGTCCATCTGCTCGAGGATGCGCCGCGAGCGTTCCAGGAAGAAACGCCCTTCCTCGGTCAGGTCCATGCGCCGGGTGGTGCGGTTGACCAGCGTGGTGCCGAGCTTGGTTTCCAGCCGCGACAAGGTGCGGCTGACCGCCGAGGGGGTCTGGCCGATCTGTTCGGCAGCGGCGGAGATCGAGCCACAATCGATGACGGCGACGAACACCTGGAGTTCTTCGGATCGGGTTTTCACGCGGTAGGCCTTGAGTGGGAGTAGCCCTGATAGATAGCGGGTGAAACGGATCGGTGCAAGGGGCCGCGGTGCGGCCCAATCGCGGGACAAGCCCGCTCCTACAGGTATGGCGCAGTCTCTGAAAACAGCGCAGGACAGGTGGGAAACTGTCTTGGGGTTGCTTGCCCTGGCCCTATCGCTCCGGCGATGGGGCCTCGGCAACATTATTGAGCCTTGCCGAATACCCGGTCCAGGTGCGCTTCGTAGGCCGCCAGCGCCGCCGGTACATCCGGGCGCTTCATCACGTCCACCGCCAGGAAGGTCGGCAGGCCGGTCATGCCCAGGAACTGGTTGGCCTTGTGGAACGGGAAGTACACCGCATCCACGCCCTTGCCCTCGAAGAAGTCGCTCGGGTCGTCGAAGGCCTGCTGCGGCGCATTCCAAGTCAGCGAGAGCATGTACTGCTTGCCCTGGATCAGGCCGCCACTGCCGTACTTCTGCGAGGCGTCGGAGCGGGTGCGGCCATCGTTGGCATACAGGCTGCCGTGGCCAGCGGTGAAGACTTCGTCGATGTACTGCTTGACGGTCCAGGGCGCGCCCATCCACCAGCCAGGCATCTGCCAGACCACCACATCGGCCCAGAGGAATTTCTCGACTTCTTCCTGAACGTCGTAACCGCCATCGATGAAGGTCTGCTTCACATCGAAACCTGCGCGATCCAGATGGGCCAGGGCAGCTTCATGCAAGGTCTCGTTCAGGCGACCGTCGGAGTGGGCGAAGCGTTTGCCGCCGTTGAGCAGGAGAATCTTTTTCATGGGTGGGCCTCGTGAGCAGGTCGAATGGATGGCGGCAGATTAGGCAGGCGAGGGCCAGAGAAAAAGCGGCTCGATGGCAAAATACATTTGCGCCAGGAACACGAATGAAAAACATATTGTTGCTTTAGAATGCGCTCATCTTCCCTGCCTTCGAGGCCCATGCACATGAACGAGCAATACGCCTTCATCCTCAAAGCCAAGACCCGCCCGGAAAAGGCCGAAGCCTTCGAGCAGCTGTTCCGGGCCTATGTCGAGCCCAGCCGCCAGGAGCCGGGCTGCATCGAATACCACATGCTGCGCGACCAGGAAGACCCGAGCCTGTTCGTGTTCTACGAGGTCTGGGCCAGCAAGGCCGACCTGGACGTGCATTCGGCCCTGCCGCACATGCGTGAATTCTTCGAGCAGCGCATGGAATACCTGGAGCGAGATTTCGATATCCAGATGATCGAGATGCTCAGCCCGTCCTCCGCCCGACGTTGACCAACTAGCAGCCACCTACCACTGGGAACGACTGCGGTCCTCTGGTGCCTGGTCTATCGCAATCGCGGGCAAGCCCGCTCCCACAAGTTCGGCGCCGCTCTCAAGGGCCGCGGAGAACCTGTAGGAGCGGGCTTGCCCGCGATTGCGGTAGATCAGGCACCAGCAGGCTCAGGGCCTGTTCGCCTCAAGCCCTTCCGCTGCATCATCCATCAACGCCTTGGCCATGCCGCTGAGGTAATGGGCTGCCCACATCAGGTTGCTGCCCCCCTGCTCCGCCAGGGCTGACTCAAGCGTCAGGTACCGCACGCAGTCCTGCATGATCGAAGCCTGCTCCAGCGCCACGCTCACCGGTATTCCCGGCATTACCCGCATCAGCGCCGGGATCGCCTCGCTCACCCGCAGCATCGCGATGCCTGGGGTCATCTGTTCTTTATCCATGGCAACCTCAATGACGCGTTTGCGCCAGGCTCAGGGTGAGTTCGACCAGGCTGCGGGCCGCATCGATTTCATGCATTACCGTCACGTGCAACGCGTGCATCGGCGGTTTGGGGTCGAGGTGTGCCATTTGCTGGGCCACGGTGAACGCGCATTCCAGGTGCTCGGACACGATGAGTAGGGTGTTTTCGAGGGAGTGGAGAGGTGGGGCGGGGACAATCTTCAGCATGGCTACAGCTCCGTCTTGGTTGAGCTGCCGCAATTTCGTGGCTAAACGAAAGGGTGGCAGCTGTACGCGGGTTAGCCAACCGGGAAGACGATACCCGGCTCACCCGAAGGTGCACCGCGCACAGCCGCCATGAAGCGCCAAAGTCAATTGCTAAACCTTGGATCGCGATGGCGAAGTACGTTCGTCTTCATAACCTCGGGTGGCTAAACCCGGTCGCTGAATTGGCAACGACCTGGCGAGACTAGAGGGGGAACAATACCCATCGCAATGGCAGAAGTGCGGCGAGAGTATGTTTCGGAAACGGACTACGCGAAAGAGGGAAAATCCGATGTTTTTGCCGCTAACCCGTATGTGAGTTGCAAAGCAGCCCTATTTCACTAATGCGCCGCAGCCAACTCACGCAAAGCGGCCGAGGCCAAGAAGCCGGAGCGAGAAGCATATCGATGATCACGTTTCACTTTCTCATCGATGCGTTGCAACAGGTTCTCTGGCAGCGTGGCGTTGAAACGCACCGCCTTGCCCAGATAGGGCGTCACATCAAAATCCACGACCGCCCATATTCCTCCGGCGTAATCGGGATTCGCGACATGAACATCAACTTCTTGCGCTTGTGGCAGCGTCTCTCCATCCGCCATCAGCCCTTCGAAATGCAACGTCAGAGCCTCCTGAACATTCTCCAGCGCTTGAGCGACGCTAGCACCGGCGGAGAAACAGCCAGGTACATCAGGCACGATGACGCCGTAGTCCGAGTCAACGTCTTTGTGCAATACGACTGGGAACTTCATCGACTATCTCCATAAGGGTTCGAGGTGGTAAACCTGCTCGAGCATCGCGACCGATCCTACTTCAGGCCAGCTTGTTTCAAGATGTTGTGCACAGTGCCCTTTGGCAAATCACTTTTAGGATGGGGAACCGTAACCCTTCCTCGCTTTATGGGATGCCTGAACTGATGATGGCTTCCTTTCACCTCCACCTCATACCACCCATCCGCTTCGATGAGTTGGATCACGTCCCTACTGCGCATTCACCCTTCCTTCGGCAGTCGATGTGTATAGTACACATCAGTATTGGCAAAAACAAAGAGCAATACACACTATGCACATACCAGACGACAAGCGGACACCTAGTCCTTTTGAATAAGCCTCATCCGGTTCACATGTAAGACATTTGCCGCTTGCAGCCAGCCGGACTCTGTCCCCACAATCCCCGCCATGTCGCGCCATGAAAGGGAGTTCACCGTGCCATCGATCTACCAGCTCAAGCCCCGTTTCCAGGCCCTGCTGCGTCCTGCGGTAAAGCGCCTGTACGACCGTGGCGTCACCGCCAACCAGGTCACCGTCGCCGCCGCGCTGGTGTCGGTGCTGCTGGGCCTGTTGCTGGCCTGGCAAAACACTGTGAACGGGCTGTTCCTCCTGGTCCCGCTGTGGATGCTCGTGCGCATGGCGCTCAATGCGGTCGATGGCATGCTGGCTCGGGAATTCGGCCAGCAATCCAAGCTCGGCGCCTACCTGAACGAGCTGTGCGACGTGGTCGCCGATGCGGCGCTGTACCTGCCGTTCGCACTGTTGCCAGGCGTGTCGCCCGTGCTGGTGGTGCTGGTGGTGTTGAGCGCGGTGGTCAGCGAGTACGCCGGGGTGATGGGCCCGTTGGTGGGGGCTTCGCGGCGCTATGACGGGCCCATGGGCAAGAGCGACCGGGCGTTCGCCTTCGGCGTACTGGGGGCCGGGGTCGGGTTCGGGGTGCTGGGCGCGGCGTGGATCGACGGTTTGTTGCTGGTCATCCTGGCACTCTCGCTCTATACCCTCTACAACCGGGTTCGCCACGGCCTGACCGAAGCCCGTTGATCCTTTTGCCGCCGGACAAGGACCTTAGCCATGCGCCAAGCGCAATCGCTGCACTTCTCCACCCATGACGGCGTGGCGTTGCATTACCGGTATTGGCCTGCCACGCGCAACGAACACCAGCCGCGCCGCGCAGTGGTGATGTTCCATCGTGGCCATGAGCATGGCGGACGCATGGCCCACCTGGCCGACGAGCTGGACATGCCCGGCTATGATTTCTTCGCCTGGGACGCCCGTGGCCATGGCCAGTCGCCGGGGGCACGCGGCGACAGCCCAGGCTTCGCCACCAGCGTGCGCGATGTGCAGACCTTCATCGAGCACATCCGCGATACCCACGGCCTCGAAGAGGCGAACATGGTGGTGCTGGCGCAAAGCGTCGGCGCCGTGCTGGTGGCCACCTGGGCACACGACTACGCGCCCAGGGTACGCTGCCTGGTACTGGCCTCGCCGGCGTTCAAGGTCAAGCTCTACGTGCCTTTCGCCCGCCCTGGGCTGAAGCTGCTCAAGGCCCTGCGCGGCAACTTCTTCGTCAACAGCTACGTCAAGCCACGCCTGTTGACCCACGACCCGGAGCGGGTCATGTCGTACGTTGCCGACCCGCTGATCAGCCGGCCGATCTCGGTGACCATGCTGCTGGGCCTGTACGAGGCCGCCGACCGGGTGGTGGCCGATGCCCAGGCGATCCAGGTGCCGACGCAAGTGCTGGTGTCCGGCGCGGACCTGGTGGTCGAGCGCAAACCCCAAGAACGTTTCTTCGAACGCCTGGGCAGCACGCGCAAAGAGATGCACATGCTTCCAGGCTTCTTCCATGACACCCTGGGCGAGCGTGACCGGGCCCACGCCCTGGCACGTATCCAGCGTTTCGTCGCCCAATGCTTCGAGGCGCCCGTACCGCTACCGTCTTTGCTCGATGCCGACAAGGTCGGCGCCAGCTGCGCCGAGGCCGAGAGCCTGGCCGCGCCCCTGCCCCGCTACTCGTTACGCGAGCTTTACTGGCGCGCCACCCGCGCCGGCCTGCGCCTGGGCCAGGGCCTCTCGGCCGGGGTGAAGCTGGGCTTCGACACGGGCTTCGATTCCGGCAGCACGCTCGACTACGTCTACCGCAACCAACCCACCGGCAAGGGCAAGCTCGGCGAGCTGATCGACCGCAACTACCTCAACGCCATCGGCTGGCGCGGCATCCGCCAGCGCAAGCTGCATGTGGAGGAACTGCTGCGTGAGGCCATCGAGCGCCTGCGCCAGCAGCAGCGCCCAGTGCATATCGTCGATATCGCCGCAGGCCATGGCCGCTATATCCTCGAAGCCCTGCAGGGGCAGATGCCCGACTCGATCCTGCTGCGCGACTACAGCGAACTGAACGTCCAGCAAGGCAGCGCCTTGATCGCCGAAAAGGGCCTGGCCGAGGTCGCCCGCTTCGTCCAGGGCGATGCCTTCGACCGCCAGAGCCTGGCCAACCTCGACCCGCGGCCGACCCTGGCGGTGGTCTCGGGCCTCTACGAACTGTTCGCCAGCAACGACCTGGTCGGTAACTCGTTGGCAGGCCTGGGCGAGGCGGTGGAACCCGGTGGCTACCTGGTCTACACCGGCCAGCCCTGGCACCCGCAACTGGAGATGATCGCCCGCGCCCTGACCAGCCATCGCGACGGCCAGGCCTGGGTGATGCGTCGACGCAGCCAGGCGGAGATGGACCAACTGGTGGAGGCGGCAGGTTTTCGCAAAGTCGCCCAGCGCATCGACGAGTGGGGCATCTTCAGCGTGAGCCTGGCGCAACGGGTGGGCAATGGTGCGTGAGCCTGGGCTGATCCGCCGGGGCGTGCTCTGGCTGTTGCTGCTCGGGCCGTTGTTCTTCCTCAGCTACGGCCTGGTCAACAACCACACCGCCACTCTCACCGAGGTCGGCAGCCTGGTGTTCGCCTGGGAACACCGGGTACCGCTGTGGCCGTGGACGATCATCCCGTACTGGTCCATCGACCTGCTGTACGGGCTTTCCTTTCTGCTGCCGACCACTCGCCGGGAGATGGACCGCCACGCCATGGCCTTGTTCACCGCCCAAGTGATCAGCGTGAGCTGCTTCCTGCTCTGGCCGTTGCGCTTCACCTTCGAGCGGCCAGAGCTGGGCGGGTTGTTCGGTTGGCTGTTCGATGTGCTGATGGGCTTCGACAAACCGTTCAACCAAGCGCCGTCGCTGCATATCGCGCTGCTGGTGATCATCTGGACGATGTTCGCCCGGCATGTGCGGCGCCAGCCATGGCGATGGCTCATGCATGGCTGGATGGGGTTGATCGGGGTTTCGGTGCTGACCACCTGGCAGCACCACTTCATCGACGTGCCCACCGGGGCGTTGGCGGGGTTGATGTGCGTCTGGCTGTGGCCACCTCTGGGGCAGTTGCCTTGGCAGCAGGCGCGCCTTGTGCGTGATACCAAGCGCTGGCGCTTGGCGTTGAGCTACGCCGCGGGCGCATCGTTGTGCGCCGTGCTTGCCATTGGTTTGGGCGGTGCCTGGCTGTGGCTGGCCTGGCCGGCGGTGTCGCTGGCATTGGTGGCCTTGAACTATGGCGTGCTCGGTGCAGGCGGATTTCAGAAAGGCGCCGATGGGCGCTTGTCGAACGCAGCTCACTGGTTGCTGGCCCCGTACCTGATCGGCGCGTGGGTCAATTCGCGGTTGTGGACTTGGCGCCACCCGCAGGCGGACGAAGTCTGTGATGGCGTTTACCTGGGGCGGATTCCGAGGCGTGGGGCGCCCTTCGCTGCGGTTGTCGACCTGTGCGCAGAGCTGCCGTGTCATGTTCAGGCTGGTGCGCCCCCGTGTAGGAGCGGCCTTGTGCCGCGAAAGGGGCGCGCAGCGGCCCCAGCGAAATCTGCTGCGAAGCTGAAAACCTGGGGCCGCTGCGCGCCCCTTTCGCGGCACAAGGCCGCTCCTACACCGGTCGCGTCGACTGGCTATGCGTGTTTTCCTACCCTGGACCTGATCGCCCCTGACAGCCGCCTGCTGCAACAGGCCGCCATCGCCATCGAACGCCTGCGCGCTGATGGCCCGGTACTGGTCTGCTGCGCCCTGGGCTACTCACGCAGCGCCAGCGCCGTGGCCGCCTGGCTGGTATCGACCCGGCGCTGCGCCGACATCGACGAGGCCGAGGCCCTGATCCGCCAGGCCCGCCCGGGCATCGTGCTGCACCCAGGCCATCGCCTGGCCTTGGCACAGCTGGAAGCGCTGCCATGAACCTTTACCTGACCGCCAGCCTGCTCGGCCGCGGCCGCCAGCTCGAACGCCTGTCCGACGGCGTCACCCTGTTGGCACTGGCCTACGGCCTGGCGCCGCTGGTGACCCAGATGCCGCCTTTGGCCAGCCTGCTCTGCGCCGTGCTGCTGACGCTGGGCCTGCTGCACAAGTACTACGCCACCCGCGTCGCCCTGGACGCCGAGCTGTTCGCCCGGCTCGCCGCCAGCGACGACCTTGCCCGCGACACCCAGGCCCTGGACCGCGCGCTGTTCGAGCTGCACCTCAAGCCCAACGCCAGCGACCCACGCGCCTGGGCCGCACGTAGCCAGGGCGCCCTGGGCCTGCTCCGGCGCCAGGCGCTGTGCCTCGGCCTGCAGCTCATTCTGGCCCTGGCTACGCTGCTGACACTTCCCTTCATCGGATAAGGCCCGCGCCATGCTCACCGCCCTGACCGCCTTCGTCATCACCTCCGTCGCGCGCCTGATCACCGGTGCCCGCGCCCTCTGGCTCGGCTGCACGCCGCACCCCAGGCAGCGGCTGTACTTCGCCAACCACAGTAGTCATGGCGATTTCGTGCTGCTGTGGGCCTCGCTGCCCGAACCCTTGCGCCGGCGCACGCGCCCCGTGGCCGGGGCCGACTACTGGGCCAAACCAGGCTTGCGTGACTTCTTGATCCGCAAGGTGTTCGATGCCGTGCTGATCGACCGCCAGCGCAGCGACGCCCACGACAACCCGCTGCAACCGGTGCTCGACGCCCTGGGCCAGGGCGACTCGCTGATCTTCTTCCCCGAAGGCACGCGCAACCTCACCGATGAAGCACTGTTGCCGTTCAAGAGCGGGTTGTTCCACCTGGCTGCGGCACACCCGGACATCGAACTGGTCCCGGTGTGGATCGCCAACCTCAACCGCGTCATGCCCAAGGGCCGCGCCTTGCCGCTGCCGCTGCTGTGCACCCTGAGCTTTGGCGAACCCCTGCACCTGCTGGCCGATGAGGGCAAGCAGGCCTTTCTCGAGCGGGCCCGCCAGGCCCTGCTGAACCTGGCCCCCAAGGATGCCTGAGATGGACGACAATACCCTTTCGCTGTTCGCCGGCATCGGCGCCCTGCTGCTGCTCGCCAGCGTGATCGGCCGCCTGCTCAAGTGGCGCGCCGGCCCCGAGCCGCACGCGGTGATCGACAACCTCAACGCTCGCATCAACGCCTGGTGGGCGATGGTGCTGGTGATCGGCATCGCCTTCGTGTTCGGCAAGTACGGGGTGATCGTGCTGTTCTACTTCGTCTCGTTCTACGCCCTGCGCGAGTTCATGACCCTCACGCCTACCCGGCGCAGCGACTACCCGGCACTGGTGGCAGCGTTCTACGTGGCGCTGCCGCTGCAGTACCTGCTGATCGCCATGGACTGGTACGGGCTGTTCAGCATTTTCATCCCGGTGTACCTGTTCCTGTTCCTGCCGATACTGGCGAGCTTCGGCGGCGACACCACGCGCTTTCTCGAACGCGCCTCCAAGGTGCAGTGGGGCTTGATGATCGCGGTATACTGCCTGTCGTCGGTGCCGGCCTTGATGACGCTGGACATCACCGGCTACGAGGGGCGCAACCTGTTGTTGATCGCCTGGCTGATCCTGGTGGTACAGATCAGCGATGTGCTGCAGTACGTGTGTGGCAAGCTGTTCGGCAAACGCAAGGTGGCGCCCAACCTGTCACCGTCCAAGACCGTCGAGGGGTTGGCCGGCGGCGTGGCCCTGGCCACCCTGGTGGGCGCGCTGCTGTGCTGGATCACGCCGTTCAGCTTCTGGCAGGCGGGCTTGATGGCGCTGACAGTGAATGCCATGGGGTTCTTTGGCGGGCTGGTGATGTCGGCGATCAAGCGCGATCGCGGAGTGAAGGACTGGGGGCACATGATCGAAGGGCATGGTGGCATGCTCGATCGCATGGACTCGGTGTGCTTCGCAGCGCCGGTGTTCTTCCACTTCGTGCGCTATTGGTGGGCATGAACCAGAGGCCTCCTGCGGGCTTGTCCCGGGATTAGGTCTGGCTCGATATCACCGTCGCCTGGCAAGGGCTTCGCCCTTGATCGCGGGACAAGCCCGCTCCTACAGGGGAATTGGGAAATTTTTTCTTCTGTAGGAGCGGCCTTGTGCCGCGAAAGGGCTGCGCAGCAGCCCCAAAACACCTTATTTCAGGTACGACCGCAACAACGCCGCCACCTTGTCGGCCTCTTCCTGCCGCGCCTGGGCACTCAACCCGTCAGCCACCAGGTGCTCGCGGATATGCCCCTCCATCACCTCGGCCATCAGCCCATTCACCGCCCCCCGCACCGCAGCGATCTGCTGCAGGATGCCCAGGCAGTCCTTGTCCTGCTCCAGCGCGGCCTCCAGAGCCGCCGCCTGGCCCTTGATCTTGCGCACCCGGGTCAGCAGTTGTTTCTTGCTCTTGATGGTATGTGCCATTCAGTCTCGCACCTTCATAGGTATACTGGGGTATAGTATATGCCGCATACATTCCGGAGCATGATAAACCATGGTGGCGCAAACCTCAGACAAGTGGCTGCACAGCCATCAGTTCCATACCAGCAACCTGGGCGCCGAGCGCAAGACACGCCTGGCCGTTTGGCTCACGGCCCTGATGATGGTGGCCGAGATCACCGGTGGCTGGTACTTCAACTCCATGGCGCTGCTGGCCGACGGCTGGCACATGAGCTCCCACGCCTTGGCCCTGGGCCTGTCGCTGCTGGCCTACGCGGCGGCACGGCGCTATGCCGGTGACCGGCGCTTCGCCTTCGGCACCTGGAAGATCGAGATTCTCGGCGGTTATTCCAGCGCCCTGCTCTTGCTGGGCGTGGCCGGCCTGATGGCGTTCCAGTCGGTGGAACGGCTGCTGACGCCAGGGCCGATCCACTATGACCAAGCCATCGCCATCGGCGTCGTCGGCCTGGCCGTGAACCTCGTCTGCGCCTGGCTGCTGCGCGACGACCACCACCATCATCATGACCACGATCATCACCATCACGGCCATCACCACCACCAGGACCTGAACCTGCGCTCGGCCTACCTGCACGTGATCGCCGACGCCGCCACCTCGGTGCTGGCCATCGTCGCGCTGTTGGCGGGCAAGTTCTGGGGCGCCGGCTGGCTGGACCCGGTGATGGGCCTGGTAGGTGCGGTGCTGGTGGCCGTGTGGGCCAAAGGCCTGCTGCGCGATACCGGGCGCGTGCTGCTCGATGCCGAGATGGACGCACCGGTGGTTGAGGAAATCCGCGAAGTGGTGGCCGAGTTGCCAGTGCCTGCCACCATCACCGACCTGCACGTGTGGCGCGTGGGCAAGGACCAGTACGCCTGCATCCTCAGCCTGGCGAGCCGCTTGCCGCTGGAGGCGGACAGCGTGCGCCAGGCCCTGGCCGTCCACGAGGAGCTGGCCCACGTCACCGTGGAAGTGAATGCGCTGGCGGGCCACCGATAGCGCAACCAGGCACCTGGGCGTCGAGCCCAGGCAACTGCCCTGCGGGCGCAGGCCCTATGGTGGCGTGTCATTCAGTCACTTACCTGGAGCCTGCCATGTCCGATTTCATCACCGTCCTGCGTGAAACCTGCCCGATCCCGGCCCTGAACGCCACCCCGTGGAAGCGCATCGGCGGCGACCCGCAGACGGTCAACCTGAACGCCTACCTGTCTGCCGACGGCAGCAAGATCATGGGCACCTGGATCTGCACCCCGGGCAAGTTCGAGATCAACTACGAGAAGTGGGAGTTCTGCCACTTCCTCGAAGGCTACGTGATCATCACCCCGGAAGGTGAAGAGCCCAAGCACCTGAAAGCGGGTGATGTGTTCATCATCGAACCGGGCCTGAAGGGCACCTGGGAAGTGGTCGAGACCGTGCGCAAGTACTTCGTGTTCGCCTGATCGTCTCGCCCTGGCATTCCTGTATGTTCCCAGGCCGCGCAAGCGCCCTGGGAAGCGCGAGCGACCTCAATAATATTGCACAGTGAAGATTGCCGAAGCATTGCCAGGTCCCGACGTTATCGAATCCGCTGTCTGTATATAGCGTGCTTTGAGTGGAATCGTATAGGAGGCGCCGTCGACATTCGTTAGCGTTACGCCGGTATCTTCTGGGCTATTAAGCCTGAAGTTCCCCCCTGTACGGCTGCCAATCTGCAGCCCGACCCCTTGGGCTTCCGGCTCATCGCCAGGGGCGCTTTTATCCAACGCGAGGATACCTGTATTCACATCAACCGCAGAAACGGTCGGCTCGACGAAAATCTTTAATGCGTTCATGTCAGGCACACGAACGGTAGAACTGCCGTCGTCATACCATTGATTTCCATAGAGCTTATAATACCCATGAAATGCCGGGCAATCGGTAAGGGTAATATTAAAATCCTTCCACGTCGAGACACTGCCCTTTCCTCTGAACACATTCGAGACTGTCCCCATGTCGACGTCGACATTGGAAGCCGCACGACACGTTCTGGATGAGACTGCTAGACTTCCCGTCATTTTAAGGTCAAGCACACGCGCCTTATCCAAAAAGAGGGTTACAGCAGGCAGCGTAGCCAAGTCCACAGTCCCCGAAACTATTTCCCCCGTCTTCTTTAGCGTGACCCCGAGCCTCGGTCTAATTGTATATCCACAATGCTCACCGTGATTCCCACACAGCTTGACCGCACCATGTGTACCAGGTAACGCGCCCCAAACACCGGCCATCAACCCGCCATAGACTTCAAACCCAATTCCAACCCCAGGGATACCGGTCTCATAATATCCAGTATGACCAGGAACCGGCTTGCCGCCGATGACGCTGCCGCTCACCGAGTAAAAGACACGACCGTAGTCAGATATACATTCTAGTTGTGCATCCGTATCAAATTGCTGCCTATAAATCACCTCACCCACCGCGCTGTCTTTTCCAAATGTCAGGTCAGCCACAACGAAAGGCATTGTTATATCTTGAGGCGTACCACTGAACGGGGAACAGTCCGCTTTCGCCTTCATCGTCATCAGCAAGCCAAACATACCCAAGGCAAGGACCTTGAGCATAGATTTCATATTCATTCTCACGTCCTCTCAACGCGCCCATTAGACGCAACGCGGCTATCGGGTTTCCCAGCCGAACACACCACATCCAGGCGGTGAAGTTGCTGTCTATCGTTCTTGAGCGCAGGCAACGGCAAGGAGCACTGTTGGTCCAGTTGCGAACCCCAGCTGATCCTCAGGCGACGTACATTTTCTTTCAAACGGGCATACAACTGGCCACCTTGCCCCACCACACCTACCGACACGCCGCGATCGTCTACCACACTCGCGCCGAAGGGCAGCGTATCGCCGTCTTCCAGGGTGACGTTGAGCAGCATCGCCTGGCCGCTCTTCACCCCGTACTCCAGTGCCACCACCGCTCCGGCGCGAGGCGCCACTTGCTGGCTGGTTTCGGTGAACTCCACATCGAAGGATGCGCCCATCGGGTCGATGCCCACCTCATTCAACGCGTAGGGGCGCAAGTAAGGCACCACCGCGTTGCCATTGCCATCGAGCCTGAGCGTCGAGTATCCGGCCACCTTGGCGCCAGCGGCGCCAGGCGCGCTGATCACCGCCATGGTGTCACCCCGATGGGGGCTTAGCGTGATGCCCTTTGGGTGCGCGACTACCGAACCGTTGGCGCTGAGCGAAAAGCTATCGTAGTTCGCCCCACGGCTGAGTGAGGCATTTAGCATGGCCTTCGAGCCGTTGTAGGTGCCATTGACCGTGGTGCTGGCCTGGCCAGTGGAACCACTGCGATCCATCGTCAAACCGTAATTGTACTGGTTATCCGCACCAGCGCTACCACTGATGGTCGCTTGCTCGTTCACATTGCCCGCAGCGTCGCGCATTATCCTGGCAGAAAGTCGTGGGCGGCTGGAGCCACCAAATGCCAAGGGCATGCTCACATTGAGCATCAGGCTATTCTGCATCTTGCCTTGCCCTTGGGGCTCTGTAGCTCGGCTACGGTTCAGGCTCAGGCTGTAGCCCACCGAGCCCCATCGATTGTTGTAGCTGAGTTGGTACTGCACGTCGCTACCGGCCTGGTTCCAGTAGTTCTGAGTAATACCGCTGACCCCGACATAACCCCAGTCGCCCAGGCTCTGGTTGAGGGTCGCCGAAATCCGGCTGCGCGGACGGCTGTAGCCGCGGGTGTCCAAGCCGGCGTGCTCGGCGCCCAACAACTGCACCGCATTGTTGAAGTCCAGGTAGTCCTGGGTGGAAAAACGCATGGCCGCCAGGGCGAAGTTGCTGCCTGTACGGACAATGTTCTTGCTGTAGGTCACACGGGCGCTGTGGCCTTTGGCAGTGCCGCCGGCAAGGCGAGTTTCGGCCTGGGTGAGGTCGAACGCCAGTGCGCCAACCGGCATGTTCATGGCCAAACCCGCCAGCACCGAGTAATACCCCTCACTGGCCTGGGCGCCCCCGTAGCCGGTGAAGAAGTTACTCAAACCGCGTTGATAGGTACCCTCCATCAACTTGGCTTCGCCGAAGGCCGTACTGTCGAGACGTGTCTGACCAAGCGTCACGCTGAAGCGCGAGGTGCCTTCACGCAGTAACTGCGCGCCTGCGGCATAGGGCACGCTAAAGGTCTCTTCGGTACCGTCGGCCTCGTAGACGGTCACCTCGAGGTCGCCGCCATAACCGGTGCCATACAGGTCGTCGATTTCGAAAGCGCCCGGCGGTACGGTGGTCTCATACAACAAGTTGCCGGCCTGACGCACCGAAACGCGGGCGCCAGTGCGGGCAATGCCGCGGATCACCGGTGCATAGCCACGCTGGGAGTCCGGCAGCATGCGCTCGTCGCTGGCCAGCTGGACGCCTGTATAGGCGAGCGAGTCGAAGATCTCGCCGCTGGTATTGGCCTCGCCCACGGTCAGTTGGCTCTTGAGCGGTGTGATGTCACGCTGGGCGTAGGTGTTGATGGCTTGGTAGTTTTGGCCTTGGGTCTTCTGCCAGCTCGACGAGCCGTTGTGGCGCAACCGCCATTGGCCGAGGTTCAACCCAGCATACAGCCCCAGGTAGGCCGAGTCATAGGTGCCTACGTTAGTACGGTTGCGCGTGGCATTTAAGTTGTAGCTCAAGAAACCTGCGGTAACACCGCTGTCCCACAGATCGGGGCTGACGTAGCCTCGGGCATCGCGGCGCAGCGCAATCTGCGCAATGGTAATGTCCAGTTGCTGGCTGGAGGGCGAGAACACGGCACTGGCACCCTCCACTACTTCGCTCAGGTCCAGGCAAGTTTCGCCAGTGTCCAGGCGCGCGATGACCTGCGGCGACAATTTGGCAAGGTCCACACCGATCAACTCCAACAATCCACGGCCAAAGCACACCACGGCATCGCTGCCGTCACCATTGGCCCGGATCAGGATATCCTGGCGGCTGGCCAACTTGCCGTTGATGAGGATGTCGGCCCGGTATTGGCCAGGCAGCACCGGGTTGCCGTACTGGTAAGCCGATAGATCGAGGCTGCCTGGACCATCGGGCAGCAATGCGCTGTTGAACTGGATAATTTCTGCCTTTGCCGAATCGAGCATGCAGATGCCGGCCAGGGCGTTGAGCACCAATACCGTCAACGGGCGCAAGGCAAAGCGCTGCCGTGCCTGTGGGCACAGCCCCAAGCGATGGATGATGAACATAGGTTTCTCGCGATACGTGCTGCTACAGGTCGTTCAAGGGCTAACCCTCGAGCGGCTTGAACTCCTGGACATGGGCGCCGTAGTCATTGATGGCGCTGTACTCGACTCGGGCACCGCTGACTGGACGCGCATCGAGCGAAGGCAAGGCGAACTGCCGGGTTTGCCCCGGGCCAACCATATCGACCTCGCTGCCCGCATGGCGCTGTCCGCCCACGACCAGAGCCGCATTGGCCAAGGACACGTGGTAGGCACTGGGGTTGTACGCCTGTAACGCATACCCCTTGCCCTCAGGCACGACCTGCCATTGCAACTGACTGATCGCTTGGCTTGGGGCGCCCTGCAAGCCCGAAGGCCGATAGAAGACCTTGATTCGTGTGCGGAAGGCCATGTGCAACAGGTTCTTGTCTTTGACATTTTCCGGCGTTGGCGGAATTTCAAGCACGTTAAGCCAGAATATCGATTCCTTGTCCGCCGCCAAGGGCGATGCACCGGTGAACATCATGCGTAGACTCTGTCCCTTGCCAGGGTCGATGCGTGCTACCGGTGGCGACAACACGAAGGGGGCCCTCGACTCGGACGGCTTGGTTTTCGGGTTACCGCTGTCGACCCAGGCCTGCATCAATACCGGACGGCTACCGTCATTGTTCATTTTCACGGTGACTTCTTTTTGCGCGCTGGGGTATATGACACGCGTGCCGGTAATGACCACCCCGGCGAAGGCTTGAAAACTTAACAGCGAAGCAGACAGAGCCAGAAGAATAAGGCTTCTATGTTTTGAAGTTGCCATTTACCTCTCCATACCCCAATCTACGTCCGGTGTCGATGGCCGTAGATTGGGATTTCCGTCTCACTTATACATGAGCGAATAGGTCACGGAACTTGTAACTGCGCCCTTGGTCACAGTCACGCCTGGGGCATGATAACGGACGCCATAACGAAGGGTAGCGGTCCCTGGGGAGGCGGCGTAAGTAGCAAAGTGATTGTCGGCAATCTGGCTCGCCAGATCGCCGACCTTGATTACCTTATCGCTATTCATATCGAACAGCTCCAATTCCACATTGCTGGCATCAGTGGTGGCCGTATTTACCAAGCGCCCAGTGCTATAGTCAACGTTTGGACCATCTTCAAAAAACGCTGCAACCGAATTTTTTGTTGTGCCGGTACAGGAAGACAGATTCATGACAAAGCCAATAGCACCGCCCGTATTTCCTGTCCCCAATGCCTGAAGGGAAATATCTGGCAGCGTAACGGTCGCATCGGCGCTGGCACCGGAGCCAATAGTAACCGTACAGGTGTTATCAAGTATGTTACCGGTAAACGAAATTGTCCCATCACTCGCGTTGGCAGTTTGTGTAGCGCCTACGAACAGCGCAGCGAGAAGAAGCGATTTTTTACTCATTATCTCTACTCAGTTAAGTGGCTCACACCGCAAATACATAAACAAATATGCTTTACGGCGCGAGTACTCTGAGCGATTTCAAGGATTTTCCCTACAGCCTTATTCCTACAAACATGTAGGAATTTACGACAACATCTTTGGATCCAACATTTTATCCTACGGCTCTTCAGCACCTTTAAGCAATCAATGCCATTGAGCGCTTACTCATGACGGACCTATCTTATTGATTTTTATTGAAAACTATGGGGTAGGAAGCACGATATCGATTCGCTAGCAAAGACGGATCCGGGTTGGATGGCTCCAGGTAGCTGGCCAGGCTCGAGGGACTTCACACGAACAGACAAAAACATCGCGGGGCAGATGCCCCTCCCCAAGGTGCGCAGTTACATGGGGAAAGCCACCTGGCCCGCGATAAAACTCACCTCACGCGTCAATCCTTTTTGCGATAGCTCTCTACGATCGCCGAGAAGTCCTTGCCGCCTTCACCGCGCAGGCTCATGGCCTGGTACAGCTGCTGGGCGACAGCGCCCAGGATCACCGGCTGGTGCGCGACCCGCGCAGCCTCGGTGGCCAGCCCCAAATCCTTGAGCATCAGCTCGGCGCCAAAACCGCCGGTGTAGCCCCGCGACGCCGGGGCGGTCTCGATGATGCCCGGCCAGGGGTTGTAGGTATCGGAACTCCAGCAGCGCCCGGTGGAGCTGTTGATGATGCCGGCCAGCACCTTGGTGTCGATGCCCAGTGCATTGCCCAGGGCCATGGCCTCGGACACGCCGATCATGGAAATGCCCAACAGCAAGTTGTTGCAGATCTTGGCGATCTGCCCCGTGCCGACTTCACCGCAGTGCACGATGTTGCGGCCCATCTGCTCGAGCACAGGCTTCAAGGTGGCGAACAGTTCGGCGCTGGCACCGACCATGAAGGTCAGGGTGCCGGCCGCCGCGCCGCCGGTGCCGCCGGACACCGGTGCGTCGCCCATGTCCACGCCCTTGGCCGCCGCGGCCTTGGACACATCGCGGGCGGTCTGTGGGTCGATGGTGCTGCAATCGACGGTCGGCGTGCCGGGGCGAATGCCGGCCAGTACACCGTCGTCGTTCAGGTAGACGCTGCGCACATGGGCTGCCGCCGGCAGCATGGTGATCACCAGGTCGCTGGCGGCTGCGGCGTCCTTGGGCGAGGCGCTGACCTGCCCGCCCAGTTCGGCGAGCTCGGCCAGCACGGCCTTGTTCAGGTCGAACAGGTTCAGCTGGTGCCCGGCCTTGATCAGGTTGCGGGCCATGGGCGCGCCCATGTTGCCCAGGCCGATGAATGCGATACGCATGACGAACTCCTTAGCGCAGGCTGATGGTGGTGTTCACACCGTCGTTGACGCTGTCGTCGTCGAACCAGCGGGCGGTGACGGTCTTGGTCTGAGTGTAGAACTGCACCACCTGCTTGCCGTAGGGGCCCAGGTCGCCGAGCTTGGAGCCGCGCGAGCCGGTGAAGCTGAAGAACGGTACCGGTACCGGAATCGGGATGTTGATGCCGACCTGGCCGATGTCGATCTCGCTCTGGAACTTGCGCGCCGCCGCGCCGCTCTGGGTGAACAGGCCGGTGCCGTTGCCGAACGGGTTGGCGTTGACCAGGGCGATGGCTTCGTCGAGGGTGTCGACTTCCAGGGTAACCAACACCGGCCCGAAGATTTCCTGGGTGTAGATCTGCATGTCGGTGCGCACGCCGGAGAACAGGGTGGGGCCGACGAAGTTGCCCTGCTCGTAGCCCGGTACCTTGACGTCGCGGCCGTCCAGCTCGAGCTTGGCGCCTTCCTTGATGCCGCTTTCGATCAGGCCCAGCACACGCTCCTTGGCACGCTTGGAGACCACCGGGCCAACATCGGTGCCCGGTTCGCAGCCGGCATTGACCTTGAGTTTGCTGGCCGCGGCCTTGATGTCCGGCAGCCATTCGCGGGCCTTGCCCACCAGCACCGCCACCGAGGTGGCCATGCAGCGCTGGCCGGCCGCACCGAAGGCGGCACCGACCAAGGCGTTGATGGTTTGGGTGCGGTTGGCGTCGGGCAGCACCACGGCATGGTTCTTGGCGCCCATCATCGATTGCACGCGCTTGCCGTGCTGGCTACCGAGGTTGTAGACGTGGGTGCCCACTTCGGTGGAGCCGACGAAGGAAATCGCCTTGATGTCTTTGTGCGTGCAGATGGCGTCCACCACCTGCTTGCCGCCATGCACCACGTTGAGCACACCGGCCGGCACGCCGGCTTCCAGGGCCAGCTCCACCAGCATCATGGTCGACAGCGGGTCTTGTTCGGACGGCTTGAGTACGAAGGTGTTGCCGCAGACGATGGCCATGGGGAACATCCACAGCGGGATCATCGCCGGGAAGTTGAACGGGGTGATGCCGGCGCACACACCGATGGGCTGGCGCAGGGTGTAGGTGTCCACGCCACCGGCGACGTTTTCGGCGAACTCGCCCATTTGCAGGGTACCGATGGAGGCAGCGTGCTCGACCACCTCCAGGCCACGGAAAATGTCGCCTTCGGCGTCGGCCAGGGTCTTGCCCTGTTCGGCGCTGAGGGTCTGGGCGATGCGCTTGGTGTGTTCGCGGATCAGCGCCTGCAGCTTGAGCATGATGCGCATGCGCGCGCCGATGGGGGTGTCGCGCCAGGTGGTGAAGGCTCGTTGGGCAGCGGCCACGGCGGCATCGACTTCATCGACGGTGGCGAACGGAACCCGCGCCAGCACCTGTTGGGTGGCCGGGTTGACGATGTCGCGCCACTCGGTGGTCTTGGACTCGACCCACTGGCCGTCGATCAGCAGCTTGACCTGCTCGACCTTGGCCTGGTCTGGGGTATGGGGTGCGTTCATCTGCGCTCTCCTTGGAATTATTGTCGGAACGAGATCGCCAGCGGGTGGCGCCGTGGGGCTTTTTTCGAGTATAGATGTGCAAACATCCAACAAGAACGCACAAAAAAACCGGATCATCATGCAAAAAGACCTCACCTCCCTGAGTTCGCTGAACTGGGACGACTTGAAGTTCTTTCTGGAAGTGGCGCGCACCCGCAAGGCCAGCAGCGCGGCCAAGCGCCTGGCGGTGGACTACACCACGGTGTCGCGGCGCATCAGCTCGCTGGAAGGCGCCCTGGGCACGCTGCTGTTCGAGAAATCACGGACCAACGGCTTCGTCCTGACCACCGAGGGCCAGCGCCTGCTGGGCTATGCCGAGTCGATCGAAAGCACGCTGCACATGGCCTGCGAGCAGGTGTCCGGCTCGGGCGTGGCGTTGTCAGGGCATGTGCGCATGGGCTGTACGGAGGGGTTCGGTAGCTTTTTCGTCACGCCGCAACTGAGCCATTTCGTCGATGCCTACCCGGCGATCTCGGTGGACATCCTGCCGCTGCCGCATTTCATCAGCCTGTCCAAACGCGAGGCGGACATCGTCATCGCCCTGGAGCGGCCCGAGCATGGGCCCTACGTGTGTTGCAAGCTATGCGACTACCGCCTGCGGCTGTATGCCACCCAAGAGTACCTGGACAACCACGAACCGATCCGCACGGCAGCCGACCTGGTGAACCACCGGTTCATCAGTTATGTCGATGACCTGGCCTTCAGCTCGGAGCTGCTGTACCTGGCCAATCTGATCCCCAACGCCAATGCGCACCTGCGCAGCACCAGCGTGATCGCCCAGTACACGGCGGCATTGCAGGGGCGTGGGCTGGCGATCCTGCCGTGCTTCCTGGCGGCGCAGGATGCACGGTTGGTCAACCTGTTGCCGCAGGAGGTGGAGATTACCCGGCAATTCTGGATGTACTGCCGGGAGGACCTGCGCAAGTTGAAGCGCATCACCCTGCTGTGGGACTACATTCGCGATGTGACCGAAGCGAACGCGCCGTTGCTGATGGGGCAGACGCGGGACATGCGCTTCGCCTGAGGCCGAGCTGGGCTGCTGCCGGCAAGCCGGCTCCCAGCTGCCCTACGCTGTTTCAGAGACACCACCGTACCTGTAGGAGCGGGCTTGTCCCGCGATCAAGGGCGCTGCCCTTGCCATGCGGGCACTGCCCTTTCAATAGGACGCCACCACAATCGACACCCGGCGGTTTTCGGTACGCCCCGCGCTGGTGCGGTTGTCAGCCACCGGCTGGCTGCTGCCCAAGCCGACGGTGCGGATGTTCTGCGGCTGCATGCCGATGCCGATCAGGGCCCGCGCCACGCTCTGCGCACGGCGTTCGGACAACTGCCGGTTGTAGGCCTCCTTGCCCGAGGCATCGGCATGGCCATCGACCCGTACCCGTTGGATATCCACCGCCAGCAAGGCCTTGCCGATGCGCTCGACGATCGCCCGGCTCTGGCTGTTCAGGCTGTCCAGGTCACTGCCGAACAGCACCTTGCCGGAAAGGTCATAGGCCCATCCCTCGTCGGTCGGGGCAAAGCCTTCGCGCTTGAGGGTAGCGATCTGTTCGGGAGTAAGGCCCTGGGGCACACTCTGGCAGCCGCCCAGGGCCAGCAACGCCAGCAGCACGGCCAGCAAAGGAAAACGCAACGCGTGGGAACGGTGGATCACGGTTCAGCTCCTGTTATCAACGTCAGTGGCGCAGCGGTCCGTCTGCGCCACTTGCCAATGGCCACGGCGCACGCGCTTGGCCTGGTACATCGCCACGTCGGCGGCGTTGAGCAACCCGGCCGGGTCGTCGCCGTCGTCCGGGTAGTAGGCGATGCCAACACTCATCGAAGTGGTGATCTGCTTGCCACCGTCCAGCTGGATCGGCAGCTTCATGCTCTCGACAATCTTTTCGGCAATGCGCTGGGCGTCGTCCCGCGCGTGCAGCGGGGCCAGCAGCACAGCGAATTCGTCGCCGCCCAGGCGCGCCACCAGGTCGTGTTCACGCAGCTGGGCGCGAATGCGCTTGGCGATGCTCACCAGCACTTCGTCGCCCACGGCATGGCCGAGGCTGTCGTTGATCTGTTTGAAGTGATCGCTGTCGAGGAACAGCAGCCCCAGGTGCTCGTGCTGCCGCGCGGCGTTGCGCAGGGTGCGGCTCAGGCGCCCTTCGAAGAAGGCGCGGTTGGGCAGGCCGGTGAGGCTGTCGTGGCTGGCCTGGTGGGCGAGGTTCTCGTTTTCGCTCTGCAGGTGGCTGTGCCAGGCCTCCAACTCGTCGAGCAGGGCGTTGAAGTCGTTTCCCAGTTCGTTGAGCTCGGCGATCTGCGCCTCGGGTACGCGCCGGTCGAAGCTGCGCTCGCGGCGGGCGGCGTGGGCCACGCTGGCCAGGCTGCGCAGCGGGCCGACGATATCGCCGAACAGCCGGCGCGACAGGTAGATGGCCAGCACCGCGCTGAGCAAGGTACAGAACAGGATCCCGGCCAGGCCGCTGAACAGGAAGCGCAGCAGGTTGCCGCCCTGCCCCACCAGTTCGATATGGCCCACCTGACGCTGCTGGTGCACCACCGGCAGGTTGATCGGCTCATCCAGCAGCGCACGGGCCACTTCGGCTTCCAGTTGGGCGAACATGCCGTCGTCGTCGCGGTGCCAGTGGGCCAGTTGCTCACCGTCGCGGTTGAACACCTTCGCATCGGCCACTTCCTCGGTGGCCGCGATCAGCGCCAGGGCCTCCTTGGCGGCCGGGCCGTCGTTGAACACCACGGCGGCTTCGACGGTGTAGTTGATCGAGCGGGCGATCAGGTGCAGGTTGTGGTTGGCATACACGCGCAAGGCAAGCACACCGAGCAGGGTCAGGGAAATACCCGCCAGGCCTACCGCCAACAGCGCTACGCTCAAATGCCCACGGCCCAGCACCGAGCGCAGGGTCGGGCGGGTACTACGCTTGGCAGCGAGCTTCATGGCTGCACCGCCCGGCGCCGCGACAGCTGCAGCACGCTGGGGTGGATACGCACGCCGCTACGCGCCACTGAGTCGAGGTTCACTTCGAAGGCCACTTGGTGATCGCTGACACGCAGGCAGAACAGGCTGCCGACCCTGCAGGGGTCATCGGCCTCGCTGATGCTCAGGACTGGGTGGCCATTGATGGCCTGGAACAACCGCTCGCGCTCCCCGCTGTCCAACTTGCCGATGTAAACGGCATCGCAGGCATTGGCGATGCGTGCGTCGTCGGCCAGCAGACGGCGTACCTCCAGCGATTGGCCGGAAGTCTGCACATTGCCCTTGATCAGGTCATCGGCGTATTCGGTAGGGCCCACCAGGCACAAGCGCAGCGGCACGGGGTTGGCCGGCCAGCGGGCATAGCTGAGGATGCCCAGTACCACCTGGGTCACGGCCTTGGCCCGTTGTTGAGCCTGGGCAGCGCTGGCCGGCTCTGCCTGAGCAAGGCCAGCGAACAGCAACAGGGCGGCTAACGCCAGCGAAAGCGCATGGCCCAACACGCGCCCCCAGGATGAGGCAGCCACCATGTAGGAAATCTCTCAAAATCCCTTAAGAAATTAGCGCAACGATAGCACAATGCTTTTGGCCTCAGGAACGTGCGATACGTCACACTTTTTCCAGCATCAACCCGGAAATCCTGCGCACCTTGCGCGCTACCGCCTCTTCGAACACCCCGGCGCGCGGCTCGATCAGGCTGAAACAGTGCTTGGCCCGGGTGATACCGGTATAGACCAGTTCCTTGGTCAACACCGGATTGAGCGAATCGGGCAAGACCAGCGCCGTATGGCTGAACTCCGAGCCCTGGGACTTGTGCACGGTCATGGCAAATACCGTTTCCACCTCGTTGAGCCGGCTTGGCAGGACAAAGCGCACGCCGCCGCTACCGTCGTTGCGCGGGAAGGCCACGCGCAGCACGGGCTCGCCCAGGTCGTCGGGCAGGCGCAGGGCAATGCCGATATCGCCGTTCATCAGGCCCAGGCTGTAGTCGTTGCGGGTCACCAGCACCGGGCGACCTTCATACCAGGGCTGCTGACTGTCGATCAGCCCGGCGTTGCCCAACACTCGCGCCACGCGCTCGTTCAGGCCCTGGACACCCCAGGGGCCCTTGCGCACCGCGCAGAGCAACTGGAAGTCTTCGAAGCTGTGCAGCACCTTGCTGGCCCAGTGTTCCCAGCGCGGATCGGCGGCGGGCGTGCCAGGCGCCGGGCGATGACGGCCGATGGCGCGCAGGTAGCTGCGGTAACCCTGGGGGCCGTCGTCGCCGCGCCCCAGGCCGTCGAGCAACAGGCGGTCGAAGGCGCGGTCGTGTTCACCGCGCAGGGCCAGGCCGAACACATCGGCCGGCGGCAGGGTCAGCAGGTCACGTGCCTGCTGGGCCTGCTGGCGGTTGACCAGGCGTGCGAGCTGGCCAATGCCGCTGCCTTCGCCGAAACGTCGGGAAAACCGCAGCATCACCACCTGTTGCGCCAGAGGGTTGCGCTGCGCATCGCCCGGCGCAAGGCCACTGCCTTCGAGCGACTGGCCGCCCACCTGCTCCAGCCAGGCCTGGGTCGCCGGGGAGTAGCACCCTTCTTCGGCATCGCGGCACAGGTCACCGAGCACCGCACCGGCTTCCACCGAGGCCAGCTGGTCCTTGTCGCCCAGCAATACCAGGCGAGCCCGGGGCGGCAAAGCGTCGAGCAGATTGGCCATCATTTCCAGGTCGATCATCGAGGCCTCATCGACCACCAGTACGTCCAGCGGCAACGGGTTGCCGGCATGGTGGCGAAAGTGCCGCGAGCCGGGGCGGCTGCCCAGCAGGCGGTGGACAGTGCTGACCTCGGTGGGGATGTGCCCGCGCACCTCGCTGCCGACCTGCAGGCGCTCGACCTGCTGGCCGATGGACTCGGTGAGGCGCGCGGCAGCCTTGCCGGTCGGGGCCGCCAGGCGAATGCGCAGCGGGCGGCCCTGCTCCACCGCCGGGGCCTGGAGCAAGGCCAGCAGACGCACCACGGTGGTGGTCTTGCCGGTACCTGGGCCGCCAGTGATGATGCTGAAGGCTGCGCGGGTGGCCAGGGCGCAGGCGAGCTTCTGCCAGTCGACCTGACCAGCCGGGGCGCCACCTGCGAACAATTGCTCGAGGCGCGCGGGAAGGTCGGCCGGAATATGCTCGTCCTGGGTCAGGCGCTGGCGCAAGGCCTGGTCGATACGCCGCTCATAGCTCCAATAACGACGCAGGTAGAGGCGCCGGCCACTGAGCACCAAGGGCCTCGCGCCGTGCCCGGGAGCGTCCCCGGCCGCCACCAGGGGGCTGGCGGCGATGTGTTGCAGCCAGGTATCCAGGGCCAGGCCGGCGAGCAACTGCGAGGGCAGCAGCAAAGGCCCGGCCAGAGCATCACCCTCCGGGGGCAACGACAGGGCGAAATCCGGCTCGGCCAGGGTTTGCTCCAGATCGAGGCAGACGTGACCGTGGCCAAGCTGGTGGCTGGCCAGGGCCGCCGCCAACAGCAGCAAGGGGTCACTGCCCGGGGCCCGCTCCTCGAGGAAATGGACGAACGCGCGGTCCAACGCCCGAAGCCAGTCGCGCTCGACCCAGCGGTCGAGCAGCACCAGCAGGTCGCGGCTTTCGCGCAGGGGCGCCAGGGCCACCAGCTGTTCAGTGTTCAGAGGCGTGGGCAACAGGTCATCGAGGCGTCGGCTCATGGCGCGGCTCCGGCAAACAGGTCTTGCTGTTCGGGTTCGTGGGCGCCCCGGAACAGCACATCGAGTTGTTCGATCAGGGCACGCGGCGGCTTGGCGAAATACAGGCCGTGGCCAGCGCTGCCGACGCCGCGCAGGAAGATGAACACCGCGCCGCCAACATGGCGGTCGTAGTCGTAGTCGGGCAGGCGCGCGCGCAACTGACGATGCAAGGCCAGCAGGTAGAGCACGTATTGCAGGTCGTAGCGGTGCTCGAGGATCGCTTGCTCCATGGCCAGGGCATTGTAGGCCTGGGCGTCGGGGCCCAACCAGTTGGATTTGTAGTCAGCCACGTAGTAGCGACCGTCCAGCTCGAACGCCAGGTCGATGAAACCTTTGAACATGCCGTTGAGCACGGTGGGCAGCGCCGCCGGACGTGCAGCGTTGCCGTGGGTATGTCGCACCACCAACTGGTCCAGGCGCACGGCATCCACCTGATGGCTGGCGAACCAGAATTCCATTTCGATCTGGTATTGATGCAGGTGTGCGAGGGTCAGGGTCGGGCCTTGGGGTTGCAAAGGCAACGGCTCGGTGAGCAGTTGGCCGAGCCAGTGTTCCAGGGTCGGGATCCAGCCGGTCCAGTCGCGGCGGTTGCAGCGCTCGCCGACGGTACGCCTGATCAGTTCGGGCTGGGCGCTGACCTCGGCGAAGCCTTCCCGGCCAGCCCATTCGAGCAGGCCGTGAAGGAAGGTGCCTGGGTTCGGGCCGCGGGGGAAGCGGTGGATGTCACCGCCTTCGGCTGGGACTTCGCGCAACAGCTGGGTGTCGACCTGCTCATCGTCCAGCAATTGCTGGGCTTGAGAGCTGTCGGCACCGAGGGTCTGGTCGCCCACGCGTAGGGCGCTGTAGGAGGCGATCCACCAGTGTTCGGCGGCAGCCCGACGCGGCTTGCGCGCTGGCAGCAGCTCGCGTGTATCGCGCGGGGCGTGATAGACGTGCTCGCTCGGCTCAGGCAGGCCGAGGCAGGCGATGTCGCGGCTGCCTGCCTGCAAGGCCTGCAGCCAGTCGGCCAGTTGGCCCGACGCAGCCAACGGCACGCCACCGCCCAGCAGATAGCCCAGGGCCGACCTGTGCAACTGGGAGGTCTTCTGGCTGCCGCGCTTGAGGTCGGCGACGCCCAGCCAGCAGGCGTACTGGGCACGGGTCAGGGCGACGTAGAGCAGGCGCAAATCTTCGGCCAGGCGCTCGTCGTCGGCACGGGCAACCTGCTCGTCGCTCGGCGCCAGGGTCAGGTGGGCCTGGCCTTGGCTGTCGTGCCAGGTCAGGGGCAGGCGCTGGCCGTCCACCGGTTTGGCGGTGCAGATGAAGGGCAGATAGACCAGGGGGTATTCCAGGCCCTTGGACTTGTGGATGGTCACCACCTTGACTAACTGCTCGTCGCTTTCCAGGCGCAGGATCTGCTCTTCGCCCGCCTGGCCGGCGTTGGCCAGGTGTTCGGCCAGGTGACGGATCAACGCCTGCTCGCCATCGAGCTCGCTGGCGGCCTGTTGCAACAGCTCGGCCAGGTGCAGCAGGTTGGTCAGCACCCGCTCGCCATCGCTGCGACCCATGAGCGTGCGCGGCAGCTGGAAGTCGTGCAGCAGGCGGCGCAGCATGGGCAGCACACCCTGGCGCTGCCAGGTGTCGCGGTACAGGCGGAAACGCATGACCCAGGCTTCCCAGACCCGCTCGTCCTGGTTCAGGCGCTCCAGTTCGGCCAGGGGCAGCTCGAGGGTCAGGCTGGCCAAGGCGCCCTTGAGCAGGCGCTCGGAATCAGGCTCGGCACAGGCCTTGAGCCAGACCAGCAGGTCATGGGCCTCCTGGGCGGCGAACACCGAGTCCTTGTCCGAGAGGTACACGCTGCGTACATCGCGGGCGGCCAGTTCGGCACGAACCAGTTGGGCTTCGCGGCCATCACGCACCAGGATGGCGATGTCCGATGGCTGGCACGCTCGCAGCGAGCCTTGGGCATCACGAAAACCGGTCACGCCTTGCTGGCCGCCATTGAGCAACCTGACGATGTGACTGGCGCAACTGGCGGCGAGCTGTTGGCGGTAGAGGGTGTTGGAGACCGGCTCTTCACTCTGCAGCTGCCAGCACTGCAAAGCGGCGCAGGGTTGACCGTCGACCAGCAGCTGCTCGCCGCGGCCCTTGGCGCGGACCTCGACGAAGGGCAGTGGGTTGTCGTCGGCCTCACGGAACAAGAAGGCCCCTCGCCCCTCGCAGCGGGCTTCGGCCTGAAGGAACACGCGGTTGACCGCGGCCACCATGGCCTGGCTGGAGCGGTAGTTGGTGTCCAGGCTGTGCAGCCGGCCGCTGGTGGCACGGCGGGCAGCCAGGTAGGTGAAGATGTCGGCGCCGCGGAAGGCGTAGATCGCCTGTTTGGGGTCGCCGATCATGAACAGGCCGGTTTCCCGGCGGTTTTCGCTGATCCGGTAGATGCGTTCGAAGATGCCGTACTGGACCGGGTCGGTGTCCTGGAACTCGTCGATCAGGGCCACGGGGAACTGCTCCCGGATCAGGCCGGCCAGGCGCTCGCCGGACCCGCTGGCCAGGGCATGCTCCAAGCGCAGCAGCATATCGTCGAAGCCCATCTCGGCGCGCCGGCGTTTTTCCACTTCGAAACGTGCCGATACCCAGGCAGCGGCATGCTCGAGCAGACGGGCATCGGGGCTGGGCAGCGCTTGCAGTTGTTCGCGCAAGTTCTCCATGGCCAGCAACGCGGGGTGGTCAGGCGGGGTGCCGGACTTCCAGGCCTCGGCCATACCGGCTGGGGTCAGGCGGGTGAAGCCGGTACCCAGGTCCAGTTCCAGGACTTGATCGTCGCCGGCCCAGGCCCGCAGCTTGTCGAACCAGGGATCGAAGTACCGCGCTTGTAGCTTACGGCCGTCCGCCAACTTAGCGGCCACCGCGTCGCGGCAGATCTGGTGCAGTTCGTCGGCCCATTGCCCCCAGGGGGCCTTGAGCTGGCAGAGCTGCGCGGCGCGTTCGCGCAGGGTGGCCTCGATAAGAGCTTCGGGCTGCTCGTCGTCCTGCACGCCGCGCACTCGGCCGAACAGCGGGCGGAGCCGTGGCAGCAAGGCGTCCGGGCTGCCCCATTGGCTGCGCACCCAGGCCAGGGCTTCGCCCTGCATGCCGTAGCAGAAGCGCCGCCAATAATCGCGCATGACCTCGCCCAACAGGTCGCTGTGGTCGGTCTCCAGGCTCTGGGTGAACAGGCTGCCGCTGTCGAAGGCATGCTCGCGAAGCATGCGTTGGCACCAACCATGGATGGTCGACACCGCCGCCTCGTCCATCCACTGCACCGCGACCTCCAGCCGGCTGGCGCAACGGGGCCAGTGCTCGGCGGGATAGTCGCCGCGCAGCAGATGCAGCAGTGGGTCGGCCTCGGTCAGTTCACCGCGGAAGAAACGCGCGGCCTCGGCCAGCCGTGCGCGAATACGCTCGCGCAGCTCCTTGGTGGCGGCGTCGGTGAAGGTCACCACGAGGATCTGCGGCGGGAGCAGCTCGCGGCCGAACCCCTGCTCGCCACCGTGGCCGAGAATCAGGCGCAGGTACAGCGCCGAAATGGTGAAGGTCTTGCCGGTGCCGGCGCTGGCTTCGATCAGCTGGCTGCCGTGCAGCGGAAAGCTCAATGCCAAGGGGCGGGCCTGGGTCATGCGGCAGTCTCCGGGGCGCCCAGGGTTTGCCAGGGCGCAGCGAACAGTGGGCGGTACAGGGTTTCGCACCAACCTTCGAAGGTCTCGTCGGCGCAGAGCGCGGCAAAGTCGCGGAACTGGCGGGCCAAGGCCAGGCTTTCGCTGCGCTCGCCGAAGGTATTCTGGCCATCGCCTTCATAGGCTCGTTCTGCGGCAGCCAGAGCCTTGGCCGGGTCGCTTTGCTCCAGCCAGGCGAAGGCGGTCTTGGCGGCCACGGGCAAGGGTGCGTTCATCCCAGCCTGGCGGGCGATCAAAAGGTCGGCCAGCAGCTCCGCGGCCTGGGCCTGGGGCAGCGGGTCGAGCAGCAGGGTCCGGTCGCTGGCGACCATCGCGCTGTGCAAGGGGTAGCCGGCGGCACAGGCGGCCAGGTGCATGACCCAGGTGGGCACCAGCCGGTGCCATTTGACGCTGTTGCGCCCTGCGCCCAAGGTGTTGGGCACGGTGGCGATGCTCAGCAGGCTCTGGTCCTGGGCTTGGTAGACCCGGCCCAACCAGCCTTCCAGGCGCTGCTCGCCCCTTTCGAAGTGGATCGGCAGGGCACCCTCCACCACGTCAGGCCAGCGCTGGAGCAAGTATCGGTGGCGCTGCAGCAGGTCAGGCAAGGGCTGAATCAGCTCGGCTTGGAGCATCTCGCCAAAACCGGCTAAAGGTAGCAGCCCGCAGGCCTGTAAACGTCGCGCCTGGCCTTGCAGCGCTTGCTCGGCATTGTCCGGGTCGGCCAGCGCCGCACCTAGCAGGGCTTCGCTGAGGCTGTAGCGTTGCAGGGCATCGAGGACGAAGGGTTCTTCATCTGGTGTCGGTGTTTCCAAGGCCTCGAAGAACACCTTCAGCCGCTGGCTGAAGAAATGCCGCACGGGGTGGCGGAGGAAGTCCTGCAGGAGGGTAAGGCTCAGCGCCTCTTCATCCTTGTAGGACGGCAGCGGATCGTCGCTGGCCGAGGTCGGCTCCATTGTCTGGTGCACGACCTGCCATTCGTGGGCATAGCTGAACAGTGCGCTGCCCTTCTGGAAGTAACGTGGGCTGAAAGGCTGCAGCGGGTGTTCCTGGGTCAGGGCATGCAGCAGCTGCTCGCCAGGGTTTTCGAGGCCCCCAGATTTGGCACCAGCCAGCGTCCAGCCTGCGGCGAAGTGGTCGCGTAGCTGGCCGATCAATACCGATGCGGGGCGCTCGCTGTTATCGCGAATGCTGCGCCCGACCCAACTGATATACAGCTGGTCACGTGCCGAGAGCAGGGCTTCGAGCAAGAGGTAGCGGTCGTCTTCGCGTCGAGAACGGTCGCCTGGGCGGTAGTCGCTGGCCATCAGGTCGAAGTCCAGTGGCGGTTGGGCGCGAGGGTAGTCGCCGTCGTTCATGCCCAGCAGGCACACCACCCGGAAGGGGATGGCGCGCATGGGCATGAGGGTGCAGAAGTTCACCGACCCTGCCAGGAAACGCTGGGACAACTTGCCCTGGTCCAGGCCCGAGAGCCAAGCCTCGCGCACCACGGTGAGCGGTAGCGGGTCTTGCAGGCCGACGGTTTCGCAGGTGGCGAGCCAGGTGTCACGCAAGTCCTGCAGTTGCATCAGCAGGAACTCGTCGTGCTCGTCCTCAGCCAGGAAGAATACCCGCAGCAGCGCTTGCAGACGCTCGCCCCACTCGGTTGCGGCGGCAGGCTGCGAAAGAGCCTGGCAAGCCACGTCGAGCGCATCGAGCAAGGCCACCAATGGGCCGATCAGCGCGGCGTCGAGGCCTCCGATTTCGTCATAGGGCTCGATACCGTCGCAGCCTTCGCCGACACCCACGGCGTAACCGAGCAGCATACGTCGTAGGCCAAACCGCCAGCTGTTCTGTTCCAGGCCTTCGGGCAAGCCCAGGGTCGCCCGCTGTTCGGCGCTCAGGCCCCAACGGATCCCCGCGCCCTCGATCCAGCGGTGCAGGGTGGGCAGGTCGCTTTCCTGGATGGCGAAGCGGGCGCGCACGGCAGGCACATCCAGCAGGTCGAGCACTTCGCTCACGGCGAAGCGGCTTTCGGGCAGCTTGAGCAGATGCTCCAGGGCGATCAGCAACGGCTCGCGACCGCGCTGGCCTTGGTCGGTGAGGGTGAACGGGATGTAACGCGGGTCGTTGCGCTCCAACTGGCCGAAGACGGCACGGATGTGCGGTGCGTAATCATCGATTGCCGGGAGCATGACGATGACATCCCGTGGGCGCAGCGTGGGGTCGGCACTGAAGCGGGCGAGCAGTTGGTCGTGGAGGATCTCCACTTCTCGCTGCGGGCTGTGGGCCACATGGAAGCGCACGGAGCGGTCCTTGGCGGGGTCGACTGCCGGCCACAGCTCGCGGGTTTCGGCCAAGGGGCGCAATTCGAGGATATCGTCTTGCAACTGGCGCAGCAGGTTGTCGGGCGTCGCCTCTTGGAACAGGTCGATGCGGCCATCGCTGAATACGCCGCGGTAGCTGCCAGGGTCGTCGTAGCTGTCAAGCAAGTTGATGTAGTCGCGGCCCTGCTTGCCCCAGGCGGCCAGCAGAGGGTGGGCGTGCTGGTGCAGAGACTCGTCGTCCAGGTCCAGGGGCATGCCTTGCTTGCGCTGCTGGCGCTTGTACTGGTGCCTGAGCAGGTCCTTGTCCGCCACGATATCGGCCCAGTGATGGCGACAGGGGTTGTGCACGCACAACAACACCTGGCTGAAGCGCGCCAGGCCAGCCAAGGCTTCCAGCGCCTGGGCCGGGAGAGACGAGATACCGAAGACGATCACTCGTTTCGGCAGGCCGGCAGGGGCATGTTCGAGTTGATTTATACGCTCGATGAAGCGCTGGTGTACGCCGGCGCGGCTCTGGGCCATGCCCTGCTCGCCTACGTCCTCCAGCAGTGCTCGCCACAGTTCGGCCTGCCAGCGATTGCCGGCGGCCAGGGGCTTGCGCTCGCCCCGGGCGCTGTTGAGTACATGGCCCCCTGCAGCCCACTCCTTGAGCCAATCGGCGCGGTAGACCTGGTATTGGTCGAACAGGTCGGCCAGGCGCTCAGCCAGCTGGTAGCGCTTGCGCAGGTCGCTGTCGTCGGTCAGGAAGCGCCGCAGGGGCTCGAAATGCACCCGTTCGATCAAGGCAGGCAACAGACGCATCAGGCGCCAGGTCAGCGGCGCCTTGTCCAGCAGCGAGACTTCAGGGATTTCGTCGCGACCCAGCACCCGGCGGTAGAGCTGCCACATGAAGCTGCCCGGCAGTTGCACGTCGATCGCGGCGGCGATGCCGCAGCCGCCTTGGTCGTCATCCTGCGGGTCCTCGGCCAGGGCAAGCTTGAGCCATTGCGCGATGCCGTTGCTCTGCACCAGGGCGATCTCGTTTTCCAGCGGCGCCAGGGGGTAACGACGCATCCAGCTCACGACCAGACTGCGCAGGTCGTCCAGGCGATTACCATGGACGATCATGAAGCCGGGGTGGAGGTGAGAGGTATTGAGCATCGGAAGGTCTCTGGCAGGCGCTGGAGGCTGAGGGGGAACGATATCACGTAGGGCATGGCCCGGTGCGCCCCCCGTAGGAGCGGCCTTGTGCCGCGAACCGGGTGCGCAGCGGCCGTAGATCCAGGCAGCGCGGTGTGCCTAGACGATCGGGATGGCAGGGTTGGCGGTCGCTGCGCGACCGATTCGCGGCACAAGGCCGCTCCTACAGGGCGAGGCGCGCGTCTTTCGGAGAGCGGAAAGACAAAACCCCTACCTGCTCACGCAGATAGGGGTTTTGCGAAATGAATCTTGACGATGACCTACTCTCACATGGGGAAGCCCCACACTACCATCGGCGATGCATCGTTTCACTGCTGAGTTCGGGATGGGATCAGGTGGTTCCAATGCTCTATGGTCGTCAAGAAATTCTGTTGCCAGAACGTCCAGATGGACATGCCAGCCAATTCGGATATGTGAATTTGTGATGCAAACTTTCGGTTCGTTCGTCTTCACCACCGCAATTCGCAACAGCAAATTGCTTGGGTGTTATATGGTCAAGCCTCACGGGCAATTAGTATCGGTTAGCTCAACGCCTCACAGCGCTTACACACCCGACCTATCAACGTCGTAGTCTTCGACGGCCCTTCAGGGGATTCAAGATCCCAGTGAGATCTCATCTTGAGGCAAGTTTCCCGCTTAGATGCTTTCAGCGGTTATCTCTTCCGAACATAGCTACCCGGCAATGCCACTGGCGTGACAACCGGAACACCAGAGGTTCGTCCACTCCGGTCCTCTCGTACTAGGAGCAGCCCCTCTCAAATCTCAAACGTCCACGGCAGATAGGGACCGAACTGTCTCACGACGTTCTAAACCCAGCTCGCGTACCACTTTAAATGGCGAACAGCCATACCCTTGGGACCGGCTTCAGCCCCAGGATGTGATGAGCCGACATCGAGGTGCCAAACACCGCCGTCGATATGAACTCTTGGGCGGTATCAGCCTGTTATCCCCGGAGTACCTTTTATCCGTTGAGCGATGGCCCTTCCATACAGAACCACCGGATCACTAAGACCTACTTTCGTACCTGCTCGACGTGTGGGTCTCGCAGTCAAGCGCGCTTTTGCCTTTATACTCTGCGACCGATTTCCGACCGGTCTGAGCGCACCTTCGTACTCCTCCGTTACTCTTTGGGAGGAGACCGCCCCAGTCAAACTACCCACCATACACTGTCCTCGATCCGGATCACGGACCTGAGTTAGAACCTCAAGGTTGCCAGGGTGGTATTTCAAGGATGGCTCCATGAGAACTGGCGTCCCCACTTCAAAGCCTCCCACCTATCCTACACAAGCAAGCTCAAAGTCCAGTGCAAAGCTATAGTAAAGGTTCACGGGGTCTTTCCGTCTAGCCGCGGATACACTGCATCTTCACAGCGATTTCAATTTCACTGAGTCTCGGGTGGAGACAGCGCCGCCATCGTTACGCCATTCGTGCAGGTCGGAACTTACCCGACAAGGAATTTCGCTACCTTAGGACCGTTATAGTTACGGCCGCCGTTTACCGGGGCTTCGATCAAGAGCTTCGCTTGCGCTAACCCCATCAATTAACCTTCCGGCACCGGGCAGGCGTCACACCCTATACGTCCACTTTCGTGTTTGCAGAGTGCTGTGTTTTTAATAAACAGTCGCAGCGGCCTGGTATCTTCGACCGGCATGGGCTTACGGAGCAAGTCCTTCACCCTCGCCGGCGCACCTTCTCCCGAAGTTACGGTGCCATTTTGCCTAGTTCCTTCACCCGAGTTCTCTCAAGCGCCTTGGTATTCTCTACCCGACCACCTGTGTCGGTTTGGGGTACGGTTCCCAGTTATCTGAAGCTTAGGAGCTTTTCTTGGAAGCATGGCATCAACCACTTCGTCGCCTTAAGGCAACTCGTCATCAGCTCTCGGCCTTGAAATCCCGGATTTGCCTAAGATTTCAGCCTACCACCTTAAACTTGGACAACCAACGCCAAGCTGGCCTAGCCTTCTCCGTCCCTCCATCGCAATAACTGGAAGTACAGGAATATTAACCTGTTTTCCATCGACTACGCTTTTCAGCCTCGCCTTAGGGACCGACTAACCCTGCGTCGATTAACGTTGCGCAGGAAACCTTGGTCTTTCGGCGTGCGAGTTTTTCACTCGCATTGTCGTTACTCATGTCAGCATTCGCACTTCTGATACCTCCAGCAAGCTTCTCAACTCACCTTCACAGGCTTACAGAACGCTCCTCTACCGCATCACCCTGAGGTGATACCCGTAGCTTCGGTGCATGGTTTGAGCCCCGTTACATCTTCCGCGCAGGCCGACTCGACTAGTGAGCTATTACGCTTTCTTTAAAGGATGGCTGCTTCTAAGCCAACCTCCTAGCTGTCTAAGCCTTCCCACATCGTTTCCCACTTAACCATGACTTTGGGACCTTAGCTGACGGTCTGGGTTGTTTCCCTTTTCACGACGGACGTTAGCACCCGCCGTGTGTCTCCCATGCTCGGCACTTCCAGGTATTCGGAGTTTGCATCGGTTTGGTAAGTCGGGATGACCCCCTAGCCGAAACAGTGCTCTACCCCCTGGAGTGATACATGAGGCGCTACCTAAATAGCTTTCGAGGAGAACCAGCTATCTCCGAGCTTGATTAGCCTTTCACTCCGATCCACAGGTCATCCGCTAACTTTTCAACGGTAGTCGGTTCGGTCCTCCAGTCAGTGTTACCTAACCTTCAACCTGCCCATGGATAGATCGCCCGGTTTCGGGTCTATACCCAGCGACTAAGCGCCCTATTAAGACTCGCTTTCGCTACGCCTCCCCTATTCGGTTAAGCTCGCCACTGAATATAAGTCGCTGACCCATTATACAAAAGGTACGCAGTCACCTAACAAAGTAGGCTCCCACTGCTTGTACGCATACGGTTTCAGGTTCTATTTCACTCCCCTCTCCGGGGTTCTTTTCGCCTTTCCCTCACGGTACTGGTTCACTATCGGTCAGTCAGTAGTATTTAGCCTTGG